>JAKAJN010000117.1 GCA_021813725.1 bacterium | reverse complement strand
GAAGTACCGGCCGTGTCCGTTGCTCCGAAAGTACGTTGCGCAGGGGTGGGTGGGGCGCAAAGCGGGGCGCGGCTTCTACTTGTACTGACGGGAGACGGAGGACGGGAGACGGAAGGAATACGGCCGCCTCCCGTCTCTCGTTCGGCGCCGTCCTTCTCGCATCTGCCGTTCGTCACCCGTCACCCGTCTGCCGTCATCATGACTCCGCTCCTGCACCTGTCGGAAACCCAACGCGCGATCATTGACACCGCGCGCGAGTTCTGCGCCGCCGAGGTGACGCCGTATGCGGCCCAGTGGGACCGCGACGCGCATTTCGACGCGACGCTGGTGCGCAAGCTCGGCGAGCTGGGCTTCCTCGGGATGATGCTCCCCGAGGCGTACGACGGGCTCGCCCTCGACACGGCGACGTATCTGCTGGCGCTCGAGGAGATTTCGGCGGCTGACGCGTCAGTCGGCGTCCTGATGAGCGTTCACAACTCGCTGCCGACGCAGATGATCTTGAAGTACGGGAGCGACGGGCAGAAGGCGGAGTTTCTCGGACCGCTCGCGCGCGGCGAGAAGCTCGGCGCGTTCGCGCTCTCGGAGCCCGACGCCGGTTCCGACGCGTCCGCGTTGCGCACGCAGGCGGTGCGCGACGGCGACGATTGGGTGCTCAACGGCACGAAGTCGTGGATCTCGGCGGGCGCTCACGCCAGTGTGATCCTGGCGATGGCGCGCACCGACACGCCCGAGGCGCGACGCGGCGGCAAGGGCATCGGGGCATTCATCATCACGCCCGATCTTCCCGGCTTCCGGGTTGGCAAGAAGGAAAACAAGATGGGGCTGCGCGCGTCGGAGACCGTGCAGCTCGTGTTTGACAACCTGCGGGTGCCGGGTGATCGGCTGCTGGGCGATGCGTCGCTCGGCTTCGTCTACGCCATGCAGTCGCTCGAATCCGGGCGGCTCGGCATCGCCGCGCAGGCGCTCGGCATCGCCCGCGCCGCCTACGAACACGCGGCAGCGTACGCGCGAGAGCGGGAGCAGTTCGGCCGGCCGATCGGCGAGTTCCAGGGCATCCAGTTCAAGCTGGCCGACATGGCCACGCGCATCAACGCGGCGCGCTCGCTGCTGCACGCCACGGCGGCCGCGAAGGACCGCGGCGAGGCCGTCACCGAGTACGCGGCGATGTGCAAGCTCTTCGCCACCGAGACGGCGATGTGGGTGACCACCAACGCCATCCAGGTCTTCGGCGGCTACGGGTACACGACAGACTATCCCGTGGAGAAGCTCTTTCGCGACGCGAAGGTCACGGAGATCTACGAGGGGACGTCGGAGATTCAGCGGATCGTGATTGGAAGGGCGGCGCTGACGGGTGGACGGTAGACGTACGACGGGAGACGGGAGACGGGAGACGGGAGACGGCAGACCGTAGACGGGAATGCCGGACAGGCGTTTCTGCTTTCCCTGATGCCGTGTCGCACCCCTTCGGGCAAGCCTCAGCATAGATTTGAGATATCCGTAGCAGTGAAGGCGGAACGCCTGCGCGTTGCGCCTGCACCGTCTCCCGTCTTCCGTCTCCCGTCTTCCGTCTTCCGTCTGCCTCTCCCATGCAAATCTTCGACACCATGTCCGACATGGGCCACGAACAGGTGGTCCTGTGCCAGGATCGGTCGGCCGGATACCGCGGCATCATCGCGATCCACGACACCACGCTGGGCCCCGCGCTCGGTGGCACGCGCTTCTGGAACTACGCCACCGATGAAGAGGCCATCACCGACGCCCTGCGCCTCGCGCGCGGCATGACCTACAAGAATGCCGTGGCCGGGCTCAACCTCGGCGGCGGCAAGTCGGTGATCATCGGCGACAACCGCACGGCCAATCGCGAGCTGATCTTCCGCGCGCACGGGCGCTTCGTGGAGTCGCTCGGCGGCCGCTACGTGACCGCCGAGGATGTCGGCACCGGCACCACCGACATGGACTACGTCCATATGGAGACGGAGTACGTCGCCGGTCTCGCCAACAAGTCGGGCGATCCGTCGCCGGTGACCGCGCGCGGCGTCTTCCGCGCCATTCAGGCGTCGGCGCAGTTCCGCTGGGGCACGTCGGATCTCACCGGCAAGACGGTGCTCGTGCAGGGCGTCGGCAATGTCGGCCACTATCTCTGCGGCGAACTGCACAAGGCGGGTGCGAAGCTCGTCGTGACCGACATTCGCCCCGAGAAGGTGCAGGCGATGGTCAAGGAGTATGGGGCGACGGCCGTCGAGGGCGACGCCATCTACAGTGCCAAGGGCGACATCTTCGCCCCGTGCGCGCTGGGGGCGGTCCTCAATGACGACACGATTCCCAAGCTCAACGTCGAGATCGTCTGCGGCGGCGCCAACAATCAGTTGCACGTTCCCGCCAAACACGGCGAAGCGGTGGAGCAGCGCGGCATTCTGTACGGGCCGGACTTTGTCGCCAACGCCGGCGGTGTCATCAACGTCTATGGCGAGGTGGCGGGCTGGACGCGCGAGCGCGCCCTGCGCAAGGCCGACGAGATCTTCGACACGACGCTCAGCGTCTACCAGATCGCGAAGGAGCAGGGGATCCTCTCCTATCTCGCCGCCGACAAACTCGCCGAGCAGCGCATTGCCGCCATTCGCGGCCTCATGCGGACCTGGCCGCAGTGGCCGCGGAAGTCATGACGCGCGAGCGCATCCCGATCGGCGCCGACCACGCGGGCTTCGAGCTGAAGGAGACGCTCAAGGCCGCGCTCGGCGCGCTCGGGTATGATGTCGAGGACGTCGGCACGCACACGGCGGCGTCCACCGACTACGCCGATTACGCGCATCCGGTGGCGCGCGAGGTGGAGACGGGGCAGGCCCAGCGTGGCGTGCTGATCTGCGGCACCGGGCTGGGCATGTCGTACGCCGCCAATCGCCATCCGCATGTGCGCGCGGCGGTGGCATGGTCGCAGGAAATCGCCGCGCTCGCCCGGTTGCACAACAACGCCAACATCCTCGTCCTGCCGGCGCGGTTCGTCACCGCCGAACAGGGCGTGGACATTCTCAAGACCTGGCTGGACACGCCCTTCGAGGGCGGCCGGCACGAACGCCGCATCGAGAAGATCGAGCGCGAGGAGGAGCAGTGAGCCAGTCGTGGATGTCGTGGGATCGGTGCCCGCCCGGGGACGCGCTGCGTGCCCAGGACGCCGAGATCGCCGGCTACATCGAAGAGGAGATTGCGCGCCAGAGCGACGGGCTCGAGCTGATCGCCAGCGAAAACTTCGTCTCGCCGGCGGTGCTCGAAGCGCTCGGCTCGCCGCTCACCAACAAGTACGCCGAAGGGCTGCCCGGCAAGCGCTACTACGGCGGTTGCGAAGTGGTGGACAAGGTCGAGCAGCTCGCCATTGACCGCGCCAAGAAGCTCTTCAATGCCGATCACGCCAACGTGCAGCCGCACGCGGGCGCGCAGGCCAACGCCGCCGTCTATCTCGCCTTCCTCAAGCCGGGCGATACGGTGCTCGGCCTGAACCTCTCGATGGGCGGCCACCTCACGCACGGCTCGCCGGTGAACTTCTCCGGCCTCCTGTACCACGTCGTTGCGTACGGCGTGAACGATGACGGCCTTATCGACATGAACGAGGTCGAGGCGCTCGCGCGCGAGCACAAGCCGAAGATGATCATCGCCGGCTACTCGGCGTACTCGCGGGTGCTCGACTTCGCCCGGTTTGCCGAGATCGCCAAGGAGGTCGGCGCCATCCTGATGGTGGACATGGCGCACTTCGCCGGGCTCGTCGCCGCCGGCGTGTATCCGTCGCCCGTGCCGCACGCCGACGTGGTGACCACGACGACGCACAAGACGCTGCGCGGTCCGCGCGGCGGGATGATTCTCTGCAAGGCCGAGCACGCCAAGACGATCGACAAGGCCGTCTTCCCCGGTCTGCAGGGCGGACCGCTGGAACACTGCATTGCCGCCAAGGCCGTCGCGTTCGGCGAGGCGCTGCAGGATGATTTCAAGGAGTACGCCAAGCGCGTGGTGGAGAATGCGCAGGCGCTGGCCGCCGCGCTGGCCGCGCGGGGCTACCACATCGTGAGCGGCGGCACCGACAATCACCTGCTGCTCGTCGACCTGCGCAACAAGAATCTGACCGGCAAGCTGGCCGAGCAGGCGCTCGACAAGTCGGGGATCACGGTGAACAAGAACACCGTGCCCAAGGAGACGCAGTCGCCGTTTGTCACGAGCGGCATTCGGCTTGGCACGCCGGCGCTGACGACGCGCGGGATGGGGACGGCGGAGATGATGCGCGTGGCCGAATTGATCGACGACGTGCTCAAGGCGCCCGAGGATACCGCGGTGCACGCACTGGTGCGCGAGAAGGTGCGCGCGCTGACCGCGGAGTTCCCGCTGTATCCCGGTGTCAGGGCCGTGGTCTGATCGCCACCGGAGGCCCGGAGGTCCGAAGCGACGCGGAGGCCCCCGACCGTTGTCCTCCCCGGAACCGCGCGTCATTTTGTATGCACCGGTAGCCGGAGGCCGACGGGTGTCAGAGCTGGCGTTTCGTGACGGGGTGATGGACCGCATTCGCGTTCGCGAACCGCGGTTCGACGAGCGCGCCTTCCTCTTTGTCCTCTCGGCGCTCGAATTTGCGCAGGCGCGCCAGTCCGAACGGCGACACCTCTCGGGGCGCGAACTTGTCGAAGCCTGCCGCGACCTGGCCCTCGAACGATACGGCGTCCTCTCGCGCCTGGTGCTCGAGCACTGGGGCGTGACCTCCACGGTGCATTTCGGCGACATCGTCTTCGCGCTCGTCGACCTCGGCCTGCTCCTGGCCCAGCCGACGGACAGCCGCGACGACTTCGTGGACATCTTCGAGTTCGACTTGGCGTTCGACCGCAACTATCCGTGGAACGCCGCCGCGGTCAGCTGACCGCGCCTGACATGCGTCCCGTGCAGGTGGTCACCGCCGAGCAGGCCGCCGAGCGTGATGCGCGGGCGATCGCGGCCGGGGTGCCGTCGCGCGCGCTGATGCATGCGGCCGGACAACACGCGACCGCCGAGCTGATGCGACACGCCGGCGAACGCGCGCGCGCGGCGGGCGTGGTGATCTACGCCGGGGGCGGCAACAATGGTGGCGACGCGTGGGTCGTGGCGGGCGAACTGGCCAGTCAGGGCGTGCCCGTGCGCGTCGTCGAGGTCGAGGCGCCGCGCACCGACGACGCGCGCGCCGCGAAAGCGGCGGCGGCCGATCGGTTGCAAGCAGTAGCCGCTCCGCTCAGTGCGCCGGGCGTGGTGGTGGACGGCCTGCTCGGCACCGGCGCGCGCGGCGCGCCGCGCGGAGAGGTTGCCGCGGCGTGCGAGATGATCGGCGCGGCGCGCCGTGGCGGCGCGTTCGTCGTGGCGCTCGACGTACCGAGCGGACTCGACGCCGCCACGGGCGCCCACGAGGGCGCCCCGCGCGCCGACCTCACCGTCACCTTCGGCACGATGAAGCGCGGCCACCTGCTCGCGCGCGACTGGTGCGGCAACATCGTCGTCGTGGACATCGGACTCGGCGCGCACGCCGAGCTGAACGACGGCGCGCCGCGGCTGGCCGACGCGGCATTCGTGCGCGAGTTCGTGCCGCGCATCGCCGCCGATGCGCACAAGGGGGCGCGCAAGAAGGTGGCGATTGTCGGCGGCGCGCGTGGCATGGCCGGCGCCGTGCTCCTGGCCGCTCGCGCCGCGCTGCGCAGCGGTGTCGGCCTCGTGAAGCTGGTCGTGGACCCGGAGAACATCGATCTCGTGCAGCGGGCGCTCCCCGAGGCGGTCGCCGCGGCGTGGCCCGCGAACGACAGCGAGGCCGCGGCGCTCGACGCATGGGCGGACGCCGTGCTCATCGGTCCCGGGCTCGGACGCGGCGACGGCGCGCGCCCTCTGGTGGAGCGCGTCCTGCGCCAGACGACCGTGCCGGTCGTGCTGGACGCCGATGCGCTCAACGCATTTGGCGGCGAGCCGGCCACGGTGAAGTCGCTCATCGGCGCACGGGCCGCCCTGTTGACGCCGCATCCGCTGGAGTTCGCGCGCCTCGCCGGCGCCGATGCGGCGGTCGTGAATGCGCAGCGCTTCGAGGTTGCGGCGCCACTGGCCGCGGCGGCCGGTGCCGCAGTACTGCTGAAGGGCGTCCCGACGGTGATTGCGGCCCCCGACGGCCGGCGCATGGTCAGCGCGAGTGGCACACCGGTGCTGGGCCAGGGCGGGAGCGGCGACCTGCTCGCCGGCATCGCGGTGACGCTGCTCGCGCAGTGCGGTGACGCGCTGCACGCTGGCGCGGCGGCGGCGTGGATTCACGGGCGCGCCGCCGAACTGGCCGCACCGGACGGCGCCGTCCGCGGCGTGACGCTCGACGACGTGCTCGATGCCCTGCGCGCCGCCTGGCTGAGCGAGCCCGGTGCGCCGGCTCCGTATGTGCTGGCGGAACTCGCCGCCGTCGGGGAACGGTGAGCGTGTCTGCTATTACGCCACGTAACGCACTACTCATCACCGTCGCAACGCTGCTCGGCGTCGCCTGCGGGCCGCCGCCGAGGCCCGGCGGTGTCGGCGGCGGGACGGCGCCCCGCCGCGCCTTTGCCGGGGCGGTGCTGCGCGAGGATCGCGTGACCATCACGCGCGGCACTGTCGTCCGAGCGGTGGCCGTGGCGCGGCGATTCATCTACGGCGCGACCGCCGACGCGATCATCGTCTACGACCGTGACCGGCACGCCTGGCTGCCACCATTCACCCGCGACGGAGGATTCGAGCCCGCACTCGTGCGGCGCATCGCGGTCGATCCGGATGACGACAGTGCCTGGTTGATTTCGACGATGGGGGCGTGGACGCTGCAGCCGCTCACGTCCTTCATCACCCGCGCGCCGGCGGGGCCGCTCCCTGCGCGGCTGCGCGTGCCGTCGCTCGAAGCAGTGTACCGCGAGTTCCCGGCCGTCGAGTCGTTTGGCCGCCTGCTGACGCGCGACGACGCGTCGCTGCAGTCGTACCCGGTCATCTCAGGCGCGCGCGCCCCCGATCGCAGTGAGGTGTGGCTCGGCACCAACGGCGGCGGACTCTTTCAGGTCGACCCGCTCTTCAATCACGCCGAGGCCCAGCCGTACGGACTGGCTGCGGAGGGCGCCGGCGCGCTCGCCCGCGCCGCCGACGGCATCTGGATTGCGCCGGCGGCACGCGGTGTGGAGCCGCGCTTCGCCGTTACCTTCGCGTCGCGCGACCTGCAGCAGTGGCGCTGGCTGGACGACGTCACGCATCGCGGTTTCGGCGGCGCCCGCGCCACGGCGCTCACCGTGGACGCGGGGACGATGTGGATGGGGACGACGCGCGGCCTCTATCGCATTCCGCTCGACGGTGGCGGCGCGCGCACCTTCTCCGCCATCAGCGGACTCTCCGGTGACGTCGTGCTCGCGCTTCTCGCGCGCCGCGACGGACTGTGGGTGGGCACCGATGCGGGGCTCAGTGTCCTCGCGACTGATTCCGCGGAGCGCAGGGGGATGGCGGAGGCGATGCCGGCCGTGCCCCGTGCCCCCGTGCGCGCTCTCTATGCCACGGGGGACACGGTCTGGATTGGAAGCGATGCGGGGCTGCTGCTGCTCCCTCCGGGACCGGAGGCGCGCGTCGTGCGCCCCGCGGCGCTGGCCACAGAGTCGAGACTGCGCCAGCCGGTGCGCGCCATCGCCGGCGCCGACTCGCTGGTCTTTGTCGCGCTTGCCGATGGTGTGCTCGCCTTCTCCCTGCGGAGCGGGGCCTGGCACGAACCGTTTGCCGCCACACCCTGGCGCGCCGTTGGCGAGATTGACGCGCTCGCCGCCGACGCCCGCACCCTCTGGGCGGGCGGCCCGTTCGGAGTGATCGCCGTCGACCGCGCCACCGGGGGGTCGCGCATCCTGCGGGCCGGGAGCGATCTTCCGGAGGCCGTGACGAGCAT
>JAKAJN010000116.1 GCA_021813725.1 bacterium | reverse complement strand
CCGGTGCACCAGCTCCGCCAACACGACCGCGCTGAGCGGAAAGACCGGAGCGGGCGCCAGCAGCGGCGCCACGTCCCGCGACCGCGCGAGCATCGCCGCCTGTCCGGCGTGGTACGCCAGATGCTGGGCCTCGCCGTCGAGCATGGTCGTGTACGTGTAGCCACGTGCCCCGACCGGCGCATCGAGTTCGGCGTCCGACATCGTGGCGACGCGCTGGGCCAGGCGCTCGATGGTCGAGCCCAGCGCGTCCACATCACGCGTCCACTGGCCGGCGTCACGCGCCCGCGGCTCAGGGAAGTTCATCGACTCCAGCGGATCGTATGCCGGGTCGTCAATGCGGCACAGCGCAACTTCCACCCACGTCGTGAGGTGGAGCACCAACTGCCACGGGGTGTTCGACCCGCGCACACTGCGCGTCGCGGCGTCGGCGGCAGTGAGGCGGCCGAGAACGTCGCGCACCGACGGTCCGTGCCACGGGCTGCCGTTCCACGCCCGGCGCAACTCGGCCGCCAGGCGAGCTCCGGTGCGCATCACGGGGGGCGGCCACGCGCTATTTCTTGCCCACCGATTCCTCGCGCAAGATCTTCTTCGCGACCCAGAAGACGATGAATGCGACGATGATGAAGTCGATGCCGGCGCCGATCACCTTGCCAATCTCGAAGTTGATGCCGGCCACCGACCAGATGGCGTCGCGCCAATTGCCGCTCGGCGTGACGCGCCCGACGACCGGCATCAGGATGCCACCCACCACCGCCGTGACGAGGTCGTTGAGTTTGCCGCCGAGGATGACCGCGATGGCCAGGCCGATGACGCCGTACTGCTTCAGAAAAGCGGTGAACTCCTTCAGCATGGTCGCTCCGTCAGTGAGGGGAAACAGACGCTGTCCGCGCTACGATGATCGCTCCGCCGCGTTCGCGGCGCCACTACTCCGTCGGTGCCCCGCAAGCGCTCCACTCGCGCCATCCACCCATCATCGAGCTGACATTCGTGTATCCCATGCGCTGCAGCGAATCCGCCGCCAGCACCGAACGATATCCGCCGCCGCAGTAGAGGATGATCTCGGCGTCCTTGTCGGGAATGCGCCCTTCGATGTCGCGCTCGATCACGCCCTTGCCCAGGTAGGTCGCTCCGGCAGCGTGCCCCGCCGCCCACTCGCTCTGCTCGCGAATGTCCACCAAGTGTGCGCCCTGCGCCTGACGTTCGCGCGCGTGGGCGATCGTCACTTCCGTGACACGTGGTCTCAGGGAATCCACGAGCGCAACAAAGCCGGGCGAGTGCGACACGATGCCTCCTATGGCGACTGCAGAAGCTCGCTTCCGGAACCGGCCGGCTCAAGCCCTACCGCGACGCCCGCGCATCAGCAAATCCGCGGCAGTTGGTCTCCCGGGAGGAGATCCACGATGCGCGTGCTCCCCAGCGCCGTCCGCATCGCGACCATGCCCGGATGCGCGTCGAGGACGCGGCCAATGCGCGCCGCCGCGGCGCCCAGTGGGTGCGCCCGCATGATCTGCAGGGCCGAGTCGCTGGCGTTGTCGGCGACGAACACCACCATGACCCCTTCGTTGGCGACGAAGAGCGGGTCGAGGCCGAGTACTTCGCACGCGGCGGCAACATCGCCCGGCACGGGAACGGCGCCCTCGACAATCTCCACTTCCACCCGCGACGCCGCGGCGATCTCGTTGAGCGCGCTGGCAACGCCGCCGCGCGTCGGGTCGCGCAGCGCGTGCACCGCCGAACCGAGTGGGCGCAGGGCGTCCACGAGCGGCAGCAGACAGGCGGTGTCGCTCGTGATCGCACTCTCGAGCGCGAGTCCTTCGCGTGCCGCCATGATCGCCATGCCGTGGCGTGCGACCGGGCCCGAGATGAGAATCGCGTCGCCGGCTTGCGTGCGCGACGGAGCCGGCCGGAACGCCGGATCCACAGCGCCGAGTCCGGTCGTGTTGATGTAGAGGCCGTCAGCCTGGCCCCGCCCCACCACCTTGGTGTCGCCCGCCACGATGGCGACGCCTGCCGCGAGCGCCGCGCGCGCCATTTCGGCGATGACGCGGTCGAGCACCGCAAAGGAGAGACCTTCCTCGAGCACGAAGCCGGCCGTCAGGCAGATCGGACGCGCCCCCATCATGGCGACATCGTTGAGCGTGCCATTGACGGCGAGCGTACCGATGTTGCCGCCGGGAAACTCGACGGGATGCACCACGAATGAGTCGGTGGAGACGGCGAGTTCCGCAGCGGGGGTCGCGATGACAGATGCATCTCCGAGCGCCGCGAGCGCAGGGTTGTCGAACTGCGGCAGGAAATGACGCGCGAGCAGCTGCGCGCTGAGCCGTCCGCCTGACCCGTGTCCGAGCAGCACCCGATCGGCATCGTCGAGCGGGACGGGACACTGCAGGATGGTGGGCGCGCGTGGCGTCACGGCACCCCTCCCGACGGTTCCTGCCGGCGGTGTCTGGCGAGCCCATAGTAGGCCGCACACGCTCCCTCGGCCGAGACCATCGGCGCCCCGAGCGGGCGCTCGGGAGTGCAGGTCGCCCCGAACGCCTCGCACTGCGTCGGGCGGATGCGACCCGTCAGCACGTCGCCGGCGCGGCACGCCGCCGACTCGCTGACATGTAGCGTGGCGACGCCAAACCGCTGCTCCGCGTCGAAAGCGGCAAAGGCGTCACGCAAGCGCAGGCCGCTGCGGGGCAGCTCGCCGAGGCCGCGCCACGCGCGGTCGGCTACTTCAAACACCTCGGCCACCCGGGCGCGCGCCATCGGCGTCCCCGCGCGGCGGACCGAGCGTGCGTACTGGTTCTCCACGCGGTGCTCGCCGCGCTCCAACTGCGCGACCGCCAGGGCGATCCCCTGAAGAATGTCCACCGGCTCGAAGCCCGTGACGACGATCGGCACGCGGTGCGTGGCGGCGATCGGTTCGTACTCCTCCCATCCCATTACGGCGCAGACGTGGCCAGCAGCCAGAATCCCCTGCACGCGATTGTCCGGCGCCCCGAGGATGGCCGTGAGTGCTGGAGGCACCGTGACGTGCGAGACGAGCACGCTGAAGTTGCGGATGCCCAGTTCTCGTGCGCGCCAGACCGCCATCGCGTTGGCCGGTGCGGTGGTCTCGAAGCCGACCGCAAAGAAGACCACCTCGTGGTCGGGGTTCTGCCGCGCAATGGCCAGGGCGTCGAGCGGCGAGTAGACCACGCGCACGTCGCCGCCGCGGGCACGCACCTGTTGCAGGTCGCTGGCGCTTCCCGGAACGCGCAGCATGTCGCCAAACGACGTGAAGATCACTTCCTCGCGCTCGGCGATCGAGAGCGCCTTGTCAATCTGTTCAAGCGGCGTCACGCAGACGGGACACCCCGGCCCGTGGATCATCTCCACGGAGCCCGCCAGCAGCTCGTCGAGGCCATTGCGCACAATCGTGTGCGTCTGCCCGCCGCACACTTCCATCAGCGTCCAGCATCGCGTGGCGCGCGCGGTGATTTCCGCGAGGAGCCTCCGCGCCGCGCCGGCGTCGCGGAACTCGGTCAGATACTTCACGTCGGACTCGCCGCGTCGGCGGCATCGGTGTCCTGTTCGTCACACGCGGCGCTTCGCTCCAGGTCACGCAGGGCGAGGAGTGTTCGCTGCGCCTCGCCTTCATCGAGACGTGCAATGGCGAATCCGACGTGCACGATTACGTAGTCGCCGACGGCCACCTCGTCGGCCACGTAGTGCAGGCAGACGTCGCGGCGCACGCCGCCGAAGTCCACGACGCCCATCGTGAGCCCGCCGTCGTCACGGATGGTCTGAATCTGGCCTGGCACGCCGAGGCACATGAGTCGAGAAGGCGGAAGGGGGCTATTCGCGGGAGAGAAGCCAGGAGGCGACGGCGGCCTGTCCATAGCTGATGGCGCCGTCGTTGGGGCTGAGCTCGCGCGGCACGAGCACGCGCAGCCGCGCTTCGGTGAGCCGGCACGCAATCCGCGAAAGAAGCCGCGCGTTCTGGAAGGCGCCGCCGCCAAGCGCGACGGTGCCAAGCCCGTAACTGCCGGCCACGAGCCGCGCGAGATCCACCGACGCCTCCACGATGCTCTCATGGAAGCGGGCGGCGAGCAGTGCGACATCCACGCCGTGCTTTCGTCCCTCGCCGAGCGCAATGAGCAGCGGCACCGGATCGAGGTGCAGGCGGCCCTCCGCCTCGTACGTCGGAAACGGCAGCGGCGCGGCGGGCTGATCGCCCGCGAGCGCCTCGAGTTCCATCGCGGCCTGCCCCTCGAAGGACGAATGACGGCGAACGCCGAGCACCGCGGCGGCGGCATCGAACAGCCGCCCCATGGACGAGCCGAGCGGCGCGTTGATGCCGCGCTCCACCTGCTGCTGCACGCTCGAGCGCTGCGCGAGCGGAATTCCGTAGTACGCAAGCGAAAAGGCATCGGACTGCCACCCCGCGAGGGCCTCGTAGCCCACGGCGACGCGCCAGGGCTCGCGCGCCGCAAGGTCGCCCCCCGGCAAGGACACGTAGCGCAACTGCGCGAGCCGCTGATACCCGGACAGGTCGCACACCAGCACCTCGGCTCCCCACACGTTGCCGTCATCGCCGAAGCCGGTGCCGTCGAACGCGAGCCCGACGACAGGATCCGTCACGCCATGCTCGGCGGCGACCGCGGCGATGTGGGCGTGGTGGTGCTGCACCGCAATCACCCGCGAGAGCCCCAACTCCTCCGCGATGCGCGTGGAGAGATAGCCCGGATGCAGGTCGCGCACGGCGATGGTGGGTTCGACGCGGAAGAGGCGACGGTAGCGGGTGTAGGCGCCCTGCCAGTGCTCCAACGCCTCAATCCCCTCGAGGTCGCCGATGTGCGGGCTGACGAAGGCCCGATCGGTACGCACGAGGGAGAAGGTGTTCTTGAGGTGTGGGCCGACAGCCACGAGGGGCGCGGGCGAAGCGGCCGGCAGGAAAATCGGCACTGGCGCATAGCCACGCGCGCGCCGCATCAGGATGTCGTGCGATTCGGCGACACGCACGACGGAGTCGTCGCAGCGCGAGACGATGTCGCGATCGTGGAGCAGGAAGGCATCCACCAGCGAGCGCAACCGCGCGCGCCCTTCGTCCACGCCGATCGCGATCGGCTCCTCGTTCAGATTGCCGCTCGTCATTACCAGCGGCCGGTCCGTCGCATGCAGCAGCAGATGGTGCAGCGGCGAGTAGGCGAGCATCAGGCCCACGCGATCGAGCCCCGGCGCAATGGCCGGTGCGAGCGGCGCGCCCTCGCGCGGGCGCAGCAGCACGATCGGTCGAGCGCTGGACTGCAGCGCGGCGGCCTCGCGGTCGTTGATGCGCGCGACGGCGCGCGCCTGCGTGAGCGTGCGCACCATCACCGCCAGCGGCTTGGCATCGCGATGCTTGCGGCTTCGCAGGCGCCGCACCGCACTGTCGTTGGTGGCGTCCACGGCGAGGTGGAAACCGCCAAGTCCGCGCACGCCGAGCACCGCGCCCATGCGCAGAGCCGTGGCGGCGAGCAGCACCGCCTTGTCACCGTCGGCGCGGCCGCCGCCATCGGCGCCTTCGAACCAGACGCGAGGCCCGCACGACGGACAGGCCAGCGTCTCGGCGTGATACCGCCGGTCCTCCGGCGCCGCATACTCCGCGGTGCACCGCGCACACGCGGCGAACGCCTTCATCGACGTGCGTTCGCGATCGTACGGCAGACTGTCAATGATCGTGAAGCGCGGGCCGCACGCCGTGCAGGTGATGAAGGGATGCCGATGGCGACGGTTCGCCGGGTCGAATAGTTCCCGCTCGCACTCCGGACAGGTGGCGACGTCCGGCGGCACCGGACGCGCGCTGTCGGCATCGGCGCTCGCGGCAATCGAAAAGCCGTCCGCGCCGTCGGCCACCGCGACGATGCTGTGCACGTCGTCAATGCGCGCGATCGGCGGGGCCTCCGCGCGCAGCGCCGACTCGAACGCATCCATCTGAGGCGCGTCACCCTCAAGGTGAATCTCCACCGTCCCGGCGACGTTGCGCACCCAGCCGGCGAGGCCGAGTCGCGCGGCAAGGCGATGGACGAACGGGCGGAAGCCAACGCCCTGCACGACGCCGTTCACCGTCAGGCGCCGTGCGACCCGCAGCGCGGACGCCTCCATCACACCGGCGCCACCGGCGCCACCTCACGGCGGATGAAGCTGAACCACTCATCCAGCCCGCCGTCGGTCATCGCCGACACGAAAAGGAAGCGCACCGCAGGATTCACGCGCAGGCAGTGCTGCACCGCACGTTCGGTGTCGAACGGCACGTACGGCAGGAGGTCGGTCTTGGTGAAGACCACCCAGTTCGCCGACTCGAACATCCGGGGGTATTTCACGGGTTTGTCCTCGCCCTCGGTGACCGAGAAGAGCAGCACCCGCGTCTGTTCGCCCAGGTCCCACGCCGACGGACAGATGAGGTTGCCGACATTCTCGATGATCAGCAGGCGCGTCTGCGCGAGGTCCAGGTGGTCGAGCGCATCACTCACCTGGAGGGCATCGAGATGGCAGATGCCCCCCGTGACGATGGCCTGCACGAGCCGTCGCGTGTGCGCAGCGAGTCGGTCGGCGTCGTTCTGCGTCTGGCAGTCGCCGGTCACGACCGCGATGTCGAGCGCCTCGCCGAGTTCGGCCAATGTGCGCTCCAGCAAGGTTGTCTTGCCCGACCCGGGCGACGACATCAGGTTGATGGCCGTCACGCCGTGCGTCGCGAGCCGCGCGCGCACGGCGGCGGCCAGCTCGTTGTTGCGCGCCATGATGCGCTCGTGCAGCTCAATCCGGCGGACTGTCATCGTCCTCCACCTCGACCCAGGTGAGCAAGAAGCGGTCGTCGTCCGCGCTGATCAGCACGGGACGCGCCCCCGTCCACGGCGGGGTGCTCAAGACGGACTCGAGACAGAACTCGAGCGCCGACGGCTCGACGCCGCTGCGGCGCCCCACTTCCACCCCCACCGCCACGCACTGCGCCACCGACGCGCCAAGCTTTGCCTCGGCGAGCCGTCCGATTTCCATGGCGAGACTGAGTTCATGCACCGGCTGGCGCTCTCGATGCCGGCACAACGCGACTGACGCCGGCGCCATCGGGAAGGCACTGCTGCCAAGGTCCCCGATTCAAGGTGCCGTCGCGGAAAGTCCGGCTACAAGAGGAGAATGCTTGCCGTGGTGTCCGGAGCCCCCGGACTTCATCCGTCCGGCGATGGGGAAGTCAGCGCGGGGCGCGCCGTTCCTCGATCAGCAGGGCGTTGGCCACCGTCCGCTCCCCAGTCTTGTCGCTCGGCGTGCTCACGACACGGCCGTCAATGAGCAACGTGGTGGAGCCGCCGCCGTCGAGATTGAGTGCATGCGCCACGCCGAAGCCTCGCAGAAAGTCGGCGGCCTCGGTCAGGGTCATCCCTACGCTCGCCGCGGAGCGGCCGTCAATCGCCACGAGGTACAGATGGCTGGTGTCCGCATCGAACCCGATCAGGCTGCGCGGATGGCGCCCGTTGGCGTTGCCCGTCGCGGTGAATTCCTGCGTGGCGGATTGCTCGACGAACGGAATGCCGTCGCGCAGGATCACCGGCCAGCCACCCACCAGCTGATCCAGGCCGCCCACCGCCGGCACCCACGACGGATGCACATCGAAGGTCGTCCGGATGCGCGCGATCGAATCGAGCCGCGCGGTGGACGCACCATAGGCCACCAGCGCGCCTTCGCCGGCCATCAACGGCGTCGAGTCGGCGGCGGTGACGGCGCCGCGTCCGCGCAGGGCCAGCGAGTCGCGCCAACTCCCGCGCACCACGGTGAGCCGCAATTGCCGGGCGGTACGCAATGAGTCGGTTCGAACCTTGCTGTTGGCTTCTGGCAGCCAGAGCACGAGCCCCTGTCCGCTCGTCGGGACGACGTTCACGCCGTCGAGCGCCCACGAGCGCGCCGCCGTGTGCAGGGTGCCGGTGAACACGAACCGATCGAGCACTGGGCGT
>JAKAJN010000115.1 GCA_021813725.1 bacterium | reverse complement strand
TTTTCCGTTGGCGCGCAGCGCCTGCATCATGCGGATCGAGCTGATGGGATCGGTGCCGACGTTCTGGTCCTCGATGGAGTGGTACATCAGCAGGGCACCCTGCAGCTTGTCGGCGTTCAGCATCGGCGACATGTCGAGATACGTGCGCTGGCCGTTCCACAGGTCGCGGCGTTCGCTCTGGAAGCCGTTCGGCGTGAGCGTGCGGTTGTACATGCCGTCGCCGGCAATGCCGGCCTTGAAGAACGGCGTGTGCACCATCGCGTTGACGGTGCTGAACGCGCCGTAGCTGTGCCCGCCCAACCCGAGCTTGGACCGGTCAATGAACCCTTGGCGGTCGAGCTCATCGATGACGGCATACAGGTTCATGCGCAGATCCGACACATAGTTGTCGTTCATGCGACCCTGTTCGCCAATGATCGGTGGATTGAAGTTGGCCACGGCGTAGCCCTGCGACGCGAGGAACTCGATGGTGCGCGGTCCCGACGACGTGAAGCGGTTCACGTTCTCGGTGCGCAACGAACGGTCGTACCCGGCTTGGTCCGTGTATTCATACGGATAGAACCAGAACATTCCCGGCAGGCGTGTGCCGGCCTTGTAGTCCGCGGGGAGCGTGACGTTTACCACGAACTTGATGCCGTCGGCGCGCGTCACGACGATGCGCTTGCGCTGGAAAGCCGTGAACTCGGGCGCCGGATCGGCGTTCCGGGTGAGTTGGGTCTCACTGCCCCCCTTGAGATCCTTCAGGAAGGCATTCGGCACCTGTGTCGGCGATTCGCGCGTGACGATCGCCAAAGTGCCCTCATCGTCGAGCAGCGCGCCGAGGGATTCGGACACGTCCTTGGCCGCGCCTTCGAAGACGCGCGTCTTCTTTCCGGTCGCCAACTCGACCTTGTCGAGGAAGTCGCGCGGCGGGTTGGCGAGGAAGTCTCGCGCGTACTGCGTCCCCTTCAGGAAGACCTCGCCCGCCGACGACAGCACGGCGACTTCGCCACCGTTGGCGCCGCGCCTGGTGAGCATCGCGCCGGGATTCGTGTAGAACGACAGCGTGTCGGCGCCGCCGCGTCCGCCGCCGCCCGGGAATCCGGCCGCGCGACCGCCGCCGGCAAAGCTGGGCGTCCAGCCGCGCTGGCGGACGATGCTCAGGCGCTTACCCGGGTCGCTTAACTTGACGGCGAAGATCTCACCTGTGCCGTTGTTGGTGGTGGCGAGAAAAAGGGTCTGCGCATCGTCCGAGAAGACCGCGCTCGCAATCGCCGCCGTGTGCGAGTAGATGACCTTGATGTCCTTGTCGCCGAACGGCGGCAGCCACTGCACCACCTTCTCCGGGCGTGACGTGGTACCGCCACCAAAGCCGGCGCGACCACCAGCGGTCGGGGCGCCACCGGCGGGTGCCGCACCTTGCCTCGCGCTGTCGCCGCGCACTGTCGAGTCGGGCGCGATGTAGTAGAAGCCCTCGCCCTGCGGCATCCACGCGAGTCCTTTCTTGCCGCCCGCCGCACCGCGGGCGCCGAACCCGCCCGGTCCCCCGGTCGTGTCGCCGGCCAAGCGAAGGTCGCGCTTCGCAATCTGCGCGAGTTGCTTGCCGTCGACATCCCATACGACATCCGCGCTGCCGAAGCTCGAGTACTGGACCACGTACGAGAACGGTTTCTGGGTGATCGAAAGCCGGAAGTACTTGCCGTCCGGCGAAGCATCCACTGATGCAATCATCGCCGGCGCGCCAACCTTGCGAACGGTCTTCTTCGCGATGTCAATCACCGCGAGCTGGCCGGTCACGAAGTACTCGAACTGCGCGAATTCCCACGGCTCTTCCATCAACGACGCGTAGTTGCGTTCCGGCGCCTTGGTGCCATCGGTCCAGAGCCGCACGTCGGGTCCGGTGGCGATGTCGGGCTTCTTCGGCATTTCGCCACGCGGCTCGGGGACGAGCACGGCCACGACGCTCTTGCCGTCCGCCGTCCAGTCCACGGACGTCACGAGCGTCGCGAGCAACGGCATCTTGCTGAGCTGCACCGACTTGCCGGTGGCGAGGTCGGCCACGAACGCGTACGACGCCGCGTCAAAGTTGCCGATGAACGCCACGCGCTTGCCGTCGGGCGACCAGGCGGGCGCCGTGATGGTTGCGCCCTTGGGAGCCTCAATCGTGCTGACGCCGCCCGTGTGCGCATCAATGACCTGGAGTGCCACCGCCCCGCGCGCCGTCAGCGCACGCGCGCGATTCGCCCTGGTGTCCACCTGCAGGCCCCCGTAGTACACATGCGGCTTGCCGTACGTCTGCACGCTCGGCAGGCCATCGGTCACTTCGCGCAGGAAGTACTTTCGGTCGGGGCTCGCGTTCGTGAGCGACACGACCTGCTGCCGCGGCGCGGTCACCAGCTTCGCAATGTCCGCGGACGGTTCGATATACCCTTCCTTGGCGAGCGTCTCGCGCAAGGCGGTCAGCTTGGCCGCATCCGTGCCGTTGCCCTGTTGGGCAAGCATCGGCGCGGTGGCGAAAAGAAGGAGCGCGGCGGTTCGGCCGGCACGAACGAAGAGTGAGCGAGTGGGCACGGGAGTCTGGCGTTGGGGTCCAGAGTGGCCCGGTCGTGCGACGGTCGCACGCCGGGGCGCTGCCGATTCTAATTGATACGGTTTCTCAGCCCCGTTCGCTGGCCCCTTGCGCCATCACCGGAATCGCCGTCCATTGGCTCCCATGTCCCAACTTGCCACGTCCTGCCTCGCACTCTGCCTTGCGGCGCTCGCCCTTCCCCTTCGCGCGCAGTCGCCGGACACCCTGCTCCTGCGCCGGATCCTCTGGGCCGAGGATCGGCGCGATTCATCCGATCACGCGTTGGCTGACGGCGTGCGGAGCAAGGACGCGCGCGTGGCGCTGATCGCACGTCGCGCGCTTGCGCGCATTCGCGACCCCAAGTTCGCCGACCGCAGCCAGTTCGCTGCCCTGCCAGCGCCTCCGTCGTACCCTGACCCCGCCTGGCGCCTCCGGTACCGCGCGCTCGTGCCGAAGTCCACCGACTGCGCCACCCTGCGCACGGCGATGACCGACGACGCGTGGCCTGTGCGTCTGCGCGCGGCGGACCTCGTCACCGACGCCTGCGCCGCTGACGGCGCGCTGATGGCGACGCTGCGCAGTTGGCTGCCGATGGCGTCGCTCCGCACGCACGCGGCGGGCGGCGCCGCCTGGCAACCCGCGGCCCATGCGTTGGTCGCGCTCGCCAGAGTCTCGCCGGCCGACGCACGATCGGCGTTGCCCTCGATTGCGACCAGCGACTCGCACTGGCTGCGCGTGTACGGCGCGCGCGCGGCGGCACTCCTCGCCGACACGCCGCAACTGCGCATCTTCGCGCACGACCCGAACGACAATGTGAAGGAGGCGGCCATTGATGCGTTGGCCAAGCTCACCGGCCACGCGAGTGACAGCCTGTATGTAGACGCACTCCGTGCGCGTGGCTATCAAGCGGTGCGTGCCGCAGCGCGCGCGCTCAAGGGCGCGCCGGCCACACCTGAGCTGCGCCGCGCCCTGTTGGTCGCCGCCGCACGACTGCGAGCGGATTGGAGCGAGACCTCGCGCGACGCGCGACTCGAGGTGATGGCGCGGCTGGCCGAATCAGCAGACCAGCCCATGGCCGCCGACATCGCGGGTCTGGCGTCCGACTTCGACTGCCCGGTGGCGGCGGCCGCGGCGGCGCTGGCGTCCAAGCTCGGAACGGCCACCTCGCCCCGCTGCGCACCCTTCGAGAGCACGCTACCGGGTGATGCCGTCCGCCTCGCCTTGGGGGCCGACGTGCGCGTGCGCGTGGTCATGGCCGCGACGAGCGGCGGCGGCGAGTTCGTCGTGCGGCTGCGCGGTGATGTGGCGCCCATCATGGCGGCGCGCATCCTTCAGCTCGTGCGGACGGGGTACTACGACGGGCGCGCCTGGCATCGCGTAGAACCGAACTTCGTGATCCAGGGACCCAGCCCGGGCGACAACGAGTATGCCGGCCTGCCGCTCTTCCTGCGCGACGAACTCGGCAGCGTGCCACACGTACGCGGCACGGTGGGGATGAGCACGCGCGGGCACGACACGGGCGACGCGCAGTGGTTTGTGAACCTCAAGGACAACCTGATGCTGAATGCGGACTACACCGTGTTCGGCGAGATCATCGACGGCATCGAGGTCGCCGACGGCGTGCTCGAAGGGGACGTGATCGAGCGGATCGAGGTCGTGATGTAACTACATCGGCTCACCACGGAGGCACGGAGGAGCACGGAAGGTCACGGAGAACTTCAACTGCAAGTGCCTAATGGAACGTCAGCGCGCCACGCAAAGTGTTGCGTGGCGCACGCTGTTCGCCCAAGAAGTTGTAGTTCTCCGTGTAGCTCCGTGCTCCTCCGTGCCTCCGTGGTGAGCCGTTGCCGTTCCCCTCCTCTTCACCGGCCGGGAGCCGGCCGCCGGATCACCCGCCCGGGACGCGCGCTGGTGAACACGGAGTTCGCGATCACCGGCTCGCCGTTCACAAGCACCCACGGAATTCCTTCGGGATAATGGTGCGGATCGGTGAACGTCCCGACGTCGCGCACGGTCGCGGCATCGAAGATCGTGAGGTCGGCCACGCACCCGGCGCGCAGGCAGCCGCGATCGCTCAGCCTGAGCCGCGCCGCCGGCATCCCGGTCATCTTGTGCACTGCCTCCTCGAGCGTGAGCACATGATCCTCACGCACATACTTGCCTAGCACGCGCGGGAAGGTGCCGTAGTTGCGCGGATGCGGCACGCCCTCGCCGAGCGCGGTCAGTCGGCCGTCGCTCGCGATCATCGTCATCGGGTGCGCCATGATGCGCTTCACGTCCTGCTCGTCGATGACGTGGTAGACCATCCCCGCCCCGCCGTTCAGCACGCCCTCGAGAATCAGCGGAATGGCATTCTCCGGCGTTGGCGCGACACCGCGCCGCGTGGCCCAGTCGGCAAGCGTCTTCCCCTGCAGCGTCTTGTCCCACGCCACGATCGCAAACTGCACCCGGCTGATGTCGCCGCCGCCGCGGTCGTTCATCAGCAGGTCCAGCATCCCCCGGTAGATGCTGTCCTTGAGTACCGGCGTGGCGAGCCGCTTGCGCAGTTCGGCGTTGCCGCCGGCAAGCGCCCAGGGTGGGATGAGCACGCTGAGTGACGTGTACGACGCGGTGAACGGATACTGATCCACCATCACGTCGGTGCCGGCCTTGCGCGCCGAATCCACCATCGCGAGCGTGATCACGCTCTTCCCCCACGCTTGGCGGCCGATGGCCTTGTGGTGCGTGAGCATCACGGGGATCTGGGCGCGCCGACCGATCTCGAGCGCTTCCTGCACGCCGTCAATCAGGCCCACGCCCTCCTCACGCAGATGCGACGTGTAAATGCCGCCGCGCTTCGCGGCCTCCGTCGACAGCGCGATCACTTCATCGATTGTCGAGTAATAGCCAGGGATGTAGCGTAGGCCGGTGCTGATGCCGAACGCCCCGTCGTCCATCGCCTGCGCCACCATCGCCTTCATTCGCTCGAGCTCGGCGGGTGTTGGGGCGCGATTGTCCGTCCCCATCACCGTCTCGCGGATGATGTTGTGCCCCGTCAGGTATGCGACGTTCATCCCCAGCCCGGCGCGGTCGGCCTTGTCCATGTAGGCACCGAGCGGCCACGGGCCGCCGCCGTCCGGACCGCCGAGGGCGAGCGTGACTCCCTGCCGCACATGCGATTCCGCGCCCGGAAGCTGCATCAGCGGTTCGAGGTGCACGTGCATGTCAATGAAGCCCGGTGCGACCGTCAGCCCCGTGGCATCAATGACCCGCTCCGCATCCGCCGGATCGAGCGGCGTCGGAGAGACGCGCACGATGCGCCGGCCGAGGATGGCGACGTCGGCCTTGACTCCGGTCGCTCCCGTGCCGTCGAGCACCGTGCCGTTCCGCACGATCACGTCGTACGGCGGAATGCTGCGTCCCTTTGGCTGCGGCATCTGCCCCGTGCGTGCCGCCACGACCATGTCCACCAGCGCCCAGAACTGCGGGTGCTGCACCCCCGGCCTCCCCGATCGCGGCTCCGTCTTGTGCGCGATTACGAGGTCGAGCTTGGGGATGACCGTGATGTACTGGCCGACGGCACCGATTGCTGAGTATGCCCCTTCGTACGGACCGGTGTTCCAATCGCCGTCGAACGGCCACCAGAGGTACCCGTAGCCGAAGCGGCCGCGCCGCGTCGCCGCCGGATGCATCTGGCTCACCGGCGTGATGGCGCTCGTGCTCTTCGTCACCCAGTTGGCGGGGACAATCTGCGTTCCGCTCCACGCGCCCTGGCGCAGCATCAAGTAGCCGATGCGCGCCATGTCCCGCGTGGAGAACCACATGTGATATGCCTTGAACTTCGATGCGGTGGTGTCGCCCGACTTGCGCTGCAGGTCGCGTCGCCAGTCCTGCATGCCGATGGGGCGCGCGATGTCCGCCTCGACGGCATCGTAGATGTCACGTCCAGTCTGCTGCTCGAAAATCGCGCCGACGGCATTGAAGTCCCAGTTGCTGTACAGCTGGTAGGTACCGTGCTTCTGCGATCCGCGCGGCGGCGCATCGGCGAGGTTGTCACCGGCGTTGGACGCGGGATGGTACACGCCCGACCGCGCACTGAGCAGATCCTGCACCGTCGCTTCCTTCTCGCTCGGCAGCAGTCCGCCGAGGTCATCAATGCCGAGTTGCGCGAGCGTCTTCGTCGTGTCCACGTGGCCGCGGGCAATTTCGATGCCGTACAGCATCGAGAGCACACTCTTGCGCACCGAGGCGAGGTAGCTCTGCCGTGTGAGGTCGCCGTATTCGAAGACGACGCGGCCGTGTTCGACGACCATCATCCCCGTGGTGGCCATGCGCGAGAGCGTGGCGCGCACACTGTCGAGCCCAGTGCGGGACCAGCCGGCGGCAGCCGGATCGCTCACCCGCTCCCAGTCGGCGCCGGGATAGACGGGGGATTGTGCAGCCGGCGTCGCACCGGACGAGGGTGACGACGGCGAGCAGGCCGCAAGGGCGGCCGTCAACGCGAGCAATACGAGGCGGCGCATCATCTTCTCGAGTGAGGGAACCCACCCAACTTACGCGCCAACTGCCGCGCTCGACCAGAAGCGCCCGATGGCTTACTCGAAGAAGCGCTGCACCTCGCGTGCTGCGCACGGTGCGTCGGAGTCCTGCAAACCGGCCAGCCGCGCGGCGCGTCCGATCACGTCGTCGGGGCGCGTGCCCGCGTCGCGCAGTTCGCGCACGCCAGAATCGCCGGCCGATTTGCTGAGTTTTGTGCCGTCGGGATGCCGGATGAGCGGGTGGTGCAGGAATTGCGCCGGATGCCTGCGTCCCAACAGGCGCGCGAGTGCGCGCTGACGCCCGGTGGATGCGAGCAGGTCTTCGCCGCGAATGACGACGTCGATCTGCTGCTCGAGGTCGTCCACCGTCACCGCGAACTGGTAGGTCCACTGCCCCAATCGGTCGCGAATCAACACGTCCCCGCATTGCTCGGCGGGGACCTGCTCCTGTGGCCCGCGCAGCAGGTCGAAGAAGCGCTCCGGTTCAGGGCCGAGTCGCACGCGACGCTGCAGTGAGGCGTCGGGCGCCAACGCCGCGTTGCGGCACGTGCCGGGGTAGCGCATCTCCTCGTTGGGGACGTCCTCCACGAGCCGCGCGATGTCGCCGCGTGAACATTGGCACGGATAGACCAGGCCGCGCAGTTCGAGTCGCGTGATGGCGGCGGCATATCGCCACTCGTTGTCGCTCTGGCGCAGCGGGCTCACGCCGGCACGGAATTCCGACGTCGCGCCCTCATCGGGCGCGAAGCCCAGCCAGTCAAGATCCTCGAGGAACGCCTGCTCATATCGCGCCCGGCAGCGCGAGCGGTCGTGATCCTCCACGCGCAGCACCACGCGGCCGTCGTGCGCCCGCGCCATCCCCCAGACGTAGATGGCGTTCACGACGTGGCCCAGGTGCAGGTAGCCCGTGGGGGCGGGCGCGAAGCGCGTCCGCCACCCTGCCGGGAGGTTCAGCACATCAAGACTGCGGCTCACGGTATGGTCCGCTGCGGCC
>JAKAJN010000114.1 GCA_021813725.1 bacterium | reverse complement strand
GCAATCCGAAGGCCGGGCCGTGGATCGAAGGCGAGCTGTTCGGACACGGTCAGCGCGAACTGGCGAGCGAGCAGGCGACGCGCGTCGGGGCGGGGGACTTGAGCTTTGCACCGTTAATGACGGCCATCGAGCAGATGCTGGGCTAGGTGCGGGCAGTCGTTCGCTGTTTGCTGTCACTCCCTCCCACGCGAATCTCAGTAGATTACAGCAGCACTCCTTCGAGGACCGCTCCATGATTCTGTATCTCAACGGCCAATATCTCCCGCGCGAACAGGCGCTCATTCCCGTCGAGGACCGCGGGTTCATCTTTGGCGATGGCATCTATGAAGGCGTCCGCGCCGTGGGTGGCAAGATGTTCGAGTGGGCCGCGCATGCCGATCGCATGGAGAACGGCCTGAAGGGACTCCGCATCAACTTCAATCGCGCCCGGATTGACGCGCTCGAAGCGGTGTGCGAACGGGTGGTGCAGGAGAACGGGCTCGTGGACGGCGAGGCCTTCCTCTACCTGCAGGTGTCGCGCGGCGCGGCGCCGCGCACGCATTTCTTCCCGCCGGCCACCGTGCCGCCGACCGTCTTCGTGTCGGCCTCCAAGCTCGTCGTGCCGCGCAAGATGCGTGACGAAGGATGCTCCGCGGTCACCTTCCCCGACATGCGTTGGAAGCGGCGCGACTGGAAGACGGTCAACCTCCTCGGCAACGTCCTCGCGCGCCAGGCGGCGTCCGAGGCGGGCGCGTACGAGGCGATCCTCCACGAGGACGGCATCGTCACCGAGGGAGCGGCCACCAACGTCTTCGCCGTGATTGACGGTGTGCTCACCACACACCCGCTCACCGAGCGCATTCTTCCGGGCATCACGCGCAAGGTGCTGATGGAGCTGATCGCCGAGCAGCGCATCGCCCTCAAGGAGGCGCCGATCCCGTTTGCCAAGCTCGCCGGCGCCGAAGAGATCTTCGTCTGCGGGTCCACGACCGACGTCACCCCCGTGGTGACGCTCGACGGCAAGACGGTGGGGAATGGCAAGCCGGGCCCGCTGACCGTGAAGCTGCGCGAGGCGTTCGAGGCGCGGCTCTACCAGGCGGCGGCCGCGCACTAGGCGATGCCGCCGCGCCGGCGCTACTTCCCGAGGAAGCCGCTGCCGGCGCCCGCCGCGCCGCCTGCCGAGCGGCGCGAGCTCGACGCTGTCCGCGACATCGTGCACGCGTCCGTGAGCGGCGAGTCGACGGAGGCAGCGCTGCAGTTCGCGCTCGACCGCGTCGCGCCCCAGGTGGGCGCGACGCTCGGCTCGGTCTACCTGCTCGACGGCGCCTCGGAGTTGATGCGCCTCGTCGCCGCGCACCAGTGGCCGGAGCAGTACCGCCCCTGGCTCAGCGCGATGCGCATTCGCGTCGGCTTCGGGCCGAGTGGCGAGGCGGCAAGCGAGCGCCGGGTGATTGACGTCCCGGATGTCTTCGCCGATCCCGACCTCGAGGACTGGCACGACGTGGGACGCGAACTTGGCTTCGCCGCCATCACGGCGCTCCCATTGGTGGCGACCGGGCACGTGCTCGGCGTGGTGACGTTCTACTTCCGCGAGGCGGCCAGCGTGACGGCGGAGGCGCGCGGGATGATGCGGCTCGTCGCCGACCTGCTCGCCGGGGCCGCCGATCAGGCGGCGCGGCGTGACGAACTTCGCCGTGCGAATGCCTCGCTCCTCGAGGTGACGGCCGAGCTGGAGCGGCAGTACGCGGCGGTCGGCAACGCGCAGCGTGCGCGCGACGACTTTCTCGAGGGCGTCTCGTTCGACCTGCGGTCGCCGCTCGAGGCGCTGCTGGCGGACCTGACGCAACTCGAGCGCGAGGTGTCGGGGCCGCTGACGGCGGGCCAGCGCGACGAAGTGCGTGCTGTGCGCGCCGCGGCGACGCGCGTGCTCGACCTCGTCGAGGCGCTGCTCGACTTCGCTGGCGCGCGTCGCGGCTCGCTCGAGATGACCATCGAGGAGTTCGATCCGCGCGTGCCGATGCGCGAAGCGCTGCTCGATGTCGGGTCGCCCGTTCCCGAGGTCGCCGTGTCCGTCGTCGAGCCGCTGCTCGCCCTGCCACCGATGCGCGGCGACCGTCGGAAGATCGTGCGCCTCCTGGTGACGCTCGTCGAGCACGTGCTTGACCAGGGGCGACTCGATCGCGTCGAGATCCGGGTGGAGACCGGCGATGGCCGCGTGCGCTACCGCGTGCAGGAGACGGGGGCGAACCGCGAGACGGCCGAGGAAACGGACCGCGACACCAACGGCCGGCAGGCCTCGGACGCCCAGTTGGGCTGGGCGCTCGATCTCGTGCGCAGCGTTGGCGCGCTGATGGGCGGTGGAGTGAGCGCCGACGCGATGGTCGAGGGACGTACCGCCTTTTTGCTGGATCTGCCATTGGACGGACCATCGGGCGCGGACAGCGCGCACGCTTGACCACTGAGGAGACGACCGCATCATGCACAACCAGTCGAAGCGCACCCTGCAGCAGCATCGCACCAGCGTCACGCCGGCCGAGGTGCTGCGCGCCGCGCGCGCCTTCTTTGCGGAAGGAAGCTCGATCTACGCCGCCTTCGTCGAGAAGGAAGGGCCCAATCACCTTGTCCTGCGCGGACAGGGGGGCGAGGAGATTGTCATCGCCGCCTTCGCCGATCAGGGTGGCACCGCGGTGAGCGGGTCGTCATACATGTTCGACCAGCAGGTGGCGCGCTTTCTGACGACACTCGCGCCGGCGGCGTGACGGTCGCGTTCATCTCGCATTCGGACTGCGGCCGCCACGACACGGGGTGGAGCCACCCCGAGCACGTCGGGCGGATCCGCGCGGTCACGCGTGCCCTGCGCAACGATTGGGAGTTGATGCTGCGCATCGACCACCGCGAGGGGCGCCACGCGACCGCGGACGACCTGGCGTTGGCGCACGACCCGGCGTACATCGCGTCGGTGCGCGACGCGGCCGCGCAGGGCGGCGCGCGCTTCGATGCCGACACCGTGGCGAGCGAAGGGTCGTGGGACGCCGCCACGGCGGGGGCGGGGTGCGTGCTCGACGGCATCGATCTGACGGTTGCCGGCGGAGCGCGCGCCTTCTGTGCCGTGCGACCACCGGGGCATCACGCCCTGCGCGCGCACGCGATGGGCTTCTGCCTCTTCGGCAATGTGGCGGTCGGTGCGCATTACGCACGCGCTCGGCACGGACTGAGACGCATTCTCATCGTGGATTGGGACGTGCACCACGGCAACGGCACGCAGGCGCTGGTGCAGGAGTGCGAGGACATCCGCTTCGTCTCGATGCACCAGTGGCCGTGGTATCCGGGCACCGGCGCCGCGGACGATCGCGGGCCCAGGGAGACGGTCTGGAACGTTCCGCTGCCGGGTGGCCTGCCGGCGGCGCGCTATGTGAAGGCCTTCCTCGAAGCGGTTGACGCCGCGACGGCCGGCTGGACGCCGGAGCTGGTGCTCATCTCGGCGGGGTTCGACTCGCTCAACGGAGACCCACTCGGCGGCTTCACGCTCGAGATGGACGACGTGGCCACACTGACCCGCGAGATGGTCGCCAGAGCCGTGACGTGGTGTAATGGACACGTGGTGAGCGCCCTCGAAGGTGGGTACAACCCCGATCGCGTGGGCGAAGCATCGGCGGTGCACATGCGCGCGCTCGAGGGTGAATAGAAAGGAGCGCACGGCGTCGTCGCACTGACGGCCGGAGCTTGCTCGCCACGCCCCGCGCAATAGCTTTTCCCCGGCGCTCCGCGCGCGTGGAGGTTCCTTGGCCCGTCGGCAGTCCGGCACGTACCGCATCCGCAAGTCGCAGCAGATTTCGGTGGTGGAGACGGACCGGCCTCGCAGCTGGTACCGCCCGGCCGCCGGACCTGTCCTGCGCGACGTGGAACCGCGCGACATCGAGCGCCTGCTGGCCGACCCGTCCGGCTTCCTGTGGGTGGACATCGACACCGGCAGCGCCTCGCAGGTGGCCCTGCTCGAGAAGGCGTTCCATCTCCATCCGCTCGTGGTCGAAGACCTGCTGAGTCCCAATGGGCGCGTCAAGGTGGAAGAGCACCCGGGCTATCTCTTCGTGGTGGTGCGCGCGGTGCGGTTCGTGAGCGAGACGGAGGATCCGCACGACATCGAGACGTACAACCTCTGCAGCGTCCTCGGCACCAATTATCTGCTGACCGTGCATGGCTCGCATTCGCCGGGACTGGACGACGTCTGGTCGCGGGTGCAACGGTCGCCCGACCTGCTCGACCGCGGTCCGGCGCGCACGATGCACGCGGTGCTCGACGCCACCGTGGATGCGTACTTCCCGATCGTGGACCAGCTCGACGAATTCCTCGACAGCATCGAGGAACGCGTCTTCGCCACCTTCGACCAGTCGGCGATGCGCGACATCTTCAGCGTGAAGCGGCTGGTGCTGCAGCTGCGGCGCCACCTCGCGCCGCAACGCGAGGTCTTCGGATTTCTCACCAACCGACCGAGCGCGCTGCTTTCGGCCGACGTGCAGGTCTATTTCCGCGACATCTACGACCACATCATCCGGCTCAACGAGTCCATTGACACCTACCGCGACCTGGTGTCGTCGGTGATGGAGTCGTTCCTGACCCAGGTGTCGAACCGCCTCAACATCGCGACCAAGAGTCTCACCGTCGTGGCGACCCTGAGCGTGCCGTTCGTGGTGGTGAGCGGAATGTGGGGCATGAATTTCGCCGAGGTGCCGCTCGCCCACTGGCCGCACGGTTTCTGGGTGATGTTCCTCGGACAGCTCGTCCTCGGCGGACTGCTCATCCTGGCGCTCAAGCGCCGCGGCGTCCTGTAGATGTTCTGCCCCGATTGCGGCACGTGGAATCGTGGCGGCGCCGCCGTCTGCCTGCGTTGCGCGGCGGCCCTTCCCGATGTGCCGTCACGCCCCGACGCGCCGGATGCGCTGATCACCGCCCTCCGACAGGCGACGGGAAACCGGTATCGCGTATTGCGCCGCATCGGCTCCGGCGGAATGGCCGACGTGTACCTCGTGGAGCAGGAGACGCTTGGCCGTCCGCTGGTGCTCAAAGTGATGCACGCGCACTTGTCGCGCGATCCGGAGATGCGCGAGCGCTTCCGCCGCGAGGCCGAGGCCGCCGCGCGACTGGTGCATCCGCTCATCTGCGTCCCGTTCGACTACGGGGAGGTGGGCGAGATGGTCTATCTCATCATGCCGTACCTCGCGGGGGGCGGCCTGGCCGATGTGCTCGGGAAGTCGCGGACGATGCCGCCGGTGCGCGTCGCCGAGGTTGGCGTGCAGGTGGCGGCGGCGCTCGACCACGCGCACCGCCACGGCGTCGTGCATCGCGACGTGAAACCCGACAACGTGCTGTTCGATGAGGACGGCAACGCCTATCTCACCGATTTCGGCATCGCGACGGCGCAGTTCCACGCGCGGCTGACGGCGAGCGGCCGCGCGATGGGGACGCCGCACTACATGGCGCCGGAGCAGGCGATGGGCAAGACGCTCGACGGCCGTGCCGACTTGTACGCCGTCGGCGTGATGATGTACGAGTGCCTGGTGGGGTTCCCGCCCTTCGATGCGGCTGACGCCTTTGCGGTTGGCTACAAGCAGGTGCACGAGGAGCCGGTGCCGGTGACGGAGGTGAACTCGGAGGTGCCGGCGCCGCTGGCGGCCATCGTGATGAAATGCCTCGCCAAGGCGCCGGAGGCGCGCTACCAACGCGGCGCTGAGCTGGCCGCGGCGCTCGATGGCTGGCTGCACGATGCCGGGGTGAGTCGCGAGGGGTACGCCCGCACGAATGTGCCGGGGGTCGGCGCGGCCATTCCGGCGTATGTCACGCCGCACACGACGCCAGGAGCGACGGAGCGGTGACCCCTCCGCGGCTGGTGAATGTTGCCCTGCCGCTCCCGCTCTTCCGCACGTTTCGCTACGTCGTGCCGGACGGGCTGCGCAACGCGGTCGTCGCGGGCTCGCGCGTGCTGGTGCCGTTCCGAAACGAGCGGCACATCGGCGTCGTGGTCAGCGAGCATCACGAGGAGGCCGAGGGGCGTGCGATTCTCGACGCGCCCGACGAGCAACCGGCGTTCCGCGCCGACCTGCTCGCCGTCTGCACGTGGATGGCCGAGTACTACGTGTCGCCGCTTGGCATGGTGCTGCGGGCGGCGCTTCCGGCGGCGATGGGACGCGCGCGGCGCGCCGAGCCGCCGCTGCGCACGCAGCGCGTGCTGCGCGTGGCCCAGCCGCTCGATTCGCTGCTCCAGCGCGACGCCGTCTTCAAGCGCGCGCCGCAGCAGCGCGCGTTGTACGAACTGCTCGAACAACTGGGCGGGCAGTCGCCCGTGGCGCACCTCGTCGAGCGGCTCGGGTGCAGTGAAGGGGTGGTGCACGGGCTCGTGAAGCGCGGCGTGGCGGAAGTGGTGCAGGAGCCCGTGGATCGCGACCCCTTCCTGGCGCGCGCGTCACCGCCGCGTGCGGCGGTGACGCCGACCGCCGCGCAGCGCGCGGCGGTCGCGGCGCTGTGCGCCGGCGCGCCCGGGAGCACGTTCCTCCTCCACGGCATCACCGGGAGCGGCAAGACGCTCGTCTACCTCGAGTTCCTGCGGCACGTCCTGCAGGCGCGCGCGCAGAGTGCCATCGTGCTCGTCCCGGAAATCGCGCTCACGCCGCAGACGGTGGACCGCTTCCGCGCCGTCTTCGGCGACCTGGTGGCGGTGTTGCACTCGGGCCTCAGCGATGGCGAGCGCTACGACGCGTGGCGCGCCCTGCGACGCGGCGACAAGCGCATCGCCATCGGCGCGCGGTCGGCGGTCTTTGCGCCGCTCGATCGACTCGGGGCGGTGATCGTGGACGAGGAGCACGAGGCGACGTACAAGCAGGGGGAGGCGCCACGGTACCACGCGCGCGAGGTGGCCATTGTGCGCGCGCGCGAGTCCGGCGCGGTGACGGTGCTGGGGAGCGCGACGCCGAGTCTCGAGAGCTGGCACAACGCGCAGACGGAGAAGTACCACCTGCTCTCGCTCCCCGAGCGCGTCGGCGGCGGCGCGCTCCCGGCCGTGCGCGTCGTGGACCTGCGCGGCGAGACAGGGCCGGGGGCCCCGGCGGCCGTGCAGGCGCTGCGGCGCATCCTCAGCGCGCCGCTCGAAACGGCGCTGCACGATCGCCTCGACAAGGGCGAGCAGAGCCTGCTGCTGCTCAATCGCCGCGGCTTCGCGAACTTCGTGACCTGTCCGGATGGCCACGTGGTGGCGTGCCCCAATTGCGCCATCTCGCTCACGTACCACCGCGCCCCGGAACGGCTCATCTGCCATTACTGCCAGCACACCGAGCCGCTTGCGCAGACGTGCCGCGAATGCGGCGCCGCCAACATGCGACAGCGGGGCATCGGCACCCAGCAGGTGGAGCGCCTGCTCACCGAACGCTTTCCCACGGCGCGCGTGGCGCGAATGGACGTGGACACCACGACGGGAAAGTGGGCGCACGCCGAGATTCTCGATCGGGTCGGGCGCGGCGAGGTGGATATGCTGCTCGGCACGCAGATGATCGCCAAGGGACTCGACTTCCCCAACGTGACGCTCGTCGGCGTCATCGACGCCGACGTCGGCATCAACCTCCCCGACTTCCGCTCGAGCGAGCGTACGTTCCAGTTGCTGAGCCAGGTGGCCGGGCGCGCGGGGCGTGGGCCCAAGGGGGGCGAGGTCTTCATCCAGACGCGCACGCCGGGGCATCACGCCGTGCAATGCGCCGTGGAGCACGACTTCTTGCGCTTCGTCGGTGAGGAGCTGCCCACGCGCGACAGTCCGCCGTATCCGCCGACTACGCGCTTGGCGAATGTGGTGATCAGCGGGCTCGACGAACTGGCGGTGGCGGCGTGCGCCCAGCAGGCCGCCGACTGGCTGGAACCGCGCCTGTCGGCCATTGGCGATGCCGTCACGCTCGTCGGCCCGGCGCCCTGTCCGATCGAGCGCATCAAGGGACGCTGGCGCTGGCATCTCGTGCTCAAGGCGGTCCGTCCGGCGCCTCTGACGCGGTTGTTGCGGTCTTTCCTGACCGAATTCGAGCTGCCCGGCGCGCATGAGATGCGCATCACGCTCGACCGCGATCCGGTGGCGCTGCTGTAGTCTGCAGGCAATGACCGCGTCACCCA
>JAKAJN010000113.1 GCA_021813725.1 bacterium | reverse complement strand
CAGAGTCGAGACTGCGCCAGCCGGTGCGCGCCATCGCCGGCGCCGACTCGCTGGTCTTTGTCGCGCTTGCCGATGGGGTGCTCGCCTTCTCCCTGCGGAGCGGGGCCTGGCACGAACCGTTTGCCGCCACACCCTGGCGCGCCGTTGGCGAGATTGACGCGCTCGCCGCCGACGCCCGCACCCTCTGGGCGGGCGGCCCCTTCGGCGTGATCGCCGTCGACCGTGCCACCGGGGGGTCGCGCATCCTGCGGGCCGGGAGCGATCTTCCGGAGGCCGTGACGAGCATCGTGCTCGACGGATCGGTCGCCTGGATCGGCACGCTCGGCGGCGTCGTCCGCGTGCGACGCGGCGGCGACGGCCTCTTTCCCTGATCGCACGTCCTGCGCATGACGCACCTTCGGCACCTCCCGCTCGGCTACGGCGGCGAGTTCGACATCATCTCGGCGGCGCTCGAGCGCTGGGGTTCGCTCGCGTCCGGCATCGGCGACGACTGCGCCGTGCTCGACGTGCCGGCGGGCGAGCGACTGGTGCTGAGTGTGGATACGGCCGTCGAGGGCGTGCACTTTCGCCGGTCGTGGCTTTCGCCCGAGGAGCTTGGGTATCGCGCGACCGTGGCTGCGTTGAGCGACCTCGCCGCAATGGCGGCCACGCCCACTGGCGTGGCGATCGCGATGACACTCCCTGAGGCGTGGCGTGTCGACTTTCTGCGCATCTGCGACGGCATCGGGGAGGCGGTGCGAACCGCAGGAGCGCAGATCATCGGCGGCGATTTGTCGCGTGGGGTGGAATTGTCGTTGACATTGACCGTGGTGGGGCACGTGCGCACGCCGCTGTCGCGGCACGGCGCGCGCCCTTGCGACGCGCTCTGGGTGACCGGGCGGCTGGGCGGTCCGTCGCTTGCGGTGCGTGCGTGGGAACGCGGCGAGGTACCGACGCCGGCGGCGCGGGAGCGCTTCGTGCGCCCCGCGGCGCGCATCGCGGCGGCGCGTTGGCTGGCGGACCACGGCGCCACGGCGGGACTCGACATCAGCGACGGGCTCATTTCGGATGCCGGACACCTCGCGGCCGCCGGGTCGGTGCAACTCGTGGTGAACCTCGACAAGGTGCCGACTGTCGCAGGCGTGACGGTCGAGGAGGCCGCGCAGGGCGGGGAGGAGTACGAACTGCTCGTCGCCGCCCCCGCGGCGCTCGATGCGCGCGCGTTCGAAGCCGCATGCGGACTTCCGCTCACCTGCGTCGGTGCGGTGGCGCCGACGATTCCGGGCGAGCCGACGGTCGAGACGCTGCGGCACGGCGTGCGCGTGACGCTGCCGCGCGGGCACGATCACTTTCCGGACCGATGATCAGCGCGCTCATTCGCACCGTGCTCACGTACGCGATGATCCTCGTCGCGACGCCGATCATCGCGGGTTCGGTCATCATCGCCGGCGCCCTCGGCCTGAAGAACCGGCCCGGATCGGTCTTCGACCTTGCGCCACGCGTCTGGTCGCGTCTCCTGCTCGCCGCTGCGGGCGTGAAGGTGGTGGTGCACGGCGGCGAGCATCGGCACGGGTCGCGGCACATCTTCGTCGGCAACCACGTGAGCTGGTTCGACGTCTTCGCGATGGCGGCGCACCTGCGCTGGTTCAAGTTTGTCGCCAAGGCCGAGCTCTTTCGCATTCCGATTTTCGGGCGTGCGATGCGCAGTGCGGGAATGATTCCCATCGAGCGCGCCAACCAGTCGCGCGCCCGCGCCTCCATTCACCAGGCGGGCGCGGCCATCGAGAGCGGCGCGAGCGTCATCCTGTTCCCCGAGGGAACGCGCGGCACCTCGTACGCCCTGCGTCCGTTCAAGAAGGGCGCGTTCGTGCTCGCGCTCGAAACGCAGGCGCCGATCGTCCCGGTCGCCATCCACGGCACCATCGAGATTCAGCGCAAGGGTTCGGCACTCATTCGTCCCGGAAGGGTGCACCTGCATTTCCTGCCGCCCATCGAGACGGCGGGCATGGCGTACGAGGATCGCAACGCCCTCGCGGAAGACGTGCGGCGACGCATCGGCGAATGCCTGATGCGCGAGTACGGAATTGCCGCCCTGCCGCGCACAGCGGAGGCCCCGGCGAATGCTTAAGTTTCAGTGTCTTGCCCCTCGCGTTCCTGCATCGCAATCCTGAGTCTCATTCCGGATTCCCAATCTTCAGTCTCCGACTATGTATCCCATAATTGCCATCCACGCCCGCGAGATCCTCGATTCGCGCGGCAACCCGACCGTTGAAGTGGACGTCACCCTTGAGGACGGCACGATGGGACGCGCGGCCGTCCCGAGCGGCGCCTCGACGGGCGAGAACGAGGCGCTCGAACTCCGCGACGGCGACGCCAAGCGCTACCTCGGCAAGGGCGTGCGCAAGGCGGTGCAGAACGTCGAGAAGCTCATCGGCCCCGAGCTGCAGGGCATGATCTGCACGGAGCAGATGACGATCGACCGCGCGATGATCGCGCTCGACGGCACGCCGACCAAGAGCAAGCTCGGCGCCAATGCGATTCTCGGCGTCTCGATGGCGACGGCGCGCGCGGCGGCTGACGCGCTCGGGGTGCCGCTCTACCGCTATCTCGGCGGTCCGCTCTCGCGCACGATCCCCGTGCCGATGATGAACATCCTCAACGGCGGGGCGCACTCGACGAACACGGTGGACTTCCAGGAGTACATGATTGTCCCCGTTGGCGCGCCCACCTTCACCGAGGCGCTGCGGATGGGCGCCGAGGTGTTCCACGCGCTCAAGAAGGTGCTCGTGAAGCGCAAGCTGAGCACCGGTGTGGGCGACGAAGGGGGCTTCGCGCCCGACCTGAAGAACGACGAGGAGGCGATCACCGTCATTCTCGAGGCCATCGAGACGGCGGGCTACGTCCCTGGCCGGCAGGTGTGCCTCGCGCTCGACTGCGCGGCGAGCGAGCTGTGGACCAAGGGTTCGTACACGTTCAAGAAGAGCGGCGCGGGGACCAAGAGTGCCGACCAGATGGTGGAGCTGTACGCCAAGTGGCTGGCCAAGTATCCGATTGTCTCCATCGAGGACGGACTGGCGGAGAGCGACTGGGAGGGGTGGTCCACGCTGACCGACGCCTTGGGTGACCGCGTGCAACTCGTCGGTGACGACATCTTTGTCACCAACCCGACGTACCTGACGCGTGGCATCGATGAGGACGTGGCCAACGCGATTCTCATCAAGCTCAACCAGATTGGCACGGTGACCGAGACGCTCGAGACCATCGAGCTGGCGCGTCGCAACGGCTACCAGAGCATCATCTCGCACCGGTCAGGCGAGACGGAAGACACCTTCCTCGCCGACCTCGCGGTGGCGACCAACGCGGGGCAGATCAAGACGGGATCGGCGAGCCGCACGGACCGGGTGGCGAAGTACAACCAGCTGTTGCGCATCGAGGGCGAGCTGGGCGAGACGGCGCTGTATCCGGGCGGTGCGATCTACGGACTGAAGAAGTAGCGTTGTTCCTGGAGCGCGGGAGCGGCTCCCTCGGCGTTTCATCCCGCCGCGCTTGGTCGTCTTACCCGTGCAATGCCTCCTCGTCCTGCTGCATCACACGCGCCCACGGGACGCAAGCGCGCCGGCGGCAAGCGGTCGCCGCTGGCGCTCGCGGTCATTGGCGCGCTCGCCGCGGGCGTCGCCTATTTTGCCGTGCAGGGCGGGGAATACGGCACCACCGACCTGGTGCGCCAAAGTCGCCGGTTGGCTGACCTGCGCCACGACGTGGATTCGCTGCAGCAACTGGTGGACAGTCTCTCGCGCCGGAAGAAGGCCATCGAGACCGATCCGATTGTGCAGGAACGGCTCGCGCGCGAGGAGTTTGGCATGGTGCGGGGCGACAAGGAGATCCTCTATCGCTTCGCCGAAGACAGCGTGCGCTAGGGCGGCATCACCTTGCCTCACTCCCGGTCACCCCTTACTATTCGTGCATTGACGCGGGGTGGAGCAGCCTGGTAGCTCGTCGGGCTCATAACCCGAAGGTCGCGGGTTCAAATCCCGCCCCCGCCATCACGGCAAACGGCCGGTCCCTCGGGACCGGCCGTTTTGCGTTGCCAGCGGATTTTCAGCGTCCCGGTGCCGACGCGATAAGGGCCACAAAGCGCCGTCCGCTGACCACGAACGGCATGCCGGCTGGGGCGCGCTGCGCCATCGTCTGCGCGAGCCGCGGGTCGTCGCCGATCACACTGACGCCGATGACCCGGGCGCCGCTGACGGTGTCGGCCGCATACTCCCAGGCCAGGCGATAGCGGGCGCGCGAGAACGAGACCTCGCCGGGCAGGAAGGCGAGCATGCCGCGCGGTGCGGCCCCCGGCCGGCCAGGCGCCGGCCATTCGCGACCCGCCGCCTGGTAGTACATCAGGGCGGCGGTTCGCGCCTGCTCCACGTCGGAGAGCGCGGTTTCCGCGTCTCCCCATCGGCGCCAACCGTCGGGACGCGGCGCGATCAGCCGAATGGCGATCACGGCGACGCCGATCCACGTCGCCCAACGGATGCGCGTCGCGTAGCGTTCGAGCCATGGCGCGCCACGCCCGGCCGCGGGGCGCGGCTCGGCGACGCGAGGGCGTCGGCGTTCGCCCGTGCGCGCCTCGCGGATGGGGCCGGCGCCCGTCACGGGCGGCCTCCGCCGAAATCGAGCAGTTGCCGAAGCGGGTCGACGCTGTCGTAGGTCACCGACGACGCCCCATCCGTCGCGCTGAGTGTGTATCGACTCTCGTCCACGATGGCGTAGTTCGCGCTGCGGGCGTCGCCCCCCGCCTCCGCCAGCGTCACTGGCAACCGTCCCTCGGCGTCGCGGAATGCGTTGACGCGGGCGGCTTCCATCGCGAGGACGAGGCGAAGTCCGAGTTCACGCTGCTCGGGCGTCCGGCGATCACGCGCGGATTGCGGCAACCAGGCCGGCGGCGCCAACACGAGCCAGAGGGCGACGGCGACGGCGAGTGCCGCATTGATCGCGCGCAGCATCGGCCCGCGGTCCACGGGGGGACGCACCAGTGCCGCCGCGGCCTCGCGCGCCTGCTCGGTGGTGATGGATTGCGCGATTTCATACGCCTTCTGCAGGGCCTGCTTGCGCAGGTCCGCTTGGTCCGGCGGAACGTAGTTCTCGTCGGGGAACGGGCGCTTGAAAAGCTCGTCGGGACTCATCCTTGAATGACGACTGGCCGAAGGGGTGGGTTGCACGGCGCGACGTGAAGGACACGGCGCCCGGTCGCAAAAAGGCGCGTACTCCGGGGCTTTGAGCCGGTGCCGCGCTCCGGTATATTACAAGGCTTCATGGCTGGGTAGCTCAGCTGGTGAGAGCGCACGACTCATAATCGTGAGGTCGAGGGTTCGATCCCCTCCCCAGCTACTCGAAAAGTCGACCCCGCTGGCGTTATGCGCCAGCGGGGTCGCATGTTCTGGGACCACGCGTGGTGGCGCGCCGGATGTTCGGCCGCGCCACCACGCCGCTCCGTCGCCCGATTCCCAGACCCCGTCCCGATGCCCGAGCAGACGTCGACGCCGCTGCGTGTTCTGGTGACCGGGGCAACGGGGTACATCGGTGGCCGCCTGGTGCCGCGACTGCTCGAGCGCGGTCATCACGTGCGGTGCGTGGCGCGCAACCCGAGCCGGCTGGCGGGACGCCCGTGGCCGGGCGTCGAGATTGTCCCGGGTGACCTCGAGGAGCCGGACATCTTCTGGAACGTCCTCGACGGCATTGATGTCGCGTACTACCTGGTGCACTCGATGGCCGCCGGGCGCTACTATCGCGAACGCGACCGGTTGATGGCACTTGCCTTCGCCGCGGCGGCCCAGCGGGCCGGCGTCAAGCGCATCATCTACCTCGGCGGCCTGGGCGAACCGGACTTCATCCACAGCCCGCACCTCTACTCTCGCCAGGAAGTGGGGCGCGCGCTCGCGTCGGTCGGTGTACCGGTGCTCGAGTTTCGCGCCGCCGTCATCGTGGGTTCGGGGAGCGCGAGCTTCGAGATGATCCGCCACATCGTCGAGCGGCTCCCGCTGATCCTCGCGCCGACCGAGGTCAACACGAGTTGCCAGCCGATAGGGATTCGCTCGGTGCTCGACTATCTCGTGGAAGCGCTCGATCATCCCGACGCGCGCGGCATCTTCGAGATCGGCGGGCGCGACGTGCTCTCCTACCGCGACATGATGCAGCGCTACGCGCGCATTCGCGGCCTGCGACGGCTGATCGTGTCGTTTCCCGTGCCGTTCCCGGAACTGGCGGGGCATTGGATCGACCTCGTCACGCCCATTCCGTACAGCATCGCCGAGCCGCTGGTCGAGAGTCTGCGCACCCAGGTGGTCGTGAAGGACGACACCGTGCGACGCACCTTCAAGGTGGAGCCGACGGGCTACGATGAAGCCGTGCGTCTTGCCCTCATCCGCATGGCCGAGGATACGGTGGCCACTACGTGGGCCTCCTCGCTCTCGAGCCTCGGTGCCGAGCAGGCGGACGAGGACGTGCTTGGCGAGCACGAGGGAATGCTGCTCGACCGCAAGCGACGGCGCGTGCGGGCCGCGCCACAGCGCCTCTTTGAGACCATCTGCGAGCTGGGCGGCGAGCAAGGGTGGCTCGCCGGCAACTGGCTCTGGCAGCTCCGGGGGCTGATGGACCGGCTCGTCGGCGGCACGGGCATGCGGCGCGGCCGCCGCCACCCGCGCGACCTGCGTGTGGGCGAGCCGCTGGATTTCTGGCGCGTCGAGGCCGTCGACGCGCCGCATCTCCTGCGCTTGCGCGCCGAGATGAAACTGCCGGGGTCGGCTTGGCTGCAGTTCGAGGTGCAACCGGACAAGATGGGGAGCCGTGTCGAGCAGACGGCGTTCTTCGAGCCCGATGGACTGCTCGGCTATCTGTACTGGTACGCGGTGCTCCCTTTCCACCGCTTCATCTTCCCCGGGATGATCGACGCGATCAAGGCGAACGCCGAGCGCGCGGAGAGCGCTACGGCGCCGTCGAGTCCCGCACCGTGAGGTCGATGTAGCGTCCTGTCGGCTTCACGCCGGGCTTGGTGTTGCGCGGCAGCCGCACCGGCTTGGGGCCGAGCGACTTGGCATACTGATACATCGCGCGCAAATCCTTGTCGCTGAACTTCGACGCGTCGTGCCACGGCATTGGCAGGGCCCCCTGGTCGTGGTCGGCCGTGCGGAGGATCTCCACCCACTCGTCCTCGCTGTGCCGGTCGGTCACCTGCCGCAGGTTCTTGGCATACGTGGTTCCCCACGGGCCGTAGTAGCCCACCGGATTCCCGGTGAGCTGGTCCTCCTTGGTCACCATTCCCTTCTTCTCCACCCAGCCAGCGGTGTGACAGTCGTGGCAGCTGGCGACGGTCATCAGGTACTCACCCGCGGCGACCGGGCTGGCGGCCTGAACAAAGGGCTTCTCGTCCTGCACGCGCACGCGAGCGGTGGCTGAGGAGGCGAGAACGGCGGCGGCGAGCACGGCAGCAGACGCACTGGCGCCGAGCAGGAGGGGGCGGGACCGCGACATGCAGCGAGACTCCGGTGGAGGGTCAGGGGCGCGCGCGAGAGCGCGACGCGGAATACTACACGGACACCCTGGCCGGGTGTTAGGCGTCCGGCGTGCCGAGCACGCCGGGCCCGCCCGACGGGGCGGGGGGGAGCGCATCGCTCATCCCGCGGTCGATCACGCGGTCAAGCGCGGCGCGCACGTCGTCGAGCTTGCTGGGTTTGCTGACGAAGTCGTCCATGCCAGCGTCGAGGCAACGCTCGCGCTCTTCGGCGAGCGCACTGGCGGTGAGCGCGATGATCTGCACGTGCCGACCCTGCGCCTCGGCGGCGCGGATACGCCGCGTCGCCTCGAAGCCGTCGAGATACGGGAGGTGGCAGTCCATCAGCACCGCGTCGTAGTCGCGCAGCAGCGCCTTGTCCACCGCCTGCAAGCCGTCGGTCGCCAACTCGACTTCGCAGTGGAGCGACTCCAGCATCTTGCGGGCGATAATCTGGTTGACCTTGTCGTCCTCGACGAGCAGCACGCGCAGCCGCGCGCGCGAGGCGGCACGCGGCATCGGCAGCGTGCTCTGGCGCACCGCATCGCGCGCCGTCGAGGCCTGTTCGGCGAGGAGATGCTGCGTGAGCAGTGGGGCGTCGTCGGGCGGCGCC
>JAKAJN010000018.1 GCA_021813725.1 bacterium | reverse complement strand
CGGGAGGCTGGTGCTCGACGAGTGTGTGGCGCTCGGCGTGCGGCCGGTGCTTGCCGGACGCGATGGCGAGGCCCTGAAGGCGCTCGCGACGCAGCATCAGCTCGAGTACAGGGTGGCGGCGCTCGACGATCAGGAGGCGCTCGATCACCTGCTGCGCGATGCCACCGTGGTGCTGCACTGTGCAGGGCCGTTCTTCCGAACCGCACGGGCGATGGCCGACGCGTGTCTGCGCAATCGCGTGCACTACCTCGACATCACCGGTGAGATTGCCGTGTTTGAGTTGCTCGCCGCCCGCGATGCCGAGGCGCGAGCTGCCGGAGTGATGCTGCTCCCCGGCGTCGGCTTCGACGTCGTGCCCAGCGACTGCCTGGCCGCGCACCTCAAGCGCCGTCTGCCGACCGCCACCGCGCTCACCCTCGCCTTTCACGGGGGTGGAGGACTCTCGCGCGGGACAGCGACGACGATGGCGGAGAACGCCGGAGGGCCGGGCGCGGTGCGTCGCGGTGGCCGGATCGTCCCCGTGCCGCCCGCTTGGAAGACTCGGCGCGTGGATTTCGGTGATCTTGTCTACGACACGGTCACGATTCCCTGGGGCGACGTGTCCACGGCCTTTCACAGCACGGGCATTCCCGACGTCGAGGTCTACGTGGCGCTCTCGCGCTCCGCCATTCGGTCGCTGCGCCTGTCGCGCCTCATCGCGCCACTGCTCCGCACCGACTTCGTGCGCCGTCGGCTGGTCGCCGCCATCGCGCGCCGCCCACCAGGGCCCACCGCAGCGCGGCGGGCGACGTCGCAGGCCGCATTGTGGGGGGAAGCTCGCGACGCGTCGGGGCGCTCCGTCGAGTCGCGCTTGCGAACGCCCGACGGTTACACGCTGACCGCGCAGTCTGCGGCGCGCATCGCGCGTCGTGTGCTCGACGGAACCGTGCGGGCGGGCTTTCAGACGCCTTCGCGACTGCTCGGGGCCGACTTCGTGCTCGAGCTTCCCGGCTGCCTCCGCACGGATCTGCAATCGCCGATGCCCGGCGACGGAGGCATGGCATGACACCGCGCACCATCATCAAGCTCAGCCTTGCGTTGGCGGGACTCCTCTGCTTTGGTGCGGGAATCAGGTGGGAGCAGATCGGACTTCGATGGACGGGAATCGGGCTCGTGCTGATCGCGTGGTTCCTGCGATTCTGGAAGGAACCGGTCGGCCGGGAGTAGCGCCGGACGACTCCGGAGACAGGGTCGCGTCGATCGCGTCGCGCGTCTTCCGCCGGCTCCTAGGAGTGCAGTTCGTACCGCCCCTCGCGGATGTCGCGCGAGCCCGCCTTCACGCCGAACCCCACGCTGGCGCCCAGCGCGGCCGCCGCACCGCCGCCGAGATGAATCAGCGGCAGCCACGAGACAAGGTTGACGATGGGCAGGGCGACCAGGAACGCGGCGGCGCCGACGACCCATGGCACGGCCGGCTTGTGCGCGCCGTCCACGAAGCGGAGACGATCGCGGACGAAACGGCGCGCCGTGCCGTAGCCCATGATGGCGCCGACGAGGACGACTGCTGAGGAAAGCAGGAACGTGATCATGAGTCCCTCCAGTTGCCCTCTGTACGCTCGACGTCGGCCGGCGGTTTCAGACGGCGCGCGAAGACCGCACCCGCTAGCTTTCCCGCATGCCCTTCGCGCCTGAACTCCTCGCTCCCGCCGGCAGCGTCGACGCCGTTCGCGCCGCCGTCGCCAACGGCGCGAACTCCGTCTACTTGGGAGCGTCAAAATTCAACGCGCGCGACGAAGGCGCGCAACTGTCGCTCGAGGAGCTTGAGGCGGCCTGTCAGGTCGCGCACGCCCACGGCGTGCGTGTCTATATGACGCTCAACACCCTGGTGAAGCCGGCGGAACTCGAGGAGTGCCTGCAGTACCTCGGCGAGTGCATCGATCGCGGCATCGACGCCGCCATTGTCCAGGACGTCGGGCTCGTGCGGCTGATCCAGGCGGTCTACCCGCACCTCGAGATCCACGGCTCGACGCAGATGACCGTGCACGACGCCAGCGGGGCGCGGGTGATGCGCCGGCTGGGCGTCGGACGGGTGGTGCTGGCGAGAGAGAACACACTGGAGGATATCCGCGAGATTCGGAGTGCCGTGCCGGATCTCGGCCTGGAGAGCTTCGTGCACGGGGCACTCTGCATCTCGTACAGTGGGCAGTGCTTCATGTCCGGCCTGATCTCAGAGCGGAGCGCCAACCGCGGATCCTGCGCGCAAAGCTGCCGCAAGGACTACGTCCTGGCCGATGCCGATGCGCGCGTGGAGCTCGATCGGGGGTACCTGATCTCCGCCAAGGACCTCGGGGCGTACGATCATCTGGCCGAAATCGCGGACGCCGGGATCGTCTGCCTGAAGGTGGAAGGGCGAAAGAAGAAGCCGGAGTACGTGGCGACCGTCACGAAGGGCTATCGTGTGTGGCTCGATCAGGTGGCGCGCGGGACCTTCACGCCGCCGGCCTTCGAGGACACCGCGCCGCTCGTGCAGATCTTCAGCCGAGGATTCACTGGCGGGATGTACGGCGGAAGGGCCGGTCGCGAGTACATCACGCGCACGCAGCCGGACAATCGCGGGCTGGAGCTGGGCGTCGTGGAGCGTTTCGAGGCGGGCGAGGTCGTGGTGGATGTGCGCACCCCCGTCGCTGTCGGTGACGGACTGGGCTTCGAGCCGCCGCAGGGTGGGCACGTCGAGACTGTGGGTTTCGCGGTCAGCGAAGTGCGCACGCTTGAGCAGCGGGACGGCCGCTGGCGTCAAGCGCTAGCCACGCGAATTCGCGTGGCGCCAGGCTGGAAGGTCTTCCGCACGAGTGACGCGCAGCTCCTTGGGGCGGCGCGTGCGTCATTCGCGGCGCTGGCCGGCGAGGGACGCCCGCGCCGCGCCCGGCTCGACGTACGCCTCTTTGGCGCGGCGGGAGCAGCGCTGAAGGCAGTCGTCACCGCCGAAGGCGAATCGGTCACGGAACACTCGGACGCGCCGCTGACTCCGGCGAGCAAGCGTCCGCTGGACGCGGCGCAGCTGCGCGAGCAGTTCGGCCGGCTCGGCGAGACGCCGTTCGCCCTCGGTGCGCTCGACGTCTCGGGGCTTGCCGACGGTCTCTTTCTCCCGGTGTCGGAGCTGAATCGCATGCGGCAGCGGGCCACCGAGTCGCTGGCCCAGCGGCGCGACTGGGCCCACGCAGCGGTCGTCGCGGAGCGGAACGAACGCATCCGGTGCGCGGTGCCGGTGGATGTCGCCACTGCCGCGCCGCCTGGCCGCTGCGTCCTCGTCGGCGAGGTGTTCGATCTCGACGACGCGCGCTCCGCCGCCGCCGCCGGGGCCAACGAGATCGTGGTGGATCCGTTCCTGCGTCACCCGGCGCCGCCGCGCTCGCGCATCGCGGCGCTGGCGTCCGAGCTGTCGGCGCAGGGAGTCCTGCTGCGCCTGCGTACGCCAAGCGTGGTTCGCCCGGAGGAACGGCGGTCGCTCCAGTCGTGGCTCGACCTCGGCCTTCCACTGCTCAGCGGTCACCTCGGCTTGGTTGCGGAACTCGGCGGCGCCGGTCGCGACGTCGTCGCCGATTACGCGGTAAACTGCTTCAACGGGCAGACCGCGCGGGAGCTGTTCGCGATGGGCGCGCGCCGGATCACCGCGTCGGTCGAGTTGACGGCTGAGGAGATCGGACAGCTCGTCGCGCCATGGACCGGCTCCGGATTCGAGGTGTTCCTCTTTGGCCGGCCGGAGGGAATGAACCTCGAGCATTGCGTCTTGTCGGCCGCGTTCGACCGAGAGCCGACTACCTGCCGCGACTTGTGTGTGCAGAAGCACCCCAACGTCGTGCTGACCGACCCGACGGGCTACACGTTTCCGGTCGCAACGGACAGCGCCTGTCGGAACCGGCTGCTGCACTCGCGTCCCGTAGATGGTTCGCACTACCTGCCGCGGCTCTGGCGCGCGGGTGTGCGCAGCTACCGCGCCGTCTTCAACGTGCGCGGGGATCGCGTGGCCGAGATTATCGGAGCATATCGCCAAGTGCTCGACGCGCTCGCCGCCGGCGAGCCCCCAGCGCTCGACGCGGTGCGCGGCATCCTTGGCGATGAGTACACCCGTGGTCATTTTGCGAGGGCAGTGTAGCCCCTCCACCGCCCGTCTCCCGTCTCCCGTCTCCCGTCTCCCGTCTTCCGTCTGCCCATGGACGATCATCTCTACTTCACCGAATCCCACCTCGCCGTGCGTGAGATGGTCCGCGCCTTTGCCCGGGATGAGGTCGCGCCGATCGCGGCCCGCCACGATGAGACTCAGGAGTTCCCGTGGGCGACCGTGAAGGGAATGGCCGATCTCGGCCTCCTGGGCATTCCGTGGGCCGAAGAGCTGGGCGGCGCCGGCTTCGACACGCTGGCGTACACGATTGCCATTCACGAAATGGCGAAGGTGTGTGCGTCGCACGCCATCACCATCTCCGCCCACACCACGCTCGGCACGTCGCCCATCGTGCACTTCGGCACGCCCGAGCAGAAGACACGCTACGTCCCACTGCTCGCGTCGGGGGCGGTGATCGGTGGCTTCGGCCTCACCGAGCCGGGGGCGGGAAGCGACGCCGGCGGTACCCGCACCACGGCCGAGCGCCGCGGCGACCGCTACGTGCTCAACGGCACCAAGCGCTTCATCACGCACGGTGGCGTGGGTGAGGTCTTCCTCGTCACGGCGGTCACCGATCCCGCACGGGGCACCAAGGGGATCACGTCGTTCATCCTGACCAAGGAGACGTGCGACCTCGAAAGCGCGCGTCGCGTGGGCATCGGACATCGCGACGACCTGCCGGTGATGAAGGGGTTTCGCGCCGGCAAGAAGGAGGACAAGCTCGGCTGGCGCGCCTCCGACACGCGGGAGCTGATCTTCGAGGACGTCGAGGTGCCGGTCGAAAACCGGCTCGGCGAGGAAGGGCGGGGCTTCGTCAACTTCATGCAGACGCTCGACGCCGGGCGCGTGGGCGTGGCCGCGCTCTCGCTCGGCCTCGCCGAGGGTGCGCTGGAGCAGGCCCTGCGCTACAGCACCGAGCGGCGACAGTTCGGGCAGGCCATCGCCCAGTTTCAGGGCGTCTCGTTCCAGCTGGCCGACATGGCCACCGAGATCGAAGCCGGCAAGCACCTCGTGTACCACGCGGCCTGGCTCGCGCAGCACGGCAAGCCGTACCGCAAGGAGGCGAGCATGGCCAAGCTGTTCTGCTCGGAACTGGCGATGCGCGCCACCACGAAGGCGGTGCAGATCCACGGCGGATACGGGTACACCAAGGACTATCCCGTGGAGCGAATGATGCGCGACGCCAAGGTGTGCGAGATCGGCGAAGGGACGAGCGAGATCCAGCGGGTGGTGGTCTCGCGGCAGATGCTGCGGGAAATCGGGGCGTAAACAGAGTTTCCCTGTTTCCCGTCCGCGGCGCCTGAGCTTGCATCGCCGTCTCCGCGCGGTTACCCTGCGCGCAGCGGGTTCGTCCCGCAGAAGTACCCTTCGCAGGCCGGCGACCGCGGCCTGCGGAGCCTATCACCCAGGCGTCTGGCGGAGCTGTTGATGCCCGATCGCAAGCGAGGCCGTACTGTCCCGAACCGTGCCGTCAGGGCGCTGCACTCCGCAGCGGCTCTGTTTGGCCACGTGCTTCGGGCGGCCGTCGCGTGGACGATTGCGCGCCTGGAGGGTATGACACCGACTGTTGTGCGTCGGGGCGGGGGCATCCTCGTGATGTCACGCGCCCCTGGCCACGCCACCCTCTTGCCACGCCTGCAGACGGCGCGAGTGCGGTCGCCCTCGCTGGTCCGCAGCCAGTTGATCCATGAAAAGAGAAATCCTCATCTCGGCGACGCAGCGGGAAGTCCGCGTCGCCATCCTCGAGGACGACCAACTCGTTGAGTTGCAGGTAGACCGTCCGGAGGCACGCCGGATGGTGGGCGACATCTATTGGGGCCGGGTGGAAGCGGTGCTGCCGGGATTACAGGCGGCATTCGTGGACATCGGTACCGACAAGAGCGCCTTCCTGCACAACTCGGACCTCGCCTACGACGAGGATGACGACGAGGATGCCGACGACGAGCCGGAGGAACCGGCCGACGTCGAGCAGCCCGACAGCGCCGAGGCGGCCGTGGATGCCGCGGCTTCGGTGTCCAAGCCGCGTGGGCGCCGTCGTCGCAAGGAGCCGCCGCAGATTCAGGATGCGCTGAAGAAGGGGCAGGAGATCATCGTGCAGGTCTCCAAGGAGCCCATCTCCACCAAGGGGCCGCGCGTCACTGCGCAGGTTTCGCTGGCCGGGCGCTTCCTCGTCTACATGCCCTTTGCATCGCGCGTCGGCGTGTCGCGCAAGATTGGCGATCGCGCCGAGCGGCAGCGCCTGCGCGCCCTCGTCGAGGGAGTGATGCCGAAGAACAGCGGCGGCGTGATCGTGCGCACCGTCGGGGAGGACGTGACGCAGGAGACGTTCCAGCGCGAGCTGAACACGCTGATCGGCCAGTGGAGCCGCATCAACAAGAAGACGCGCTTCGTCGGCAAGCCGCCCAAGCTGCTGCACCGCGAGACATCACTGACGCGCGGCATCATTCGCGACCTCTTCTCCACCAAGGTTGACCGCCTCACGGTCGACTCGCGCCAGCTCCACAACGAAATCATCGAGTACCTCAACGGCATCGCGCCCGAACTCGTGGAGCGTGTGCAGCTCTACGAGGACAAGAAGGGGCTGTTCGATCACGCCGGCGTGGAGCCGGAGATCCGCGACCTGTTCAAGCGGCGCTGTGACCTGCCGTCGGGCGGGTATCTCATCATCGAGCCGACCGAGGCACTGGTCAGCATCGACGTGAACTCGGGGCGCTACACCGGAAAGAAGGATCCCGAGAAGACGATCCTGCGGACCAATCTTGAGGCGGCGCGCGAGGTGGCGCGGCAAATGCGGCTGCGCGACGTCGGCGGCATCATCGTCGCCGACTTCATCGACATGGAGTCGCGGCAGAACCGCGACAAGGTGCTGCAGGAACTGCGCACGCATCTCGGCCGCGACCGCGCGCGTACCAAGGCGTTTTCGGTGAGCGACCTTGGGTTGATCGAGATGACGCGCCAGCGTGTGCGGCAGAGCCACCTGCAGTCGATGACGGAGCCGTGCCAGGTCTGCCACGGCACGGGTCGCGTGTTCACGGCCGAGACGATCGTGCGACGCATGGAGCGGTCGGTGCGGCGGATGGCGGCCGAAGGGCGGCGCGATCACCTTCTGGTGCGGCTGCACCCCGACACGGCCATGTATGTGCTCGAGCAGGAAGGCGAATTGATGAAGAAGCTCGAGAAAGGCGTCGGCTTCTCGGTGGAGATGCGCGACGATCCGCTGCTGCGGCCGGACGAGTTCAAGCTGGTGGTGAAGGGGGCCGGGCGGGATGTGACGCAGCAGTACGCGGTCGCCTGAGGGCGACGGCAGACGGGAGACGAGAGACGGAAGTCGGTCTGGGCGATGAAACGTCGGAGGATGGAATGCGTGGATTACATTCGATGACCGCCAGTCGGGTTCATCTTCCGTCCCCCGTTTCACGTCTCCCGTCTTCCGTCTGCCGTCTCCCGTCAGTCGCTTTTGCGCTGGTCCTTCTCGGCGCCTGCCGGGCCGAGCGAGCAGAACCTCCGAGAAGGGTACTCGGCGGCATGGTGACGCTGGTGCCGGCTGCACCGGCGCCGCGCCCCGAGTCCGACACCGCCGTCTTCGTGGTACCGACTGACTCGCTTATCCCGAACGACGCGCTGGGGCGCGCCATTCGGCGCGGCCGAGCAATCGCGGTGGCGACACGCGACTCCATGCACCTGGATCGGTCGAGCGCCCTGCGGTGCGTGAGTTGTCACCTGGATGCGGGGACGAAGCGCGGCGCACTGCCGTGGGTCGGTGCCTACGCGAAGTACCCGCGGCTCGATGCCCGTGGAGGCGTCCTCACCGTCCACGAGCGCATCAATATCTGCCTGCGGCGCAACCTCCGCGCGCCGACGCTCCGTGCCGACGATCCGCAGATGGAGGCGCTGGTGTCGTACATCGCGTTTCTCTCGCGCGGCGTACGGTTTGGCGGGCGCGTCGAAGGACAGGGGGACGATACCGTGACGGTGGCCGCGGGAAATGCCAGCGCAGGCGCCGGGGTGTGGAAGGCGCACTGCCTCGAGTGCCACGGCACGAATGGACAGGGGACGGCCAAGGGCGGGCCGGTGTGGGGGAGAAAGAGCTTTACCGTGGCGTCGGAAATGGCGAATTGGCAAACGTTTGCGGGTTTCCTTCGCGGTCATATGACCGACGCGAATCGGCGCAATCTGCTCACGGAGGATCAGGTCGCCAACGTGAGCAGCTTCGTGCTCCGCCAAGGACGTGCGAGATGATCGCCCTTCGCCGTCCGAATTCGTCGCGCGACCCGGGAATGCGATTTCCCTATCCTCAATCAGGAGTAGGACTTGACGCTCCTTCTGAACGCGGATATAATTCTAGGCTCGCTGTCAGACTTGGCTTTTTCGATTCTTCTCATGTCCTACGCCATCATTCGCACCGGCGGCAAGCAGTATCGTGTCGAGCCGGGCAAGTCGCTGCGCATTCCGTCGCTCCCGGGTGACGTGGGAACGCGCGTCGAATTCAACGAAGTGTTGCTGGGCTCCGACGGTGCCAACGTCCGCGCCGGCGTGCCGACGCTGTCGGGCGCCAAGGTGACCGCAGACATCACCAAGCAGGGGCGTGGCGACAAGATCGTCGTCTTCAAGTTCCGCCGCCGCAAGAACTACGCGCGCAAGCAGGGGCACCGGCAGGGCTTCACCGAAATCAAGGTCCGCGACATCACCCTCGGGTGAGTCGCTTCACGAGAGGATCATATGGCTCATAAGAAAGGCGTCGGCTCCTCCCGCAACGGCCGCGATTCGAACCCGAAGATGCGCGGCATCAAGAAGTACGGCGGCGAGCAGGTCGTGGCGGGGAACATCATCCTGCGTCAGTGCGGCACCAAGTGGCATCCCGGCAACAACGTCGGGCTGGGCACGGACTACACCATCTTCGCGCTCATCGACGGCGTGGTGAAGTTCGAGCACAAGAGCAAGAGCCGCTACAAGGTGTCGGTCTACCCCACGCCGGAAGTCGCGGCGAGCTGAGGCGCAGACGAACGTACAGAGGGCCCGCCGGCATCGGCGGGCCCTCGCTGTTTGGTGCGCCAGCGACTGACGATAGACGGCGGACGGTAGAAGGGGAGGTCAACTGCCTCCCGTCTCCCGTCTCCCGTCTCCCGTCTGCCGTTCATACGGCTCCATATGCACCAACACCCCGCGCACGCGGGGGTGCTTGGCCCGGATCGCGCTCTTCACCCGCCCCCCAAGACTGTGCGCGGCGGCGAGCGGCATCGCTGGGTCGGCCTGGACGTGGATTTCGACGTGATATGAGAGGCCTGACCGGCGCACGAGGAGCTTCTCGATTGCGCTGACGCCCGCCACCTGCTCGCTCACCTCGCGCAGCGAGTGCCCGATGTCTTCGCCCGGCGTGTGGTCCATCAATTCCGCCAGCGAGGTGCGAAGCATCGAGATGCCGTTGTACAGAATCACCCCTGCGGCCACCAGCGCGGCCCAGTCATCGGCCGACTCCCAACCCGCGCCCTTCCACACGGCAATGCTGATCCCGATGAACGCCGCGGCGCTCGTGATCGCATCGGAGAAGTGGTGCCAGGCATCGGCCTTCACCGCCATGCTCCCGACCTCGGACCCTACCGCTCCCACGCGACGAGCCAGCAGCGACTTGGCAATGACGACGGCCACGAGCACGGCGAGGGTCCACGGGGCGGGCGCGTGGTGGGGCGTGCGGATCTCGCGCAGCGCTTCCACCGCGATGCCGGCCGCCGCGCCGATGAGCATCAGCGACACGGTGGCGCTGGCAACCGTCTCCGCTTTGCCGTAGCCAAACGGGTAATCGTCGTCGGGGTCGCGGCTCGCGATGCGCAGTCCGCCCCACACGATGAGCGACGAGAAGATGTCGGCGGAAGATTCCACGGCGTCCGCGATCAACGCGTAGGAGTTTCCGACCACACCCGCGATGAGTTTCACGAGCGCCAACGCGGCGTTCGTGATCATGCCAAGCTGGGCCGATCGGACGCCGCGGTCGAAATCGCTTTGCATGCCGAAATCTACGGAGCGTCGCGGAGAGAGGCGAACGTTCAGCGCAGGGAAATCCGCGGCGGAAACCCGCCGGCCACCGCCACCGTATTGTGTGCAGACACGGCACACGCCGGGAGGAACCATGGGACTGCTCGACAAGCTGCAAGTCGAACTGAATCGAGCCGGCAGGGCGGCGCAGGATGCGATTGACGAAGGGCGCCTGCGCCTCGAGATCTTCCGCGTGCGCCAGCTCGCGGACAAGGCCGCGCAGGCGCTTGGCTACGCGGTCTATCGTGCCAGGGCGAAGAGCGAGGAGCTCGATGCCGCCGCCTGGGAACGGCTCGCCGCGACGCTGCGGGACCACGAGGCCGAGGCGACGCGCCTGGACGCGGAACTTGCCAAGGTGCGTGCCGGTGAAGCGGCGCCCGCTGCGGCCGATGCCCCCGCGCCTGAGGCCTCCGCTGCCGGCGCTCCACCGGCGGAGGACGCCAATGCCGCGCCGCCGCCGGAGTCGCCGCCAACCGCCTGAGGCGCTCGGCGCGTAGTCGGGCAAGCGAAACGGGAGGCGTCGAGTGCGACGCCTCCCGTTCGCGGCTGCCCAGCGACCAACTAGCGATTCGCCTTCGGCGCGTAGCGACGCGTCAGCTCGTCCTGCCGCGAGTCGCCAGTCTGCACGACGCCGCGGATGAGCACGGTCTCGGCGCGCGTGCCGAATTCGAACGGATCGCCACTCCAGATGACCACGTCGGCGTCGCGCCCGGGGCGCAGCGAGCCCACGCGGTCGGCCACGCCGAATGCCTCGGCCGGGGCGAGGGTGACGGCGCGCAGCGCCTCGCTCCAGGGAAGGCCATAGGCGACCGCGTTGCCGGCCTCCTGCTTGATGTTCTGCACGTTGTAGTTCTCTCCATCGCCGGGGCCGTTGCTCACGAGCACAACGGGGGCGCCCGCCGCCCGGAGCAGGGCAGCATTCTCCTGCCGCGAACCGAGTGCGTCGAAGCTCACCGGGATGTTGTTCATTGCGCCGACGAAGACCGGCACCTTGGCCGCGGCAATCTCGCCCGCCACCTGCCAGCCCTCCGACGCGCCCAGCAGCATCAGCCTGACCGGCAGCTTGTCGCGCCGCTTGAGGTCGAGGACCGCGCGAATGTCCGAGGCACGGTCCACCGCGATCAGCAGGGGGAGCGTCGAGTCCACGACGGCTTGCAGCGCTTCGAGATCGGCGCGCGGTGCCGCGAGCGTGCGCGACGCGTTGCGATCGTAGGCGGCGCGCGTGGCGCGATAGACCTGCGCGTCACGGATCAACTCGCGCAGGCGACCTAGCAGTTCGCCACGGGAGGACGCATCGGCCGCTCCCGGGTTGAACGCGGCGAGCATCGCCACCGCGGCTTGTCCATTCGCGCGGCGCACGACCATGTCGTCAATACGGTCCCCGGTGAGATTGATGAGTGCCGCCTGACCCGCAATGACTCCGCCGCTGGGCGCCACGAGGGCCGTGGTCACGCCGCCCTGCCGAGCGGGCGCAATGAAGGTGGACGCCGGGTTGAGCCCCTCCCACGCGCGAAAGGAGGCCGCGACGCCGCGGGTCCCGTTGGCACGCGTGTCATTGTAGCCGCCGCTGAACTGCGGCGAGCCGGCCTCGGAGAGGCCGAGCGTCGTGTTGCTGTTGATGAGACCGGGCGTGACTACCTTGCCGGTGGCGTCAATGACCTGTGCGCCGGCGGGGACCACGACCTGCGCGCCGACCTCGGCGATCTTGCCGTCGCGAATGAGCACCGTGCCATGTTCGATGACTGGGCCGCTCACCGGGTGCACGGTGCCGCCCGTGATGGCGATGACGCGAGATGCGGCTTGGGCCGACGCGAGCGTCGGGGCGGCGAAGAAGAGGGCGGCCAGCGCCGCACGGAATTTGGGGCGCATCAGCGGATCCTCCCGTCGTTGGACGGCACGTAGCCGAGTTCGAAGTCGGTGCGCCAGCGCTGGGTGGGGTCGGCGCGATCAAAATAGACGGCGCCGTCAATCCACACCTTGTCCGCCCGGCTGTACACGGAGAGCGGATTGCCCGACCAGAGGACGAGGTCGGCATTCTTGCCCGTCTCCAGCGTCCCGATGCGGTCGTCGAGCCCGAGGGCCCAGGCAGGGTTCTTCGTGATCCAGGTGATCGCGTCCTCGTCGCGCAGCGCAATGCCGGCGGCGCGGCCGGCCGCGAGCGCCTTGGCCGCCTCCTGATTCAGGCGCTGCGAGCCCGACGGATCGTCGGAGTGCACGATGGCGCGGGCGCCGGCGGCGTGCACGATGGCGAGGTTGGCGCGAATGCCGTCGAGCGCTTCCATCTTGAATCCGCCCCAGTCGGACCAAAGCGAGGCGGAGATTCCCTCTTTGGCAAGCGTGCCCGCGATCTTGTACGCCTCCACACCGTGATGGAACGAGCGGATCGTGTAGCCGAACTCGTGGGCGATGTCGATCATCTGCATCATCTCGTCGGCCTGGTAGCAATGGTTGTGCACCAGGATGTTGCCGCGCAGCACCTCAGCCAGGGTCTCGAGGCCGAGGTCGCGCGCCGGCGGGTCGCCCTTGGGATCGGCGAGGTACTTGTCCCAGCGGCGGCGGTACTGCTCGGCCTGGATCCACGCGGCCCGGTACCCCGCCACGTTCCCCATTCGGGTGGAGGGGCCGCGGCTCGCATAGACCCGCTTGGGGTTTTCGCCGCACGCCATCTTGAGCCCGTACTTGGCGCCGGGGAACTTCATCCCCTGGACGGACGTGGACGGCACTACCTTGAGCACCACCGACCGTCCGCCAATGAGATTCGCGGAACCCGGGAGCACCTGAAGCGTGGTGACGCCGCCCATCAGGTCGCGCGGGAAGTCGGGATCCTGCGGCCAGACGGAATGCTCGGCCCAGACCTGCGCCGTCACCGGCGCGGTGGCCTCGTTGCCGTCGCTATGCGCGGGTGTTCCGGGAGCCGGGTAGACGCCGAGGTGCGAATGGGTGTCGATAAGCCCGGGCGTGACATACCGGCCCGCCCCGTCGATGACCACGGCGTCGGCGGGGGCGTCAACCGTCGGTCCCACCGCCGCGATCTTGCCGTCGCGCAGCAGCACCGACCCGCCGCGGATCAGCGGCCCGGCGCCGGTGAAGATGTTGACGTTGCGAATGACCGTCGGCGCGGTTTGGCGCGGACGATAGGTACTGGGAAACGGATCGGCGTTCGGAACGGAGAGCGCGCCCGGTCCTGGCGGAGGGCCAGCGGTGTCGGTGGCGGGCTTGACGGCTGGCGCCTGCGCGCTGAGGAGCGCGGGCGCCCCGGCGATGACGAGCGCGAGAGCGCGCGCCAGCAGAGTGGCGGATCGCATGCGGGTCGAACTCCGGATGGAAGGCCCGTGCAACCTAGCGCGTGAAGCGCGACGGGACGAGACCCTAGCGGCCCAACACCTGTCGTGCGAGCCGCACGTCGTCGGTGCACAGCCCGTCAACGCCGCACGCGGCGAGGCGCTCGATGCCCGCGGCGTCATTGGCAGTCCAGGCGATGACGCGCCCGCCGGCAGCGTGGACGGCGCGCACCAGGGTCTCATCCACGAACTCGGCGAGCTGCCAGAGGTCGCGCGCGCTCGTGTCGCGAAGCGACGCGGCCGGGTCGAGATGGCGGCTGACCTCGAGCACGCCGCGCGGAATCTCGGGGGCGTAGGCCGCGCCGTCGGCGATCATCCGATGGTCGAAGGAGTGGATGGCGCAGGGACCGCCGTACCGGCGCAGCGCCTTGAGCGTCGGCGCCGCGGTGCCGAGCCCCTTCAGCTCGACGTACAGCGTGGCGCGGGCGCGGAGCACCTGCGCCACGTCGTCGAGTGTTGGAGCCGAGCTACCGTCGGGAAATCGAAACGATGCCAGCTCGGCGGTCGTCAAGGTCGCGATGAGGCGACCGGCCAGCGCGGCATCTCCGGGGATCCCGCGCGCCGCGGCGTCGTGCTGCACCACCACCGTGTCGTCGGCCGTGCAATGCACGTCGAGTTCAACGCCGTCGGCGCCGAGGTCCAGCGCCCGCTGAAAGGCCGGAAGCGTGTTCTCTGTCGCCTCGCGCGAGGCGCCACGGTGGGCAATGATGTCTATCACGGCAATGGGGAAGCGTGTACGAGTGGGAGGTGGGTCGTGGGATGGTGCGGCGAAAGCCGGGTCACGTCAACCGGGGCCCTTAACACTATCGGTGAGGGAGCGTCCAAGGTGGTGAGCGCATGAGCGAATCGGACCGCGAGGGGGATGCACAGGTGGACGTCGCGTTGATCGCCAGGTGGCAACGGGGCGATCAGCGGGCCGCCACCGAAATCGTGGGACGTCACGCGCAGGCACTTGCCCGGTACGCCGCCGCGCAGGGCGTTCGGGAGGCGGTGGAGGAGTTGGTGCAAGACACGTTCGTTCGCGCATTCAACTCGATCGGCAGTTTTCGCGCCGACAGTTCCCTGCGCACGTGGCTGTTCACGATCCTCAAGCGCCTGGTGCTCGACCGGCAACGGACCGAACGACGCCGGCGGAACCAGGTGGAACTGGACGAGACACATGCGGTACAGGAGTTTGACGCGCTCGACGGGATGGTGGCCGACGAAACGCTCGTTCGCGTGAAGCAGGCCGTGGACCGGTTGTCGGGGTTGCAGCGCGAGGTGTTTGCGCTGCGGGTGACGGAAGGGCTGCCGTATTCGGAGATCGCGACGCTGGTCGGAAGCACGGAAGGCGCGTGCCGAGTGCACTACCACAATGCGATGCGTGCAGTGAAGGAGTACCTGAGCGATGACTGACTGTCCGAACGGCTTGATGCGCGACCTATTGCCCGAGCATGCCCTTGGCCTGCTCCCGGCTGCCGAGGCGGCGCGCGTAGCGCAGCACCTCGCCGAGTGCGCGACGTGCCGCGCGGACCTGGTCTTGCTGAAGCAGGTGCGGGCGGCCCAGTCGCTGGGCGTGCCGCGGATGGACGTGGCTGCCATCGCCAGCGCGTTGCCTTCGGCGCCAGCGACTTCGCGGCCCGCGCAGCGGATCGCATCGCACCGCTGGTTTGGCGGTCACGCGTGGCAGTATGCGGCGGCGGCCGGGCTGGTGCTGGTCGTGGGCGGCGGCATCGTCTGGCGGGCGATGCCCACGGGCGAGGAGGCGCGGCTGGCAGATTCGTCGCGCGTCGTCGTCGCGCCAGTGGAGTCGGCGGGAGTCCGCGAGCCGTTGCCTGCCGACGACGGCATCTCGTTCGGTGGCGGCCTGTCGGACCTTTCAGTGGATGATTTGCAGGCGTTATTGGGGCAGATGGATTCCGTCCGGACCCTGCCCAGTTCTGATCCAGAGTCGGTGACACCCGTCATCGCGATGAATGAGGGAGGAAAGACGTTATGAGACGGATGGTTCGCGTTGGACTCGCCATTGGGCTCGTAGCCGGCACGGCGGTGGCCCAGAATCCCCCGGCGGCACAACCGAAGGCCCCGCAGCCGCAGCCCAAGGCGCAGGCGGGTCCACCGGCCGCGGGGCAGCCCGCGCAGATGATGATGCGCCGGCAAATGAATCCGGAGGCCCGTCGGGCGCAGCTGGAGCAACAGATTCGCAATCGCATCGGCGCGCAGCTGAAGAACCAACTCAAGCTGAACGACGATCAGTTTGCGAAGCTGCAGGCGACGAACAAGAAGTTCGAGGAAAAGCGGCATCTGCTCGTGGAGCAGGAACGTGATGCGCGCATGAGCATGCGCGACCTGATGCTGGCGGGCGACACGACAAACCAGGGCAAGGTGTCGGCGGCGCTCGACCGGATGCTGCAGATCCAGCGGCAGCGGTTCGACCTGGTGGAGCAGGAGCAGAAGGAGATGGCCGGATACCTGACGCCGATGCAGCGTGCGCGCTTTCTCGGGATGCAGGAACAGATGCGACGCCGGATCGAGGGGCTTCGGGGCCAGGCCGCTGGACGTGGCGCGGGCGCGGGCCCGATGATGCCGCCGGGGGTGGGGCAGGGGATGGGGCAGGGGATGGGCCCGGGCGCCGGCGCACCGGGCGCCGGTTTTCGCCCGGGGCAGCGGCCTCTGCGCCAGCAGGCCCCGCGAGTGCCACCGCCTGAGAACTGAGGTGGGCGAACATGGATGGGGCCGCCACGACTGGCGGCCCCGTCGCGCATCAGGGGCCGAGGACGCGCGCTAGCTGCGTGTGGTGCGCAGCCAACGCAGCGCATCCTCGGCGGCGTTCACGCCGGATGCCGCGGCATCCGCAAAGGCGATGCCATCGAGCGCCGATCCCGCGATGAAAAGTCCGGGCTGTGCGCGCAGGCCGTCGCGAACGGCCCGCACACGATCGGCGTGACCCACCGTGTATTGGGGAATGGCGCGGGGCCAGCGCACGACGTGGCTGAAAACTGGCGCGGCGACGGTCCCGTAGAGGCGGGCCAGCTCGCGGCGCACGAGCGCAACGGCCGCTTCGTCGTCCAGCGTGCCCGCGTCACGATCGACGGCGCCGCCCAGCATCGCCCGCAGGAGCAGATGACCAGACGGACTGCGCGAGGGGAAGAACTGCGAGTCCCACAGATTCCCGAGCGCGCGCAGCCCTTCCCCGCGCGTGATCAGCACGCCGAATCCGTTTGGTACGCCGCTGGCGTCGCCCGGGGCAAAGCCGAGGGACACCACGGTCACCGGCGGGTAGTCAAACTGGCGCAACGCGGCTGCCGACGGCGGCGCGACGCCGTCGAGGAGCGGCGCGGCGGCCCACGCCTCGACGGCGATGACCACCGCATCGGCGACCAGTGCAGGACCGCCTTCGACGGACACTGACCAGCGCGCCCCGTCGTGCGCGAGGGCGCGCACCGCGCGTCGAGTCTGCGTTGCGAAGCGGCCGCGGCGCGAGAGCTCGCGCGGCAGCGTCTGCAGGCCGTCGCGAAATGACGTGAGCGTGCCGGTGGCCATCCGCCCGCGCTTCGCAATCAGGCCGCGCACAAGCGAGCCGTGCTCCGACTCGAGTGCCGCCATGCGCGGGAAGGCGGACGGCAGCGACAATTGGTGAGCGTCGCCGGCATAGATGCCCAGTGTCATCGGCGCCACGAGCCGGTCCGCGGCCTGCGCACCAATGCGGCGCGCGGCGAAGTCCCAGACGGACTCCTCCGGCCCGGAACGGCGCGTTGGCACGAAGGGCTCGCCGAGCAGGCGCAGCGCGCCACGCACATCGAGCAGACCGGCGGTCACGAGCCCGACAGGATTCGGCACCACCCGGCGCAAGGCGCTGTTGAAGTACACGAAGCGATGCGCGGCCGCTTTGTTGGCCGTCACGACCTCGTCGGTGAGTTCGGCTTCGGCGATGATCCGCTCGATCGCGGGCCGGCCGGACAGAAAGCCGGCCGGCCCGCCCTCGGCGAGCCAGCCACCGTTGCGGTGCGTGCGTGCCTTGCCGCCTGCCTCGGCTTCGCGTTCGATGACGGTGACATCACAGCCATCGGAGAACCCGGCGCCGTGCCGCGCGGCGGTCCAGGCGGCGGAGAGACCCGTGATGCCGCCGCCGATTACCACAAGGTGCGGACGCATCACACGGTGCGGCTGAACACCGGCTTGGCGTCGGCCGCGTGCTTCTCGCGCATGTACCGGTCAAAGCACATCGCGATGTTGCGCACGATGAGCTCACCCACCGGCGTCACGGCGATGCGCGTCGGCGAGACGGTGGCGAACCCGTCGCGCACGTGCGGCTCGAGGAGGCGCAGATCCTCGGCAAAATACGAGGCGAACGCGATGCCGAACTGCCGCTCGACCTGCGGAATGTCGAGCTGGAAGTTGCACATCAACTCGTGGATCACCGTGCGGCGGACGTCGTCGTCGGCATCGCGGGCGACGCCGCGCGCCACCGGGAGTTGCCCGGCGAGCACCGATTCCTCGTACGTCGAGAGTTTCTTCTCGTTCTGCACGTACGCGCCCCGCACGTCGCCGATGGCCGAAATGCCCAGTCCAATGACGTCGTCGCCGGGAATGACCGCGTAGCCCTGGAAGTTCCTCCGCAAGCGCCCCTCGTGCTTGGCGCGCCCGAGTTCGTCATCGGGGCGCGCGAAGTGATCCATTCCGATCGGCTCGTAGCCCGCCTCGAGAAACCGCTCGCGCGCGAGGGCGAAGAGCCGCAGCTTGGTGGACGCATCGGGAAAGTCGGACTCCTCGAGCTTCTTCTGGTGACCGCGCACCCACGGCACAAAGGCGAACGAGTAGACGGCCGCGCGGTCCACGCCGAGACCGATCACGGCGTTCACCGTCTGTTCGAAGGTCTCCTCTGTCTGCAGCGGCAGCCCGTAGATGAGATCCACGTTGATGCCGCGGAAGCCGCGCGTGCGGGCGTGGTCGATGAGCCGCTTCGTCTGCTCAAGCGTCTGAATGCGTCCGATCGCCTCCTGCACGTCCGGCGTCAGGTCCTGCACGCCCATCGAGACGCGGTTGAAGCCGAGGTCGGCGAGTGCGTCGAGGTGCGCGATGGTCGTGACGCGCGGATCCACCTCAATCGCGAGTTCCGCGCCGGGGAGGGGCTCGAAATGGGCGAGTAGGTGCTGCAGCAGATCGGTGAGCTGCGCCGGTTCGTAGTAGGTGGGTGTGCCGCCGCCGAGGTGGAGCTGGGCGAAGCGGCGGCGATGCGGCAACCGCTCGGCGACCATCGTGATCTCGCGCTTCAGCAGCTCGAGATACGGCGCGGCCACGTCGCGATGCTTCGTGATGATCACGTGACAGCCGCAGAACAGGCACCGTTCCTGGCAGAACGGGAGGTGCACGTAGAGCGAGAGTGGCGCGTCGGGGCCGAGCGCATCGGCCGCCGCCAGGCGACGCGCGTAGTCGTCGGCCGTCAGACCGTCGTGGAACTCGACGGCGGTCGGGTAGCTTGTGTACCGCGGCCCCGACACGTCGTGCCGGGCCAGCAGGTCCGCCGTGGCGTGGCGCGACACCGGTCGCGCGCCGTGGGGGGCAGTGGTCATGACGAACGCTCCGCGTGCACCACCTCAATGAGGGCGTGCACGCTGTCGAGGGGGGCCTCCGGCGTGATGCCGTGCCCGAGGTTGACGACGTGGCCGCGAGCGGGGACGCGCGCCAGCAGGGCGCGTGCCTCGCGCTGGGTCGCCTCCGGGCCGGCGAGGAGAAAGGCCGGGTCGAGGTTGCCCTGCAGGCCGCGCTCGGGGCCAACCAGCTCACGCAGACTGGCGAGGTCTTCGCGCCAATCCACGGCGATCGCCTCGGAAGCGAGCGATGCGTAGCCCGGCACGAGATGCGAGGCATCCTGCACGAACAGGATGCGCGGCACGCCGAGCGAGGCCGTCTCGGCGAGCAGGCGCACGAGATGCGGCCGCACGAGCTCCGACCAGCGGGCGAGAGACAGCACGCCGGCCCACGTGTCGAAGAGCTGCACCGCGCCGGCACCGGCGGCCACCTGCTCGCGCAGGTACGCGACGACGAGACCGGTGAGGCGCGAGAGCAGCGCGTCGAGCAGGCCGGGATCGCGCGCGGCGAGCGCGCGCAGGGCGGGGAAGCCCGGCGCGCCCTTGCCCTGCACGAGGTACGCGGCCAGCGTCCACGGCGCACCGGCGAACCCGAGCAGGGCCTTGTCGGCGGGGAGTTCGCGGCGCACGAGCCGGAGTGCTTCCATCAGGTGCGGGGCGATGGCATCGCGTTCCGGCTGCCGCAGCGCATCCACATCGGCCGCAGTGCGCACGGGATTGGCGATGACCGGCCCGGGGCTGAAGCGCACCGGGACGCCGAGTGCCGGCATCGGCGTCATGATGTCGGCGAAGATGATTGCCGCGTCGAGCGGAAACCGGCGGAGCGGCTGCAGCGTGACTTCCGCGGAGAGTTCCGCGCTGCCCGCGAGCGCTTCGAAGGAATGCCGTTCGCGCAGGGCGCGATACTCCGGCAGATACCGCCCCGCCTGGCGCATGATCCAGAGCGGACGGCGGGGCGTCGCCTGGCCGCGCAGCGCATCAAGGAGCAGATCGCTCACGCCCCCTCCGTCGGCTGCTTCGTGAAGCGATAGCCGATGCCGCGCACGGTATGGAAATGACGCGGCGCTTCCGGGTCTGGTTCAAACCGCTTGCGCAACCGCACGATGAAGTTGTCAATGGTGCGCGTCGAGGGGAGCACATCCTCCCCCCAGACGAGCTCGAGGATGTCGTCGCGCCAGACCACCTGGCCTTCGCGCTCGACGAGCACCTTGAGAATCATGGCTTCCTTTTGAGTGAGGAACTGTTCGCTGCCGTCGTGCGACCGGCCGCGGAACGATCGGAAGTCGAACTCGTTGCCGCCGAAGCGCACGATCGGCTCGCGGGCCGTGATGGCGTCGTAGCGCATGCGCCGGCGCAGGATGGCGGCCACCCGCAGCAGGAGTTCGCGCAGCTGGAACGGCTTCGGCAGGTAGTCGTCGCCGCCCACCGCGAGTCCGCGGATGCGGTCGTCCGGACCGCCGCGTGCGGTCAGGAAGAGCACGGGCGTGTCGCGCCCTTCGCGGCGCATCGCCTCGCACACCGAGAAGCCGTCCATCGACGGGAGCATCACGTCAAGGATGACCAGGCCGTACTCGCGGGCAAGAACGCGCTCGAGGGCGACGCGGCCGTCCATCACGACCTCGACGGCATAGCCCTCCGCCTCGAGGTTTTCGCGAATGCCGCGGGCCAGGTTGGGCTCGTCTTCGACGAGGAGCAGATGTGCGGTGGGATCCTTCATGCGTGGGAATGGGGAGCGAGGGGCCAGTGCACGGTGAAGACGGCGCCGCGGCCGGGGCCGTCGCTGTGCGCGCGGACCGTGCCGCCGTCCAACTCGACAAGCCGGCGCACGAGATAGAGCCCGAGGCCGGTGCCACTGCGACTGACGTGCCGTTCGTCATCAAGGCGATAAAACTTGCCGAAGATCTTCTGGCCGAACTCCGGGTCGAACCCGATGCCGTCATCGGCGACCCGCAGCACGGCCTGATGTTCCTCGGTACCGGCCGTCACGGTGACGCGTCCGCCCTCCGCCGCCCGCATGGCGTTGTGCAACAGGTTGCGGAAGATCGTCCGCACCGCGTCGCGGTCGGCGAAGATCTGCAGGTCCTCCGGAATCTCGGCCCGGAGCACCGTCTTCGTTTCGCTCGCCTGGAAGCCCAGTTCGTCCATGGCCTGCCGCGCTTCGCTGGCCAGCGCGAGCGCTTCCGGCGCGCTGTGCAGCGCGGGCTGGGCGAGACGCGACGTGTCGAGGATGTTGCCGATCAGGCGCTCAAGCCGCGTGAGGTCCTGAATTTGCCGGTGCACCAGCTCGATGCGACGCTCGGGCGTCGGATTGCGCAGGGCCAGGGTCTCGGCGGACAGGCGCAGCGACGCCAGCGGGCTCTTCAGCTCGTGAGAGACCGACGCAAGAAAGCCTTCCTGTCGTCGGTGCAACTCGCCCTGCTCGAGCAGACTCCGGTGCACCACGAACATCGCGGCCACGAGCACCAGCATGAAGAAGCCGCCTTCCCAGGCGTAGCGGTTGAGCCGCCGCGCGCGCTCCGTGAGGAGCGTGGCGGTGGTCGCCGGCCGCAGGGTGACGGCGGCCGCACCGATGTCGAGCGTGGGAAAGAGCAGCGCCACCGAGTCACGGGCCACGCCGGCGCGGAGCAGGGCCTGCGCCTGGCTGAGGTCGGCCTGCTGGGTCGCCTCGAGCCGCCGCTGCATCTCGCGCGAGTACGCCACCTGGTCGTACAGCCACCACGCCAGCTGCGCGCTGGACGCGAGGAGCAGCACGAGGAAGCCGATTTGCATCGAGCGAAGGCGGCGCTGCGAGTGATGCAGGTTCATGCAGGGGGCAGCGGTGACGAAGTCAGGGCGGCGGCGAGCGCCGACGCCAGCTGTGCAACATGAGTGCGGTCGTGGGCCAGCGACAGGAAACCTACCTCATACGCCGACGGTGCCAATGCGATGCCCTGCTCCAGCAGGGCGTGAAAGACGGGGCCGTATCGCGTGCCGGCGGTGGCGTTCACCTGTTCCGCGGCCCGCGGCATCGCCCCGCCTTCGAGGTAGATCCAGAAGAGCGAGCCGACGCGGGCCACCTGGGCCGGGTACGGCGCCTGGGCCAGCACGGGTTGCAGCGCCGATTCGAGTGCACTGCCAAGCGACTCGAGGGTCGTCCACGCCTTGAGCGTGTCGAGCAGGCGGAGCGTCGTGAGCCCCGCCGCCATGGCCACCGCATTGCCGGAGAGCGTCCCCGCCTGGTAGACCGGTCCGACCGGGGCGAGCCGCTGCATCACATCGCGGCGACCGCCGAACGCACCCACGGGCAGCCCGCCGCCGATGATCTTGCCGAACGTCGCGAGATCCGGCGTGATGCCGTAGCGCTCCGCCGCACCACCGCGCGCCACGCGGAAGCCGCTGATCACTTCGTCGAAAATCAGCAGCGCGCCGGCGCGGTGCGTCTCGTCGCGCAGCGTCGTCAGGAACTCCGGCCGCTGGAGGAGCAGACCGTTGTTCGCCGGCACCGGTTCAATGATGACCGCGGCGATCCTGTCTCCCTCGCGGCGCAACAGGTCGATGAGGCGCCCCTCGTCATCCAGCGGGAGCACCACCGTCTCGCGCGCGAAGGCGTCGGGAACGCCCGCCGACGACGGGTGGCCGAAGGTCACCAGTCCGGAGCCCGCGGCGACGAGCAGGTGATCGGCGTGTCCGTGATAGCAGCCGGAGAACTTCACGATCTTGTCGCGGCCGGTAAATCCGCGCGCCACGCGGATGGCGCTCATCACCGCCTCGGTGCCGGACGACACGAAGCGCACCTGCTCGAGGCCGGGGTACGCCGCGGTCATGTGCTCCGCGAGCTCGATCTCGGTCTCGCCAGGGGCACCGAAGGTTGTGCCGCGTTCCACGGCTGCGACGATCGCCTGGCGAACGTCGGCGTGGGCGTGGCCGAGGATCAGCGGTCCCCACGAACAGACGAAGTCCACGTAGCGGCGGCCGTCCACATCTTCCAGGAAGGCGCCGTCGCCACGCCGATACACGAGTGGCGTCCCGCCCACCGACTTGAACGCGCGCACCGGAGAGCTCACGCCGCCCGGAATGACCCGGGCGGCGCGCTCCATCCAGGCGCGGGATCCAGGCCCCGCGCTCACAGCCATCCCTCGCGCAGCGCCTCGCGCGCGTGGTAGGTGATGAGAATGTCGGCGCCGGCGCGCGCGATGGCGTGCAGGTTCTCGCGCACGACAAGCCGCTCATCAACCCAGCCGTTCGCCGCCGCCGCCTTCACCATCGAGTACTCGCCGGAGACATTGTACGCGGCCAGCGGCAGCGTGGACACGGCGCGCACGCGGCTGATCACGTCGAGATAGGCGAGCGCCGGTTTCACCATCAGGATGTCCGCGCCTTCCGCTGCATCGAGCAGCGCCTCGCGTTCACCCTCGCCGGCGTTGCGCAGATCCATCTGGTAACTGCGGCGGTCGCCGTGCTGCGGCGACGAGTCGGCAGCGTCGCGGAACGGGCCGTAGTAGCTCGACGCGTATTTCACCGAGTACGACATGATCCCCGTCCGGACGTGGCCGGCGGCGTCGAGGCCGTCGCGCAACGCGGCGATGCGCCCGTCCATCATGTCCGAGGGGCCCACCAGATCCGCGCCGGCGGCCGCGTGCGCCACCGCCATGCGCGTCAGCGGTTCGAGCGACAGGTCGTTGTCCACGTACCCGTCCACGAGCACGCCGCAATGGCCGTGATTCGTGTAGGCGCAGAGGCAGACGTCGGTGATGACCACCAGATCCGGCCCGAAAGCACGCTTGAGCGCGCTCACGGCGCGCGGCACCGTCCCCTTGGCATCGTACGCCGGCGACCCGGCGGCATCCTTGGTGCCTGCCGCCGGCACGCCGAAGAGCAGCACCGCGCGGATGCCGAGCTTGAGGTCGCCCTCGATGGTGCGCAGCAGCGGCGTGACGCCCTGGCGCCCGATACCCGGCATCGAGGCGATGGTCTCCTCCGCCGCGTCGTCCGGGAGCACGAAGTGCGGCATCACGAACTGCGATGGATGCAGGCGCGTCTCGGCGACGAGATCGCGCAGTGCGGCGGTCTGACGAAGGCGGCGCGGACGCTGCCGGCCGACGGGCGAGGACGAATGAGTGCTCACAATACCTCCAGCAGTCCGGCAAGGCCGGGGCGTCGCGCTTCAGCGGCGACGTGTAGTCCCGCGGCGCGGGCCGCCGCGGTGGTGGTAGGACCAATCGTGATGACCCGGGCCGTCGGGGGCACGTTGGCGCGGTTCATCAAGCCAATCACCGCTGACGGACTTGCCACGAGAATGTCCGTCTGGCGATGCACGGGGAACTCATGCCGAGGAACTTCGGACGGGGCGGGCAGCGTGCGATAGATCGGGATGCTGGTGACCCGCATGCCGGCCGTGGCGAGAATATCCTCGGCGTCCTCCTGCCCGCTCGCCGCGCCGGCAAGTACGACATGCGGCGGTTGGGCCGCGCCGGACGTGGCAATGGAGGCCAGTTCGTCGGCCAATCCAATCGCGGTGGTGATGGCCGGCACGAGCGTCACGCGGCCGAACCGCTCGCGCGCCGCCTCGGCGCTCGACGGACCAACCACGCCCACGCGCAGGCGCTGGGGGAGTTCGCTGTCGAGCAGGTCAGCCGCAAAGTGGACGCCCCGCCGCGAGAACAGCAGCAACCAGTCGGCGTCGTCCACGGCGCGGCGCAGCGACGTCTTGGTCGCGTCATCGGCGATGGGTGCGACGGTGAGGCAGGGGAAGATCACGGGCTTCGCGCCCATTCCGATGAGCGTGCGCGCCCAAACGCGCGCGTCGTCGGGGGCGCGGGTGAGTACGATGTTGCGACCGCGGAGCGAGCGCGACATCAGGTCGTCCGTCCGGCGGCGAGGCGCTCCCACGCGGCGTCGGCCACGGCGTCCGGGTCGGAGCCCGACACCTGCACCCGGCGCACGACGCCGTCGTCATCGGCAAGCGCGGTGACCAACGTGAGGGTCGCATCCGGCGTCTCCGTGCACCACGCGCCGAACGGCAGCGAGCACCCGGCCTCGGCGCGCGCCAGCGCACCGCGCTCGGCGCGCAATGCACGTGACGTGGCGTAATCGTCGATCGCGGCGACAACCGCGTGCACCAGCGGGGCGTCGCGGCGCACCTGCACCGCAATTGCCCCCTGCGACGGGGCGGGCACGAACTGCTGTGGGTCGAGGCGAATCGTCGTGATGTCGCCCGCCTCGAGATCCGGCAGGTCCGCTCCACTGCGGCGCAGCCGCGTCAGGCCGGCTGCCGCGAGGATGATCGCGTCAAAGCGCCCTTCGACCAGCGCGCGGAGGCGCGTGGGGACATTGCCGCGCAGCAGCGCCGTCTTGAGATCGGGGCGCTGATGCAGGAGGAAGGCGCGTCGGCGGGCGGCGGAGGTCCCCACCGTGGCACCGGTCTTCACGGGAATCGGCTGCCGCGTGTCACAGGCCTCGCGCCGGACGAGGAGGAGGTCGGCAACATCCTCGCGCTCCGGAACAGCCGCGATGACGAGTTCCTTCGGACTCTCCGAGGGGAGGTCCTTGTACGAATGCACCGCGAGGTCCACGCGTCCATCGAGCAGGGCGGACTCGATTTCGCGCACGAAGATGCCAAAGGCGCCCACCTCCGTGAATGCGCGGTCGGTCACCCGGTCCCCCGTCGTCGAGATGACGGTGATCTCCGGGTCGTGCCCCAGCGCCGCCAATCGCGCCGCCACGTCGTTCGCCTGGGCCAGCGCCAGCGCTGAGCCGCGGGTGCCAATGCGCAACTTCATGCCGTCTCCATCGCGTTGTCGGTTTCCGTGTCCACTCCCATGCCCTCGCGATCCGCGGCGGCCTGCAGTTCGCGCGCCAGCTCCGGATCTGTTCCCTCGAAGAACGCGGCGACGGCGGACGGGCCGACGCGAAACGCGAGCTCGCGCAGGCCAACGGCGGGGAGGTGCGCGAAGCGGCGCGAGAGTGTTTCCGCCCAGCGCGTCACGATCTCGCGTTCGGCGTCGCCGAGCCCGGCGAGTTCCTTGTCGACGAGGCGCTGAACGCCCTCGAGCGCCGTGTGGCGGTAGCGCCGACGCAATTCGCCGATCATCGGTCCGACCAACCGCTCCGCCGCCTCGCGCCGCACGTCCTCGAGGGCCTTGTCCACGACGGCCCGCGCTTCGGCGAACTCAAGGCGCGTACGCTCGCGGTCCTCGGTGGAGGAATCGATGATTGCGTCCATTCCGAGGCGCGGCACGTCGGCGGCCGCCGCGTCCTCCGGGAGCACGTTGGGGGGTACGCCGAGATCAATGAGCAGCGGCGCCTCCCCAGTGGCCGTGCGGGCGGCGATGCGCTCGAGATCGGAGCGCGACAGAATCGGATCGGTCCCTCCGGCCGCAAGGACCAGCGCAGAGACGGGGTCGGGTGCCTCGCGGAATCGCTCGAGCGAACACGCCGTTCCACCGACCTCGGCGGCGAGTGACTCCGCCTTCGACAGCGTGCGGTTGATCACGAGCACGCGATGTCCGGCGGCGGCGAGCTGGTGCGCCGACTGGATCGTCATGGGCGATACGCCAATGAGGCCCACCGTTCCCGGACTGCGGCGCAGATGCTCGCCCGCGAGCCGGGTTGCCACGTCGGCCAGCGAGACCGCGCCGCCACGCCCTTCGGTAAGCGGGCGAACGCGCTTGGCTACGCGAAAGGCCTCCGTGAAGACGGGATCGAGATGGGAGCCCAGCAGCCCCGCCTTGCGCGCCGTGTCGGCCGCGTCGCGCAGCTGCACGGCCACCTCATTCTCGCCAATGCGCGCCGAGTCGAGTCCGGCGGCCAGCAGCAGCAAGTGCTCGAGCGCCCCCTCACCCTGCCATGCGCGAAGGGCGTGCTCGGCTTCGCCCGCGGCCGGAGCACGCCCTGTCAGCGCGGCGAAGACGCGCCGACGCAGCACCGCGAGGGGCACGTCGCCTTCGCTCGCGAAGGTCACCTCCACACGGTTGCACGTGGCGAGGTAGACCAGCTCTCGCGCCCCGATTTCGGCGGCCAGCTGCGGCAGTCGCTCCGACCGCGCCTCGCGGGCGATCGTCATCTCGTTGATGAGGCTGCTGCGCTGACTGCGCCACGTGATGCCCACCACACCGACTTTGTGCACCTGCGCTCCAGGCTAGGGGCCGTCGAACCGCCACCCGTAGTCTATGACCGGGGCCGGAGGCTGTGTCACGGAATTGTCACGGCCTCCGCGCCGCAGCACAGTCGACCGCGGCACTGCGTCAGCGCACACCGCCGTCCTTCGGGCGGCGAGAGCGCCATCGTGCCGAGCGCGTCGAGCATCGCGGGATGCGCCTCGACGGCACCGATGCGCACATACGAGGCGCCTCCCGCGTGGAGAAACGATTCCTTCCCCTGAATGCCGATCTCCTCGAGCGTCTCGAGTCCTTCGGTGAGGAACCCCGGTGTGATGATCGCCACGCGCCGCACACCGCGTGCGGGCAGCGTGCTCAGCACGTCGGCGGTGGCCGGGGTGAGCCACTGCTCCAGGCCGAACTTCGACTGATAGGCGAGCGTCGTGCGCGAGGCCGGCCAGCCGATGCGCGAGAGAAGCGCGCGCATCGTCGCCTCGCAGTCGCGCGAGTACTGTCGCTGCTCGCGTCGGTCATACCGCACGGGAATGCCGTGGAACGAGATCACGAGGTGCTCAGGCGGCTCCGCCGCGCTGGCGAGCGCACGCTCCCACCGATCGGCGAGCGCGGCGATGTAGCCGGCGTCGTCGGCGGCGATGCAGCGGGCGAGCAGTCTGCTCTGGATCCCGAGGCTTCGCGCCACGTCGAAGGCGCGTGCGAATGCCGTCCCCGTTGTCGATCCCGTGCGCTGTGGAAAGAGCGGCACTGCAACGATAGGTCCATCGCCTTCGCGGGCCAGCCGGGCCAACTCAGCGTCGATGGAGGGCTGGCCGTACCGATACGCCGCGCTCACCGTGAACCGGTCGCCGGCGATGGCGCGCAGGCCGCTCACCATCCGGTCGGTCTCGACACGGAGGGGCGATCCTCCCTCGGCCCAGATGGAACGATACAGGGCGGCCACGCGGGCCGGGCGCCGGCGGAGGACCACGCGCTTCAGGAAGGGACGCCAGAGCACGCCGGGGAGATCCACGACCTCCGGGTCGCTCAGGAACTCGAGGAGGAACTCGCGCACGGCCGCCGGTTCCGGCGCCGTCGGCGTGCCCAGGTTGATCAGCAGGAGATGGGGGCGAGGCATCCGGCAAAGTTAATGCGGGGCGAGCGCTGGAAGCACCGAGGCGTCGCCGCTATGTTCCGGGTAGAGCGCGGCCAGCGGCCGCGGCGAGCATCGCCCGGATGGCGGAACTGGCAGACGCACGGGACTCAAAATCCCGCGAGGGCAACCTCATGTGGGTTCGATCCCCACTCTGGGCACTGGCAGGTTAAGCACGAAGGCCGCCCCACTTTAGGGCGGCCTTCGCTCTCTCCGCTCCGCTCATCGCACGAGCGCGAAGGCGGCATGGCAGGTCCTGCGATCAGCCGGTCCCTCTTCCCGGTCACGATCAGCCGGGCCCTCCTCCCGACCTCCTGCCATGCGCGCCCGGCGCAACGCTACTGGGCCACGAGGATCAGGAACTTCGACCCCGCCCAGAACGACTGGGGTTCACGAATGCTCAGCATCTCGCTGAACCGCCCCTTGCTGTCCGGCAGCGTGGCCAGCGCGGAGACATTCTGCCGCGTGATCACGCGATACTTGCGCTCCCGCTCCGGCAGCGTGATGTCGAGCACCGTCCGCATGTCGATGGGCGTGAACATCGAGGCGTCGAGGTTTCGCGCCGGCACGATCGTGCGGCCGATGCCCAGGAACCCGCCGACCTTCTCCACCACGTGTTTCTCGGCGAGCTGGTCCGCCGTGCCGGCGATGTAGTACACCGTATTCTGTTCCGCAATCACGCTGTCGCGTTCGGAGGTGAGCGACGTCGTGGCGCTCACCAGCCGCACGTTGTCCGACCTCAGCTGCTGATTCTCCTCGGTGAGCGCCTGGATTTGCGTCGAGTAGTCCGCGAGCTGGTTGCGCTGCGTCTCGATGATGTTCTTGAACGAAGTCACCACGGAATCGAAGGCGGCGAGGCGCCGCGACTTGCTGGCGTCCGAACCCGTCAGCTCGGTCACGCGCCTCCGGCTCGCCTCGAGCCGCTGCTCGCTCTCGTTCAGACGCGTCGTCACCTCCCGCACCTGCGCCAGGATCAGCTCGCGACGCTGCGTTGGCGTGAGGTTGTTCTCGAGGTCCCCCGTCTTGGCGGGACGGCTGCTCTTCAGGTTGCGCACCGTGCTCAGCTGCTGCCCGAGATCATTGATGAACGACGCGTTGCGCGAAACCTCCGAAAGGATCGAGTCCTTCTGCGCCGAAATCGACTGCTCCTCGGCGAGCGACTTCATCGTGTCGGGGCGTGAGTTGCCACACGCCGCCACGGCGATGGCGAGACCTGCGGCTGCAAGGATGGATCGCATGGCTAGCTCCTAGTCGTGATGGCGGCGCTTCGTCCAGCCGGCGACGGTGCCGCGGAAGATGAACCCGTCGTGGATGCTGGCGCTCCGCAGCGTCAGGCTCTGGTCCAGCTTGAGATCAATTGTCAGCGTCGTCGTGCTCCCTTCGTCCACTTCCACCGAATCCTCGAGCTCGACCAGCAGACCGTGTCGGCCCTTGCTCTCGAACTCGATGCCCGGCGTCGAGGTCGTGGTGAGTACCGTGCCGTCCTTGAGCACAATGTTGGACTGCGCGGGGTCAATGACCAGCCGGATCGACTTGAAGTGGCCGGTGTCCACGGGCGACGCCCCGAGCATGGCGGAGACGCCGTTGCGCAGGGTCAGCAGGTTGTACACCTGATTCGGCGTGGCGATCGTCACCCACTCGCTCGAGTCGGCGGCTTCGCCCTCGTGATCGTCATCGTCGTGCCGGTACAGCGAGTCGGCGCCATGCTCGGACTCGGGATCGTCGTGATCCATGTCGTCATTGACGTGATCGCTGTCCGTCTGCATGCGCCGGGCGTCGATGCGTTCGACGAAGATGTTCACTTCCTTCACCGAATCGAGCGGGAGCGGCGCGTCGGTGAGACGCACGGCCAACATGCCCTGGCCGGGGCGCAGCTTGGCGCCGGTGATCGCGTCGCCGGCGCACGCCGCCAGGACAAGCACGGCGGCGATGGTGAGGGCCTGCAGATGTCGCGTGTGCATCGAGAACCTCCGCAGAACAGGACTGGGGGACACCGGGTGCGCCGTGCGCCCCGGTCGGACGTTGGTGCGCGGGATGCGGGACATCACAGCCAGAACCCGACGCGCACGGGGAACCAGATGCTGCTGCGCCCCGACGTGAAGGCGCTCGTGAAGCCGGCCTCGGCGAACCAGCGGGGGGCCCGCGACGTGAAGGTCGCGCCGATGCCGAACTGGACGCCGAGGTTGGTGTCGCTGCGCGTCAGCGCATCCACGAAGGACGTGCGGGCGTGATAGACGCCGAGTCCGCCGTACTCGTAGAAGCGGCCGACGCCCTCGCGGTGCACGAGGCTGCCGGCGAGCGACGCGTAACTGTATGCGTCGACGCCACCGCGACCGCCGAACCGGTCAAAGGCGAGATCGCCGCGCACGGACCAGCGGGCGGGACGCAACGGCCCCTCCGCACGCACGCCGAGTGCGGCACCCGCGTCGGCCGCGTGGCCAAGATCGCCGGCCGGGAGCGAAAGCCCGCCGACCAGCCCGAGCCGAAGCGAGGTGGCGCCGGGAGCAGGTGCCGGACGCGCGACTGCCCGTTGCGCGCCGGCCGTGCCCAGCGGCACGGTAGCGAGCAGACCGGCCGCGAGCGTGAGTGTGACGAAGCGAGTGGTGTGCATCGTACCTCGGAGTGCGTTGGTTGGGGCGGCGCATCGTCGCGCCGCGTCGCAGTGCACGAGGCAAGGTGCGCATATCCGGGCGGCCACTCCATCGGCCGCACTCCGAGATGCGCGTCGGACAGCGTCCTACTTGCTGCCGGGGGTCAGGAGATTGTGCCGCACCACGTACTGCACGATGTCGGCGTTGCTCTCGAAGCCCATCTTGGCGAGCAGGCGCGTGCGAAACGTGCTGACGGTCTTCACGCTGCGCCCCAGCGCGCCGGCAGCCTGCGTGACGGTGAGTCCGGACCCCAGCAGAACCAGTACCTCGAGCTCACGATCGGAGAGCTGGTGGTGCGGCGGCGCGGTGAGATCGGGGCCGAGCGCCAGTGCGAGCCGCTCGGCAAGGGCGTTGCTGATGTAGCGTCCGCCGCCCGCCAGCCGTGTGACCGCCGCGAGCAGTTCGTCCGGTGTGCGATCCTTGGTCATGTAGCCGGAGGCGCCGGCGCGCAGCGCGCGCGCCGCAAACTGGTCCTCGGCGTGCATGGTCAGCACGAGGATGCGCAGGTCGGGGGCCGCCGCGCGCACCCGGCGCAGGACGTCAAGAAACGGCGGGCCTGGCATCGACACGTCGAGGAGCAGCACGTCCGCCGGCGTCGAGGCGACGAGGGCGATGACGCTCTCGCCGTCCTCGGCCTCGCCGACCACCTGCATTCCGGCGCGCTGGCTCAGCAGTTCGCGAAACCCCGCGCGCACCACGGCGTGGTCGTCGGCAATCATCAGTCGTATCATGCGCTCCTCCGCAAATCGTCGGGCATCGGCAGCGTCAGTGTGACGGCCGTGCCGTGAGGGGTGTGTCGGCGAACTTCGAGCCGGCCGCCGCACGCCGCGGCGCGCTCGCGCATTCCGAGGATCCCCATCGAGCGCGGGTTGCGCGCCTGTTCCTCGTCAATCCCGCGCCCATTGTCCACCACGCGAAGCACCAGCTCGCCATGCTCGTGTCGGAGATGCACAAGCACGAGGCTCGCGGCCGCATGGCGCATGATGTTGGTGAGCGCTTCCTGCGTCACGCGATACAGCACGGTGGAGCGCTCCGCGTCGAGCGCCAGCGGCTCGGGCAGCAGCGCCAGCGTGACCGGCACCTGGGTCTGCGCCGTGAACTGCTGCGCCGCGTATTCGATGGCGGCAATTGGGCCGAGATTGTCGAGCACTCCCGGGCGCAGCTGAAGCACGATGCGCTGCACCGCCTCGATGGCGCCGTCAAGCGTCGCCGCGGCGCCACGCACGTGGCGCTCGGAGTCGAGTGAACCGCGGAGTTGCGTGCGATGCAGGGCGGCCGCCAGACCGATCTTCGCCGCGGTCAGCGCCTGGCCGAGTTCATCGTGCACCTCGCGCGCCACGCGCCGCCGTTCATCCTCGTGCGCGGTGAGCAGGAGGTGGGACAGCCGTGCCAACCGCTCGCGGCTGGCGAACGCCTCGGCCTGCAGCGCGGCGAAAAGCAAGTTCATCAGGCCGAGCAGCACGAGGAACAGTTGCAGGGCGAAGAGGTTCGTCGTGGGACTGAATATCGTGAACGGCCCGAAGCCGGCGAGCGTCCGGCCACCGGCCACGAAGGCAATCACCGCCGTGGCGAGCGACGCGCCGCGGAAGCCGTGGCGCAGGGCGATCCACCCGGCCAACGGAAAGACGGCGAAGGCCAGCACGCCCCAGCGGGCAAAGATCACGTCGCAGCCCACGCCGAGCGCGAGCAGCAGGAGCACCGCGTCGGGCGGAAAGCGTCGCGCATCGTCCCGACCGGAGAGCCGATCCGCCCAGGCGAAGAGCAGCGGTGCGACCACCACCACGCCAACCGCGTCGCCGGTCCACCAGACGAGAAAGAGACTGACCGCCGTCTGCATCGTCGTGGCGTCGGTGAGCACGAGCGTCGCGACGCCGATGGTGGCCCCGATGAGCGTGCTGAGTCCGCCGGCCAGTCCGCCGAACGCGACCACGTCGCTCAGCGTTTCAGGTGACTGGCGAGCCCCCCACGCGCGGCGCAACAGCCACGCGCCGGCGAGCGCCTCCAGCACGTCGCCCGCCGCGATAACGACGGAGCCCGCCAAAGTCAGTCCGTTGGAGAGGTTCAGCAGCAACGCCGCGGCGGCCACTCCGGGCCACGGCCCCGTTCCGTAGCGGGCAAAGGCGAAGAGTGCGATGCCCGCCGGCGGCCACAGCGAGGAGACCGCGCGATGCTCGGTGGCCGCGGCGAGCGACAGCCACCCCGCCGCTGCATAGGCGCCGCCGACCGCCGCCGCGCGAAGGGCGGCGCGCGCGCGCGGATGCGACGTCATCGCCGCGACGTGGCGCCGCGCGTGACGCGCGAAGGTGGAAACGGGAGATCGCACGTCGCTCAAAAGGGAAATCCTGGCGGAGAGAAGGGACCGCGGCCTGCCGCGGGCGCAAACGTTGTGTGCCGCTCACGCGGCGGCGCGCAAGACGATTCCGACGGCGGGTCAGGCCACGCGTCCTACACACGCCCAAAGGCCCGGTTCCCAATCTCGGGCAGGTTCCGCCAACCGCTGTGAGCGCCGTCACCGTCAGGCGTGCGACAGGCGCCTCGCTCAGCGACCCGTTGTGGGCGGGAGCTGCTGCCAGTCCACTTCGGAGCCCCACGTGCTGTGGGGGATGGCGAATATGATCAGTGTCACGGCGGCCGCGATGATGATCTCGGCGCGGACCTCGCGTCGCCCGCGCATGCGCCAGAAGACCACCGCCCACGCGACCGCGGCGAACAGCGTCTTGTTGTCGGTCAGGTCCCATCCGAACGGAATGCCCGTCCACCACTCGCCAAACGCGATGTACTGCATCAGCGGGCCGAGGCAGAAACCCCCGACGCCCAGCAATCCCATGCCGATGAACGCGTCGCGTCGGGCCTGCGGGGCCCGCACCAGCGCTCCCAATGCGGCCGCTGTCGCGAAGAGCATGAAGAAGAACATCGCCGACACGTGCGGAATCAGGACGCTCACCGGAACGGCGTTCCGGAAACGCGTGATGGCGGGGCGCTCCGGAAACACCGCCCCCTCCGCACCGCGCGTGAGGTGCACCTGATATTCGAGCTTTCCCGCGACGGGTTGATGCGGCAAGCTGGCGCGCAGGACGCTGTCTTCACGCACCAGCGGCAGGCGTTGCCAGGCCTCCTGCGTGGGGAACCGCCGCCATGCCACTTCGCCGGCGACCAGCGTGTCCGCCGCCTTGATCACCACCGGCTGGTCTCCGGGGCCACCGTGCGTGCGTGCCAGACGGAGTCGAAGTTCCTGCCCGCCCAGGGTCACCACGCCCCGGGCGGGATAGGTGGGCCCGGTCATTCGTTGATACACGGCCGAGACGAGCGTGATGAATGCGGCCAACACCCACAGGACGGCGCGGTTCTGCATGACGCCTCAGGACGCGTGCGGAGAATGGGGTAAGCAGACCGGACGCGCGCTACACGCCGTCCGCTGCCGGAGTCGATGCGACGGTGTCCAGCACCGCGCGCAGCTCTTCCGGGGAGCTGGGCTTCTTGAGCGCACCGGCCACGCGCAGATGCAGTCCGGACGCGAGCACGGGCGCCATCTGGAGGATGCGATCGTCGAGGCCGCTGATGAACACCAGCGTGCCCTTGAACTGCAGGCGTGCCAGCCGTTGCACGAACTCCAGGCCATCGATGTCCGGCATCGCCAGATCGAGCAGAATGACGTCTGCCGCGTGTGGGTCGGCGGAAAGGAGAGCGAGCGGCTCGCGTGCGCCGTCGAACGTCTGCACGTCGCGCTGCGACAGCGATTCGAGTTGCCGCTGGATGAGCCGCAGGGCGAAGGGATCGTCGTCGACCACGAAAATCTTCATGCGATGAAGATCACGCGCCCGCATCCGTTCAACAAGCAACCGCGGCGTGAGGCGGTACGTACGCTCGTGGCACGTGGCACGCGGCACGGGCATGGCATGCGCGGCGATTGATTCTGCAGCGGCGCGCTGTTAAGGTTCCTTAACAGTCTTGAGTCCACCGCACCACTGGGGATCACATGGAAATTTGGAAGCGATACAGCGAAAAGGAAGTCTCGCACTCCATGGCGCACTATCTCCAGACCGTGGCGGCACTGAAAGCCGAAAAGGGTCACGCGCGGGTCGGCGACATCGCCGAGCACCTGGGGGTGTCCAAGAGCGGCGTCACGTCCATGCTGCGCTCGCTGGAGAAGCGCGGCCTCGTGCGGCACGAGCGGTACGGTTGCGTGGAACTGACGGAGGAGGGCTCCGGATTTGCGTCGCGCACCGCGTCGAGCCGCCGCGTCCTTTCCATGTTCCTCACGGAGATCCTTGGCGTGGACGAGGACGTGGCCACCGAGGATGCCTGCATGATCGAGCACCTCGTGAGTCCGGAGGTGTCGGTCGAACTGCTCCGCCTCACGACGTTCATGCGGTCGCGCCATCCGGCCGCGGCCCGGTTTCGCGAGGCGTATCGCAACAGTCCGCCGTCCTGCAAGGAACACGAGCCCGGCGAGTGCGATCTGTGCGGCGCCACCTGCCTGCGTGACGAACTCACCACTGCCATCGGCCGGGCGCCGCAGCGCGCATGAACCCGCGTCAGCACCACCCGCCCGAAGCGACGCGGTCGCTCGATCTCCTCGCCGCCGGCGAACGCGCCGTGATCGCCAGCGTGGATTGCCCGCCGCCCATCGCCCGCCGACTGATGGAACTCGGGCTCATCCCGGGTACCGAGGTGGAGATGATTCGGCGTGCGCCGCTCGGTGACCCAATGGAAATTTCGGCGCGCGGCGTGCACCTGTCGCTGCGGCGCTCGGAGGCCCGCTGGATCGATGTCGCGCCCGTCTGAGCAGCGCCCACGGCGCATCGCGATCCTCGGCAATCCGAACGCCGGGAAGTCGACGCTGTTCAACGCGCTCACCGGACTGCGTCAGAAGGTGGCGAACTACCCCGGCGTGACGGTGGAGAAGAAGGTCGGCTACTGCGACCTCCCCGGCGGCGAACGCGCGGAACTCATAGACCTTCCCGGCAGCTACAGTCTTCAACCGGCGTCGCCCGACGAGATGGTGGTGCGCGATGTCCTGCTCGGGCTGCAGGAGGACACACCTCCGCCAGACCTGATTGTGTTCGTCGTGGATGCCACGAACCTCGACCGGCACCTCTACCTGGCCCTGCAGGTCATCGAGCTTGGACGCCCGCTGCTGCTGACGCTCAACATGATGGATGCGGCGCGCGAGGTGGGCCTGCGCATCGACACGGTGGCGCTCGAGCGCCGGCTCGGCGTGCCGGTGATTGGCATTTCGGCGGCCAAGGGCGAGGGGCTCGACCGCCTGCGCGAACTGATGGTGCGCGACGTGGAGCCCACGACGCGCCATTTCCGCGAATGGCCAGCGC
>JAKAJN010000112.1 GCA_021813725.1 bacterium | reverse complement strand
GGGGAGCAGGAAGCAGCATCATGGCGGGCGGGGTGGGGTGAATGCAGGGCGGGTCCGGCATCAACCGGACCCGCGCAGAATCTATCAGGGCACGGGAACGCTTGACGAGAGTTGGCGCGTGAGCTGGTACAGAAACTCCTGTGCCTTGTAGTACCACTCGATGCGCACACGCTCGTTGCGTCCGTGGGCGCGCGCGTCCACGGTCGGGTCGCTGAACAGCCCCGACACGCCGAACGCGGGCACGCCGATCGCGCGGAAGTAGCGCGAGTCGGTGGCACCGGTGGACATCGTGGGCACCACGGGAATGTCGCCGAACATCTGGCGCGTGAGCTGGTCCACCGGGCCCATCACCTCGGGGCGGAGCTCCGAGGGCGGTGATGCGCGGTTCTCCGTGCTCGTGTCGAACACCGCCACGACCGCGGGGTCGCCCGCCAGCTTCTGCAGCGTCGCTTGCACGGAGGCCTTGGTGGCAGTCGGCGCCATGCGGCAGTTCACATTGGCCTCGGCGAGCTGCGGCAGCGCATTCACGGCATGGCCGCCCTTCAACATCGTGGCGACGCACGTCGTGCGGAGCATCGAGGCATATCGCGGATCCTGCGAGATCACCGCGGCGGCATGCGCATCCGACGGATTCGTGGCGATGGCCGTCATCGCCGCGGCCATGTCGGGCTTCTCCACCTTCGACGTCTGCTCGAAGAAGGCGCGCGAGACCGGATTGAGTTCAACGGGAAAGTGGAAGGCGGAAAGACGGACGAGTGCCTCGGAAAGCTGGTAGATGGCGTTGTCCGGGCGCGGCACCGACGAGTGGCCGCCCGGGTTGGTGACGCGGAAGGTGAAATCGTTGTAGACCTTCTCCGCCGCCTGCACCGACTGCAACAGCGGCTTGCCGTCGCGCAGCGACCCGCCACCGCCCTCGTTGATGATCCACGCGGCATCGACGAGATCGCGATGGTTCTTGATGAGCCAGGCCACGCCGTTATAGTCGCCTCCTTCCTCATCGGCGGTCAGCGCAATGATGATGTCGCGCCGCGGCACATACTTTTCGTGCTTGAGGCGCAACGCCGCCGCCACAAAGAGCGATGCCATCGCCTTGTCGTCCGACGTGCCGCGCCCATAGTAGAAGCCGTCGCGCTCGGTGAACTGGAACGGATCCAGGTTGTCGGACCAGTCGGACTTCAGCGCCTCAACGACGTCGAGATGCGCGAGCAGGAGCACGGGCTTCGGCGCGCCCGCGCCGCCCGCGCCGCGATAGCGAACGACGAGGTTGTGCTTGGTCGGCACGGGGCCGCCCACGAAGATGTCCGACGCGGGGAATCCGGCGTCGCGGAACCGCTTGGCCATCGCCTCGGCGGCGGGCGTGGTGCTCCCCGTCCAGACCGACGTATTGATCTCGACGAGTTCCTGGTAGACGTCGTGGGCGAGCTGCTGCGTGGGCGTCAGCGGCGCCTGTTGCGCGCCGGCGCCGGCGGCAACGACGAGTGAAAGGGCAAGCCAGCGACTCACCGGGCGAGTGGCACGATGCATGGGGCGGTCTCCGAGGGGGCAGCATGTGCGCCCGACGGGACGTGAAAACCCGCGGGCGCTGAGGGTCGTAGCAATACGATAGCGAGGAGCTGACCGTTGTGAGAGTGCCTAGATTTCAGGTGTGACCACTCCATCCCGCCCTCGCCGCCCCCGTTGGCGCGTGCCGCTCAACACGATCGCCACCATTCTGGTGGTGCTCTGGCTCGGGCCGCGCTTTCTCCCGCACATCGGTGCGGTGCTGGGCATCGAAAGCGGTGACCACCAGCGTCCGCACCTTGCAGTCACGACCCTCGACAGTGTCGTGGTGAGCGACAGCACACTGCGCGGTCACGTCGTGCTGGTGAACTTCTGGGCCACATGGTGCCTGCCGTGTCGCGCCGAAATGCCGCTGCTGCAGGCCATGTCGCGGCGGCACGCCGATGCCGGTCTCGTCGTGCTGGGGCTCTCCGTGGATCGCACGACTCCCGACGCGGTGCGGCAATGGCTGCGCGAACGGAATATCACGTACCCCGTGGCGATGGTTGGCCGCGACGCGGAGGCCGCCTTCGGGGGCGTGCAGGGCTACCCGACGTCCGTCCTGCTCGACCGTACCGGCGAGGTGCGCTACAAGGTGCTCGGCCCGCTGGCGATGGCGTCGCTCGAACCCGCTGTGCGTCGCCTACTCAACGAGACGGCGAGCGCCAGCGTGAAATAGTCCTGCGTTCTCGCGGCTGCCGCGCTCCTACTTGAACTCCAGCCTAAACGGACTCCGCTCCCCGATCAGCGCCATCATCATCTGGTCCACGCGAATGGTGGATGCCGAGCCAACGGGATACGGACTGACCGTCACGATGGACCACGTGAAGACATCGCCGCCATGCTCGGCGAGCACCTTGGCCTGATCCTTCTGCGCGGTGCGCACGCGCTCCCACGCGGCCTTCTTGTAGGCACGGATCACGAGCAGCAGCCGCGGCGGCACGCCAGCGGCAGAGTCGGCCGTGTAGTGGAACTCGATCGCGCGATGCGCGCCGAAGGCCGTGTCCGGACGATCCACCATCCGATAGCCGTGCTTCCAGATCCCGGGCAGCGAGACCTCGGCCTTCAACGACGCAATCTCCTGCTGAAACGGCGGCAGCTCCACGGGCGGCTTTGCCGCCACGCTTACTTCGGCCGCTTTCTTCTGCTCGGCGGGCTTGCACGACGCGAGCAACAGCACACCGATCAGGGCAGGCAAGGCGACGCGGAACGGGGTCATGCGAACTCGCGGGAAAGGGAAGGCGGCGGCCACCGGCCGCCGCCCGATGAAGCTAATGCCTGATTAGAGCTCGTGCGCCTCCGCCAGCGTCCGCACCTCGCGCTCCTTCCAGAGGGAGTAGACGGCGGGAATCACCACGAGCGTGAGGACGGTGCTCGAGATCATTCCCCCCACCATCGGCGCCGCAATGCGCTTCATCACGCTCGCCCCGGTGCCATTGCCCCACAGGATGGGAAGCAAGCCGGCCATGATGGCCGTGACCGTCATCATCTTCGGGCGCACCCGCTCCACGGCCCCCTCGATGACGGCGGCGTACAGGTCGCTCAGCGTGGGTCGCGCGATGCGCGCCACCTGCGCCTTCCAGGCGTGGTCGAGGTAAATGAGCATGACCACCCCGGTTTCGGCGGCCACGCCAGCCAGCGCGATGAATCCGATGGCGACGGCGACGGACCAGTGGTACCCGAGCAGATACATGAACCAGATGCCGCCGACCAGCGCGAACGGGAGCGACAGCATCACGATGAGCGTCTCGCCAACGCTCTTGAAGTTGAAGTAGAGCAGCAGGAAGATGATCGCGAGCGTCGCCGGGATGACGAGCTTCATCGTCTCCTTGGCGCGCTGCATGTACTCGTATTGCCCGCTCCACACGATGGAATAGCCGGGTGCCGGCTTCACCATCTCCGTCACCATTTTCTGCGCATCGGCCACATAGCTGCCGATGTCACGTCCCGCGACGTCCACGTACACCCACGCGGTGGGTACGGCACCCTCGGTGCGCACCACCATCGGGCCCGCCACCTGCTTGATGGTCGCGATCTGGCCCAGCGGAATTTGCGCCGCACTGGAGGACATCGCGCTGGTGCCCATCGGCGTGCCGCCCATCGCGGCGCCGCCAGGCGACGCCGATCCGGTGGCGCCAAGATCGTGATTCATCGGCACCAGCACCGAGGCGAGCTGTTCCGGCGTTGCCCGCAACTCCTGCGGGTAGCGCACGCGTACGCCGTAGCGCTCGCGCCCCTCGACCGTCTGCGTGATGGTCATGCCGCCGATGGCCGTCGCGATGACGGCCTGCACGTCGGCGATGTTCACGCCGTGACGCGCCGCGGCCGAGCGGTCAATGTCAATGTCGAGGTAATAGCCCGACACCGCGCGTTCGGCGAAGACGCTGCGCGTGCCGGGCACCATCTGCACCGCCTGCTCGATCTGCTTGCCAAGGCGTTCCAGTTCGCCAAGGTCAGGGCCGAACACCTTGATCCCGACGGGCGTGCGGATCCCCGTGGCGAGCATGTCAATGCGTCCCTTGATTGGCATCGTCCAGGCGTTGGTCACACCCGGCAGGCGCACGGCGGAGTCCATCGCCGACACGAGCCCGTCATACGTCAACCCCGGTCGCCACTGCTCCTTCGGTTTGAGCGAGATCGTCGTCTCGAACATGTCGAAACCGGCCGGATCGGTGGCCGTGTTCGCGCGCCCCGCCTTGCCCCAGACGTGCTCAACCTCCGGGAAGCTCTTGAGAATCGAATCCTGCTGCTTCAGCACCTCGCGTGCGCGCGCCACCGGAATGCCCGGCAGCGTCGTCGGCATGTAGAGGATGGTCCCTTCCTCGAGTGTCGGCATGAACTCGCTGCCGAGGCGCGTCCACGGCACCCACGTCACAATCAACGTGACGAGCCCGGCCAGGATGACCGCGCCGCGATGGACGAGCACAAAGTCGATCACGGGGCGATACAGGCGGATCAACGCCCGATTCAGCGGGTTCGCGTCCTCGCGGAAGATGCGACCGCGAATGAACAGCCCCATCGCCACGGGGACCAGCGTCACCGACAACAGGCTTGCCGCCGCCATCGCGAACGTCTTGGTGAAGGCGAGGGGCGTAAACATGCGCCCTTCCTGCCCCTGCAGGGTGAACACGGGGAGGAAGGCCACAGTGATGATGAGCAGCGAGAAGAAGAGCGCCGGACCAACCTCCTTGGAACTCTCCACCACCACCTGCCACCGTTCGCGCGCCGTCAACAGCGACGAATTGAAGGACCGCGCCCGACGGCCACCCGGGCCGCCGCCCTCCTTGCCCGACACGGCACGCTCGAGATGCTTGTGCATGTTCTCGATCATCACGATCGCGCCGTCGATCATCGCGCCGATGGCGATGGCGATGCCGCCGAGCGACATGATGTCGGCGCCGACGCCCACCCATCGCATCGCAATGAAGGCCATCAGAATGCCCACCGGGAGCGTGAGAATGGCCACCAGCGCCGACTGCGCGTGGAACAGGAAGAGCACGCAGACGAGCGCGACGATCAGTGACTCCTCGAACAGCTTCTCCTTCAGCGTGGCGATGGCGCGTTCAATGAGTGCACTGCGGTCGTAGACGGGTCGCACCACTACCCCAGGGGGCAGTCCCTGCTCCACCGAGGCGAGCTTCGCCTTGACGTTGGCGATCGTCGTCAGCGCATTCTGCCCGAAGCGCATCACGACAATGCCGCCCACGGCATCACCGCGCCCGTCGAGCTCCGCCACGCCGCGCCGGATGGCGGGGCCGACGCTCACTCGGCCGAGTTCGGCCACGCGAATGGGCGTGCCGTCGCGCGTGGCGCCCACCACCACGTTCTCGATGTCGGCCATCGACTTCAGGTAGCCAAGTCCGCGCACCATGTACTCGCGATCGGACAGCTCCATCGTCATCGCGCCGACATCGTTGTTCGCGGCCTGCAGCGCTCCCATCACACGCGTGACCGGGATGCCAAACGCGAGCAGCTTCGCCGGATCGAGGTCCACCTGATACTGCTTCTCGAATCCGCCGATGCTCGCCACCTCCGAAACGCCGGGCACCGCGGTGAGCGCGTAGCGCAGGTACCAGTCTTGAATGCTGCGAAGCTGGGCGAGGTCCAGCCGTCCGGTGGTGTCTTCCAGCGCGTACTGATAGACCCAGCCGAGGCCGGTGGCGTCGGGGCCGAGCGTCGGTGTGACCGTTGCCGGCAGCTTCCCCTTGATGCCGTTCAGGTACTCGAGCACGCGCGATCGCGCCCAGTACAGATCGGTGCCGTCATCGAAGATGACGTACACGAACGAGACGCCGAAGAACGAATACCCGCGCACGGTATGCGCGCCGGGCACCTTCAGCATCTCCGCGGCGATGGGGTACGTCACCTGGTCTTCGACGATGCGCGGCGCCTGTTCGTTGTAGTCGGCCTGCACGATCACCTGCACGTCCGACAGGTCGGGGAGCGCTTCCATTGGCGTGCGCTGAATGGCGACGATGCCGCCGACCGTTGCGGCAATCGTGAACAACACGACGATGAGCCGATTGGCCACCGCCCACTCGATGATGCGCTTGAGCATGGCGATGTCTCCTCAGGGCTTCTTCGGCGCCGCGTGCGCCGAATGGTCCATGCCCGGCATGTCGGCCATGGTGTCGGGCGCCTTGGTCTTCGCCGGCGCTGGCTCGGTCTTCGCGGCGCTCGCCGCCGCACCGGACGACGGTGCCTGCGGTGGCGTCGTCATCTCCATGCCGGGCATGTTTCCCATCCCGCCAAGCGCCGTGCCGAGGTTCGACTCCGCATCCACGAGGAACGTTGCCGAGGCGACCACCGTCTCGCCCGCGGTGAGTCCGCGCCGGACTTCCGTGCGTTCGGCGTTCGACGCGCCAACGATCACCTCGCGCGGTGTGAGCTGTCCGTTGGCGTCTCGCACGAAGACGATGTTGCGCTCTCCGGTGGCGAGCACCGCCGAGCGCGGCACCGTCAGCACGCGCGTCCGTTCCGTGCCGTCAATGCGGAGTGTGGCGTACATCCCGGGCTTGAGGTGCAGGCCGGGATTCGCCAGCACGACGCGCACGCGCACCGTGCGGGTTTGCGGATCGAGCGTCGGCGAGATGTACGAGATGCGTCCCGTGCGCGCCTCGCCCGGCAACGCATCAAACTCCGCGCGGACCGCCTGTCCCACGCGCACGCTCGCCAGGTCCTGCTCAAAGACCTCGCCTTCCACCCACACCGTGCCGAGGTCGGCAACGCGGTAGAGCACGTCGCCGGCCATGATGCGCTGGCCCGCCACCACGTTTTTCTCGAGCACGTAGCCGCCCGCGGGGGCCCGCAGCGTCAGCGACTTCATCACGTGCCCCATCTCCTCCACGTGCGTCAACTCGCTCTGCGGAATGTCCCAGTACGCGAGACGGCGCCGCGCCGATGCCAGCAGTTCGGCGGCATTGCGCTGGGCGTCGGCGTCCGCCGCCGCCACGTCGCGCGAGAGCTTCTTGGCGAGCAGCAGTTCCTCCTGCGCGCTCACGAGCATCGGCGAATAGAGCGTCAACAGCGGCTCGCCCGCCGCCACCAACTGTCCGGTGGCGTTCACGTACAGGCGTTCGACCCAACCATCAATCTTCGGCGCGATGGTCTGCAGGCGCGTCTCGTCGAACGTGACCTGCCCGACCGTCCGGACCTCCTTGGTCAACGGTCCACGCTCCACCGTGGCGAAAGTGACGCCAATGCGGCGCTGGTCCGCGGCCGACAGCATCACGGGCTTGGCCGAATCGCCACCGGCCATCGCACCGTGGTTGTGCCCCTCTGGCATCGAGGGAGGGGCGCTGGTACCGCGCGTCACGAGAAAGACGCCTCCAACGGCGGCGGCGAGCACGATGGCGTACGCGCCAATGCGCCAGATGCCACGTCCGGAAGCCGGCGTGGTGCGGCGCGCGAAATCATTCTGGGAGTCAGTCACTTGTCACCTCGCATTCCCGCGGAGACGCGGTTTGCCTCAATGAGCACCCGGCCGGAGAGCATCTCGAGTTCGGCCCACGCCTTGCCCTGCTCGGCGTCGAGCGCGTAGAGCTCCTGCCGGTACTGGTTGACGGTCATCTGGTTGTCGAGCAGCGTCATGAAGTCGACGCTGCCCACGCGATACGCGGCCAACGACGATGCCACGGTCGCTTCGGCCTGCGGCAGCACCGTGGTGCGGTACAGCCGGGCCAGATTGCGCGCCCGCGAGAGGTTGGCGTACGCCTCGCCGATCTTGCCGCGCGTGTCGGCGCGCATTTGCGCCACGTCCGCCTCGGCCATCTGCCGCATGGCGGCCGTCTCGTCACGCATGCGGTACTGTCGGGAGCGTGCGAAGATGGGGATGGACGCGCCGATCATCAGGCTTCCCATTCGTTCGGTGCCGCCCATGTCGCCGCCGCGCTGCGCGTACTGTGCGCCGACCTGCAGGTCGGGCCAGATCTCCTTGCGTGCCAGCCGCGCCGACGCGTCGGCAGCGCGCACCTCCTCGAGGCCGGCGCGAATCATCGGCCGCTGCGCGAGCGCGAGGGTGTCGAGCGCCGTGCGCGAGGGGACGGAGTCCGGGAAGAGCGGCAAGGCCGGATCGCCAATCGACGTGTCCGTGGGGCGGTCGCGCAGCGCATTCAGCTTGGCCATCATCCCCTGGCGCATCGCCTGCATGCGCAGCGTGTCCTCGACCATGCGCGCGATCTCCACCTGTGCGCGCAGCAC
>JAKAJN010000111.1 GCA_021813725.1 bacterium | reverse complement strand
GTCCGGCGTCGAAGAGCAGCCAGCGCCCCCGCGGCGTGCGCACGGCGATGGCATCGCCCTGCCCAACATCAATCAGGTGGACCTCGAGCCGTCCGCTGGACGGGCCCGGAGCGAACGCCGCGACGGTCACGGCGGCGAGCGCGCCGACCACGGGTCGCTCCCAGAAGTGACTGACGCATGCGGCGAGCACCGCCACGCATGCCACGCCCAACGCCACGGCGGTGAGCAGTGAGGGGGCGGCGTGCAGCGTGGCCCACGGCATTGCGGCGCCGGCGGTGGCGACGAGGTCGAACGCGCGGATCATCGGCACGGCCGCTGCGGCGACCATTGAAGCCGCGGCCGGCCAGGCCGCGAGCGCCAGCGCCAGGAAGAGCGTCGGCTGGAGGAGTCCGATCACCGGCCCCGCCGCCAGGTTGGCCAGCGGCGCCACGAGACTCACTCGGCCAAAATGCCACGCGACCAGTGGTGCCGTGGCGAAGCTCGCCACGATGCTGACCACGAGCTCACCAGCCATCTTCCGCCGCCATCCGGAGAGCGATGCCGGGAGCAGTCGCTCGGCGACGGCCCGCCCGGCGATCAGTGCCGCAAAACCGCTTACGCTCAGTTGCCACCCCAGATCCACGGCGGTGCGCGGCTGGTAGAGGAGCGGCACCCCGCCGCCCCACGCCAGCGCCGCCCATGGCGAGGTGTTGCGCTGAAGAGCTGAGGAGATGGTCTGCGCCCCGATCATCACCGCGCTGCGCACCGCCGGCGGTGGCGCGCCGATGATGAGCACGTAGAGCGTCACCAACGTGAGCCCCGCCCAGCGCGCCAGTGCGGGCGGCAGGCGCGCCGCCTGGAGGAGCAACAGCATCGCGCCGGAGACAATCGCCACGTGCAATCCGGAGATGGAAAGCATATGGACGATGCCTGCGTCGGCGTAGCGGTCGCGCACCTCAGGATCGAGATCCCTGGTGTCGGCAATCAGCAGCGCGCGCACGAGGCCGGCGTCACGCGCAAAATGACGATCGATGGCCGCTCCGGCGCGCTCGCGCCACGGGGCGAGCGCCGCCGGCGGCTCGTAGCGCGTTCGGCACCGGAACGGCGCACGCTCGCGCGCCATGCAGTCGCGGTCCACGCGCGACGCGTTGCCGCCGACGCCGATGCCGATCGCCGCGATCAGCAACACGGCCCCCGTGCTCGCGCGCCGCGTGAGGAATGCCGCCGCCGCGGCAAAGGCGCACGCGCCGCCACACAGCGCAGCGGTCACGAGCGCCTCGGTCGAGAGTCCGAGAATGAGTCCAGCGGCGTAGGCCGCCGCGGCCCAGGCGATGAGTGGAACGGCAGGTGCTCAGGTCGGTGGTGGCCAGCCTACCAACCGGACGAGCATGACGCGTCACCGAGTCATTGCGCTCGACATCGAATGCTGGCACGACCGCCGCGGACGACGCGGCGCGCGGCAGTGCCGCGCGGCCGCCCGCTTGTCAGAACATCCACACGGCCACGATCATGGCGAATGCCGCCCAGACGGCGTACGCCGCGCACGCCGTGCTGAACGTCGCGTGCAGCGACGCAATCCAGGCGTCGGAGGCTGCCTTCCGCTGCCGGACGAGCAGCAGCCCCAGCAGCACAATGTTGATCACATCCCACCCGATGATGATCAGCCGGTTCAAGGTCAGCCGATCCAGCACCGTGCGATACAGTACCGCGGCGAGCGCATACAGTCCCACCAGCAGCACCAGCGCCGCCACGGCGACGATACCGCGCCGCAGCCACCGCTGCTGCCGGTCCGGCAGGTCGCCCGCGGTCACGGGTGTGGCGCCGACCAGCATGCCGACCACCGCGAACAGCATCACGTTGTAGGTGATGAGTACGTCGCGATCACGGAACGGTTGCAGGAAGTTCGCCGGAATCATCGCGACATAGACGACGAGCACGAGCAGCGTCAGCACGAGGAGCAGGCGCGGCAGCAGCGAGACCATGCGACTCAGGCCGCGACGGAAGTCCTGCCCCTCGGGCGGCTGCGCCACGTCGTAGACGCTGGCGATGGCGATCAATGGCATCAGGCCGACGCCACCGACGGCGAGGAGGCGATTCACCGCGTCTGGCGGTGTGATGCCGAGGGTACGAAACATCTGCAGCGAGATCATCGCAAAGACCATCGCGCCAAGCGCGTAGACGCCGGTCACGACAATTGCCTCGATGGACTTGGCAAGAAAGGCGAATCGCGCGCGCGGTGCCGACCGCACGCCCATCACCGCAATGCCCACCGCTGTCCAGGCGAGGATCGGCATGTGCGTGATGGCGATCTGCCGATACGTGTCGTCGCCGACCGCCCGCCAAACGGCAAGCACCGCGACTGCGGCGAGCGCAGTGCCGAGCGCGGCCGTCAGCGCAAACGCCTGCCCACGGCTCGCCGTCACGAAAGCCAGCGCGCTGAGCGCCACCACGGGCGTGGCGAGCAGGAGCAACACGGGAATCGTGCGCCCCTTGAGGTCGTGGAACGCGAAATCGCTTCCGGACAGCCACCACAGCACCAACGCGGTGAGGGCGCTGAGCGGAAGGACGAGCCTCCAATTCACCGCGCGACGGTCGCCGACGTCCGGGGTGGGCTGCGTCAGCCGCCAGTGCCACGCCTCGAGCAGGCGCGAGTCCGGTGCGGCAGCGTACGCCGCGTCAAGATCGTCACGGAACTCCTCGGCGTCGCCGTGGGCGAGCGCCTCGCGATAGAGTGACTCGAGGGCGCGCGGCGCATCCAGCGCGGCGTGGATCGTCAGGCGATAACGCATCGGTCCGCTCCGTCGGCGGTGGCGGGGGTCGTCTCGCCCTCTAAGAGGCATCGCCGGGCGCTCGTTGTCCACCATCGGCGCCGGCAGCGACGCCGGTTTCGGCGCGCGTCGTCCCGGGCACTCCCGTGTGTGCTCAGGGCCCGGTCGAGCCCGCCATCGGCAACGGCGCCCGTTCCCGCACCACCTGCCCCGTGAACGTCGAACCAGTGGTGCCTGTGAGTTCCACCACGTAATAGTGGCCGATCTGCGCCTTGTCGCCCGGAATGAGCACGGTCTTGAAGTCGCGCGACCGGCACTGCAGCAGTTCGCCCTTCCGCGCCTCCTTCTCGACCAGCACTTCGCAGCGTTCCCCAACGCGGCGGAAGTTGCGGTCGCGGGCAATGCCGCGCACCGTCTGCAGCAGCTCGTTGAAGCGCGCATCCACGACATCGTCGGGCACCGTCATTTCCGCAGGGAGCCGCGTGGCCGGCGTCCCCTCGCGCGCCGAGAACTTGAACATGAACGCATCGTCGAATCCCACCTCGCGCACCGCGCTCAGCGTCTCGTGGAAGTCCTCGTCGGTCTCGCCCGGGAAGCCGACGATGATGTCGGTGGTCAGGCCCAGCCCCGGAATCGCCGCGCGGAGGCGATGCACGCAGTCGAAGTACTGCTCCCGCGTGTAGCGGCGCAGCATCCGCTTCAGCGTGCGGCTGCTCCCGCTCTGCATCGGCAGGTGCACATGTTCGCAGACGGTGTCGACCTCCGCCATCGCGGCAATGACGGGGTCGCTGAAATCGTTGGGATGCGGGCTCGTGAAGCGCAGCCGCCGCAGTCCCGGCACCGCGCCCACGGCACGCAGCAGGTCGGCGAAGTCGCGCGCGCCGTCGTGGTACGAATTCACCGTCTGCCCGAGTAGCACCACCTCGGTCAGCCCCTTCGCGACCACGGCCTCGGTTTCGCGCACGACATCTTCCAGTTGCCGGCTGCGTTCGCTCCCGCGGGTGAACGGCACGATGCAATACGTGCAGCGATAGTCGCAGCCGCGCTGGACGGGGATCCAGGCCTTCACGCCGTCGAAGCGGCTCGCCTGCACGTCCTCGTAGTGCTCCTCAAGGTCGAAGTCGGTGGCGGTCATGCGCTCGCCGCGCCGCGCCCCCTCGATGAGCGTCGGCAGCGCGCGATACCCGTCAGGGCCGATCACGAGCGAGACGCGCGAGTCCGACTCGAGCAGGCGCGGCCCGAGCCGTTGCGCCATGCAGCCCGTCACACCGAGCACGGCGTCGCGCTTGAGAAACCGCCGCAGCTCCGTCAGCCGGCCGATCACGCGTGTCTCGGCGTGTTCGCGGATGGCGCACGTGTTGAGCAGCACCACATCCGCTCCCTCCGGCGCGTCGGTCGCCGTGTAGCCTTCGGCCGCCAGCGTTCCGAGCATCAACTCGGAGTCGCTGACATTCATCTGACAGCCGTAGGTTTCGATGAAGACGCTGGGCATGGGGAGAGATTCAGGATTGGGAATCCGGATTGTGATCCCGGATCACGATGGTGGCCTGCGATTGTCGATTGAACCTTGGCGCCGGATGCCTGCCGTCGACCGTCTACCGTCACTCCCCCTTCGGCACCACGGGAAGCTGAATATAAAACGTGCTCCCTTCCGCTTCCTTCGACCGCACCCAGATCCGGCCGCCATGCGCTTCCACCGCCAGACGGCAGAACGCGAGCCCCAGCCCTGAGCTGCGGGTCTTCGGCGCATTCGGCGACCGTAATTGCTCAAACTTGCGGAAGATCACTTCCTGGAACTCGGCCGGAATGCCGGGGCCATTGTCCGTGACGGTGAAGAGGATCCCCTGCGGATCGCGCAGCGCGGCAAGGTCCACGTGCACCGTCGTCGCCGAGTGCGACAGCGCGTTCTGCACGAGATTGGCGAAGACGCGCCGCAGCAGCGCCTTGTCGGCACTGAAGACCGGCGCCTCGTCCGAGGCGGCGTACGCCATCGTCGCACCCTCGGCGGTGAATCGCGGCGTCCAGTCAATCACGAGTTCCGACAGAAAAGCCGCCGGCGCGATGGGCTCGGGCGAAACGGCGATGCGCGTCTCCTCGACCCGCGAGACCTCGAGCAGGTCCTGAATCAGCCCCAGCAGATCCTCGGCCTTCCCCTCCGCCTCGGAGACCGCCTTGTACTGCCGCTCCGCCATCGGCCCGTAGTCGCCCTCGCGCAGCATCTCAAGCGTCGCCAGCACGCTCGTGAGCGGCGTCTTGAGGTCATGCACGATCATCTTCATCAGGTCGTCGCGCACCTTGGCGAGCTCTCGCAGGGTGCGGTAGCTCTGCTCGAGCGCATCCGTGGCGCCCTTGAGCTTGAGCAGGGAGCGGACACGCGCCCCGAGCACCAGCCGGTTGTGCGGCTTCAGCAGGAAGTCGTCGCCGCCCGCCTCGATGGCTTTCACGCGATCGGCCGTGTCGTTGAGCGCCGTGACGAAGATCACCGGAATCCGCGCCGTGCGCGGATCACGCTTCAGCCGGCGGCAGACCTCAAACCCGGTGTCGCGGTCCTCGACGCCGAGATCGCCGGCGGGCATCGAGACGTCGAGAATGCAGAGGTCGGGCGGCTGCTCAAAGCAGGCGGCCAACGCGCTGGGGCCGTCGTGCGCCGCAACGGTGCGCACGCCGAGCAGCGCCAACTGATCGGCGAGCAACTCGACGTTGGCGTCGACGTCGTCGGCAACGAGGACGAGCGGGGGAAGCTCCGCGCCGACGGGCGGCATCGCGCTACGGCCGGACGGTGAGCCCAACGCTGAGGATCGTACCCCGTTCCTTCAACCCGGTCGCGGTGCGGTCGTTGCGCTGCACGCTGACGTCCACCGTGGCCCAGCCGCGGGCCAACGTGGTGCCGGTGCCGATGGCCAGCGTGCGCTCCTTCACCGCGCTCCCGTTGAAGCCGAACGGCAGGTCGCGCGAGCGGGCGCCGATGCGGAACTGCATGGGCGTGCCCTGCACCTTCGGGCCCGCGATGTCCGCGCCCAGCGAGAGGTCGTTGGCGTCGCGCACGTCAAGCGCGGCCGATCCCAGCGAGCGCATGCGCGACCAGCCTTCGTGGCTGAAGCGCGCCACGAGCTGGGAGCCGGGGATGCCGTCGTACGTGATGGACGCACCGTACCGGCTCGGCGCATTGCCGCGCGTGGCCAGCGAATCGTCGTAGCGCGTCTTCATGGCGCCGCCGACGCGAATCGACGCCGCGAGGTAGAGGTGCGGCAGCGGACGCGAGAGCAAGCCGGCCGAAATGGCCGAGCCGGCATACGACAACGTCGTGTTCTGCGAGAGCGACCCGTACTTGGTGGTATCGTCGAACGCGCGCGACAGGGTCATGCGGTTGGCGCCCGTGTAGGCGTGGAACGCGAGGCCCGCCTGGACGCGTTCGTTGAACTGCCACGCATAGGCGACGCGCGCGTCGTTGATGGCGCCACGCACTGTCGTCGAGACGGTCGACCCCTCCCGCGCACCCGCCACCGTCACGGTGTCACGAAACGATGCGTCCCAGGTGCGATCGAGCAGCGTGGAGAAGGAGGCGCCAAGGAAGCCGCGCACGCCAATGCGCGACGCGATGCTGATCACCGGGAAACGCGTCGTCCGCGTGTTGACCGCACGCCCACCCACCGTGATCTGCCGGTACTCCGGATCGATCTGGAAGCTGAAGTTCGAGCGCCCCGCGCCCGGGAGCGCCCCGGGATTGACGGGCGACGATGCGTCGGTCTCCGCCGACGCCCCGGCCATCGAGGCGGCACGCGTGCTGAGCTGTCCCGTCGGATAACCGAAGCCCTGCAGACTGAGCGACCCCTGCGCCAGAAGCGGCGCGGCCGACGTGACCAGCAAGAGGGCCGTGATGAGGAGACGGCGCATCAGGGCACTCCGAAGTTGATGCGGGGGATGTAACTGACGCGCAGCTTCGGCAGCACGGCCGCCGGCGCGTGCGTGTTGAAGAACCGCACCTCGGCGCCATGCAGCCCTTCCTCGCGCTGCAGCAGCACGATGGCCCGCTGCGGGGCCGTGGCCGAGGTGTCGGGCGCGGACTTCCAGACGCGCAGGAGGCCGTTCATCTCAAGCGTGCGTACGCCGCTGTCTGCCGGCGCCACCCGGATGGAATCCGTGACAAACAACCCCGCCGCGATCAGGATCTGCGACGACCGGTAGAGATCCTTGATGAGCGGTGTGGCGGCGACCGCCTGTCCGATCACGGTCACCGAGTCAGCGGCGTCGAACCCGCGCTGCGGCAGCTGCGTGAGCTGGAGCGTGGCGCGCACGATCGTCGTCGAATCGAGCAGCCAACTCGGCACGTTGAAGCGCAGGTAGGCCCGGCGTGCCGGCACGCCGCCCGTCGAAAGCGCCAGCGGGCCCGCCGCCGGCAGCGCATTGCGTGCCACCACGGTGTAGTCGCGGTAATCGCTCGCCAGCGAGGCCGGTTCGAGCGGCGTCTTCGAGAAGAGCGACGTCACCACCTGGTGCACCGCCGTGTCCGGCGACACGTAGTAGCGGATCTCGGCGGGGAGCGACGTCTCGGTCGTGTGCACACGCAGCGAGACGGGGCCCGATGCGGCGAGGCGCAGGCCAAAGCGCACGCGGGCGTTCCCCTGGATCTTCGCCAGGAGCCACGCGCTCGAGAGCGGAAAGACGAGCGAGTCGGTGATCTGCGCACGCGTCAACGTGCGGGACGTCACCAGCCGCGCCGGCGTGAAGAGCGAGAGCACCGCGGCGTGGTCGTTGTCGTCCGCCGTCGTGTCGACATCGTAGACTTCGAACCGCACCCAGTCGGGAAGCCGGCTCTGCGTGAGGTTCAACCGCATCCGCAGGATCGCCGTGTCCGCCCGCGTTACGGGCCGCGCGGTGTCCCCCGTCGGCGTGAACGTCGGCGCGAGCGTATCGAAGCGGAGCACGCCGCGCACATCCAGCGTGTCGCCGCGCCAGGCCAGCGGGATGCCTTCCTCCGATCCGACGGACGGATAGCCGACCAACGTCGTGTCGAAGGTCACCACCGGGGACAGCAGCGTGTCCTTGATGGGCACGGAGAGTCCGGGACAGAGCGACGGGCAGGCACTGCCGGCGTCGAGTCGTTCGGTGCAGGCGCCGGCCGCGGCCGCGGCCACGACGGCAGCGAGCGAGAGCAGGGCGCGGCGAAGGAGGGGCGTGATCATGCGTCGTTCAGCGACGAAGACTCGAAGGCGTACGGCAGCAGGTCCCGCAACGGCCACTCGGCCGCGGCGCCACCGCGCGTCACGCTGATGACTTGGCAATCAGGGGCGAACTCGTGCAGCACTTGCCGGCACATGCCGCACGGAGGCGTCGGCGTGCCCGCTTCGGTGGCGACAACGACGTGCGTGAAGGTCCGCTGACCGCGCACGACGGCCGCGCCAATCGCCGCTCGTTCGGCGCACGTGCCGGACGGATACGCCGCATTCTCGACATTGCAGCCCGCAATGATCTCGCCGTCTGGGGTGAGCAGCGCCGCGCCAACCCGGAACTTCGAGTACGGCGCGTAGGCGTGCTCCATGGCGTCAAAGGCGGCCGCGCGCAGCGCGGCGAGCGTCGAGGCGTCAGCCATCAGGCGTGGATCAGGGA
>JAKAJN010000110.1 GCA_021813725.1 bacterium | reverse complement strand
GCGCCGCCGGCGACGGCGCCAGCCACGTTGGCCCCGGCGGCGGCGCCCGGAGCGCGCGCGGGCTGGGGCGTGGTGCTTGCCGAGGGCTGTGTCGAGCAGCTTGCCAGCACGAAGAGGGAGACGACGAGAGGGATTCGGCGCACGATCGGTCTCGGGCTTTGGGTAGAAGGGAGGATTCTAGGCGTCCGGCTCGATGACGAGGCCGGCCGGCAGGGTGAAGGCAGCAGTGCTCCCGACGGTCACGCCGTGGGCACCAAACCACCCCTGCTTCACTTCAATTGCGTACCGCATCGGTCCGACGTTGAACCCGCCGACCGGAGTCGTGGAATAGGGCGCCATATCGGCGACGAAGATGACCCGCCGGTTCGCGTCGAGGAACGCGATGGAGAGTGGGATGGGCGTGTCCTTCATCCAGAACGCCCGCTGGCGGTCGTCGGCGAAGACAAAGAGCATCCCGCTGTCGGCGGCCATCGTGGTGACGCCCATCAGTCCCTTGGCGCGCGCGGCGTTCGTGGCGGCGACGGCGACGGTCACCGAGGCGGTGCCGAAGGTGACGGTGTTCGGCACAACCGGCCGAATGTCGGTGGGGGAGTCGCCGCGGCAGGCGAGGCCGGCGGCAACCAGCGAGAGCGCAGCGACGCCGAGACGAGAGAACCGGGCGGACATGATCCCCTGAAGATGACCGCCGGCGCGGGCGACCGCCACGTCAGCGCGGCTTCCGCGCCCCCTTCTCGCCGAGTGGCCGCTCGCGCGGCAAGCCGGTCTGGATGGAACCGTCGCCAAACCGCTCGCGCACCCGGTCCACGGCGCGGGAGAGCGCGCGATCCCGCGCGCTCTCGGGCGCGGCGCCCCCGGTCAATGCGGTTTGCACCGCACCCGCGGGGCCGCGGGGCGCGGTCGCCGGCTCGCCGAACAGCTCGCGCTGTTCGGCGTCGCGCGCCGGGGAGAACTTCGACAGTGCCACGCCAGCCAGCCGCACCGGCGCCGTCCACCCGTGCCGCAGCGCGTCGAACAGGTCGCGGGCCGCCGCGGCGATGGCCGCATCGGACGAAATCGGGGCGTCAAAGGTGCGGCTCATCGTCCGCGTGGCGAAGCGCTGGTCGCGCACCTTCACCGTCACCGTGCGCGCCTCCTGCGCGTCGCCACGCAGGTCAGCCGCCACACGGTGCGCCAAGATCTGCAGTTCGCGATGCAGCGCCGCGACCTCGCTGAGGTCGCGGTCGAACGTCTCCTCGCGGCTCACCTGCTTGGCGGGGGTGCGTGCCTCGACGGCGGCATCGCTCTCGCCGCGCGATTTCCGCAGCACGCGGTACGCCGTTTCGCGTCCGAGCCACCGCGCAAGATCCTCCGCGCGCGCGTCGAGCGCATCCGACACTGTCACCAGTCCAACCTTCGCGAGCTTCTCCTGCAGCTTGGGGCCGATGCCTGGAATGTCGGCCAGTGCCAGCGAGCGCATGAAGGGCGCCACCGCCCCCTCCTCGACGACGAACACTCCCGTCGCGCCGCTCCCCGGCTTGGGCTTGGCGCGCTCGGCAGCAAGCTTGGCGACCAGTTTGTTGGGGCCGGCGCCGATCGACACGCGCATGCCGGTTCGTGCGGAGACCGAGTCGCGAATGCGGCGCGCTGTTTCGGCGACCGGCTCGTGCTGGTAGAGTGCCTCCGTCCCCGTGAGGTCGAGATACCACTCGTCTATGCTGGCCCCCTCGACGACGGGGGTGAAGTCATCGAGCACGCGACGGATGGCGCGGCTCGTGTCGGCGCAGGCGGTGCGAGGGACCGGGACGCAGGTCGCCTGTGGGCAAAGCTGCAGCGCCTGCGAGATCGGCATCCCGCTGCGGACGCCGAAGGCGCGCGTCTCGTACGAGGCCGAACAGACCACGCCGCGCGAACCCGGCCGGCCACCGACGATCAGCAGTGGCGCCCGGCCGGCCCCCGCAGGATCAACCGCGCGGGCCACGGCGACAAAGAAGGCGTCGGCGTCGACGAGGAGGATGCGGGACACAGGGCGAGTGATGACGTGGACCGAGGATTGAGACCCATGACAACGATACAGGAATTCGAAAGACGATGGGGGCCCCTTTCGGAGCCCCCATCGCCAATCCCGATCCGGCATCGAGGTCCTTTGTCGCGATCCTCGGTCCAGATCCCTGCTCGGTGCTACTGGTTCGTCGTGTTATCCAGGAACAACGAGGTCGTCCCCCGGAGCGTGATCGTGTAGACGCGCCCCGACGAGAACGACACCGACGTCCGCGTCACCTTCGACACGCCGCCGGCATCCTTCGCCGCGATCGTGTACACGCCGTTGGGCACGGCCACGAAGGCGCTGCCGCCCTTGTACGCCGTGATGGCGCCAATGGCCGCTTCGGGCGTGCCGGTCGTCGTGTTCGTGCCGTACAGCGTCAGCGGAGCCGACGTCGAGCCGGCATTCACGAACCGCACGTACGCCTGCGACCAGTCAATGGTCGCCGGGAAGTTGTCCTCGATCACGAACGCGTCGGCCGTCTTGGTGCCGGCGTCGTACGCGCCGCTGATGTAGTACGAGTACGCCTTCCCCGCGGCCAGGGTCGTCGTCACCTTCGACACCACCGTGGCGCGCTGGGTTGTGTCGGCGAGCTTGGCCGAGAGGTCGTACGAGCCGGCGGCGAGGGCGCTGTAATAGCCGCCCGCCGTCACGCCGCCATACGTCGTGCCAGCAACCGACTCCGTGGAACTCGTGACGACACCGGTCTTGGAATCAATGACGATGCTGACGCCACTGACGCCGGCGGCCTTGTTGTTGTTGGCGTAGAAGTACACGCCAGGGGCGCCGACGCCGAAGTTGAAGAACTTGATGCGGGACTCCGCCATGGGACCCGTAATGTCCGGGAACGCGTCCTTGCCGCAGGACGAGAGCAGGGTCGCACACAGCAGCACCGCAATGGATGTGAGTTTTTTCATGGTCCGTTACGGTTGAGTGATCCAGAGCGGCTTGGTGTGATAATCGGCCGCGTCAGCGCCGATCTTCTTCAGGGACTCCATGTTCCAGACGTACTCCGAGTTGTAGCGCGGGCGGAGGCGCTGCACCAGCTTGCCCGCGTTGTCGCCGTACAGGGTTGCGGACGGCGGTACGAACCCCGGGAAGACCTGCCGGCCGCTGGCGGGGTCAATGTCCGTGTAGTGGTAGCGGCGCATGTCCATCCAGACCTCGTTGTGCCCCCAGCCCCACTGCGCGATGTACTTCTGCGACATGATGTGCGTGAGGGTCAGCCCGGCGGCGGTTGCCGGCACGATGTTCGGATCGGCCAGGAACGCGTTCTTCTCCGCCGCGGTGATCTGCGTCGGCGTGCCGCTGGCGTCGAGGTTGCGCGCGTTGACGAAGTCGATATGCGCGGCGATGGCGTTCTTGTACGAGGCCAGCGCCGTCGCCTTGTCGCCCATCCGATACGCCGCCTCGGCCTTCACGAACTGCAACTGCGCGTACGTGATGGCCGGGAAACGCGACTTGTCGTCGAAGATGTAGCGCGTCGGTGACCCGGAGGCGGGTGACGCGGTGTACCCCCAGAGGTTGTTGGGGCGCTGCGCCGCGGAGAGCGCGCCGTACGTGCCCAGCGCCGGATCCAGGCCGCGATAGGCACCATCGGGTGCAGGCGACAGCATGCGGCTCATGCGCGGATCCACAGTGCCACCAAACTGCGTGCCGTCCATCAGGCCCACGATGAAGTAGGTCTGGCGGTACGACGGCAGGTTGCCGCGCGTCGGGCCGTAGAAGTTGCGGTCGTCATTCACCGTCGCCGGGAACTGGAGCAGCGCGTCATCGGCGTTGCTGGCCAGCGCGAGGTCGACGTTGGCGATGACGTCCGCCGGCTTGTAGGTGGACTTGTTGGAGAAATGGTTCAGGGCAATCGCCTTCAGCCCGTATGCCACCTTCAGCCACTTGGTCCGGTCGCCGGAGTAGATCTTGTCCGTCCTGCCCAGGTAGGTCGCGTTGACGGCGCCGTCGGTGCGCTTGAGGTTCTCAATGGCCTTGTCGAGCAGGCGCAGGACCTCGCTGTACGCGTACTCCTGGGTGTCGTAGTCGAAGTAGAACCGGTTCTGGTCAATGGCCTCCTTGACGATGATCTCGCCGTGGAGGTCGGTCAGCACCATCCAGCCCCACCCCTTGAGGATGTAGCCGACGCCGAGCACGTCCCAGCGCTCCTCCGCTTCGGCCTTGGTCATCATGTCGATCAGGTTCTGGCCGAACGACCAGTACACGTCGCGCCACTGCTGCGCGCCGTTGTCGGAGCCGGGATCGTAGCCCATACGGTCCCACGTGGTGGGACTCGACGTGACGAACATCCATTGTTGCGTGTATCGGCCGACGAAACGGCCGTCCCACTGCGGCGACGACACCCACCAGTGCAGCATCGGCGACAGGTACAAGTTCGCCGACGCGGTCTGGGGGGCGTTGGGGTTCGTGTTGACGTCGAGGAAGTCCTGACAACTCGCCGTCAGTGCGAGGGAACCCACCAGCAGGGTTGCGAAGAGTTTTTTCATCGGCGTCTTCTTGGTCACAGTGAGATGCGTCGCGTGACGGAGCGGCGTCCTGAGATTGTTGGTCATGGTCAGAACCCCACCTTGAGTCCGAATGCCAAGCCCTTCGGCATCGGGAAGTTGCCGTAGTCCACGCCCGCCGCACCCGACCCACCGAGGGCGGCCGTGTTGCCGTTCACGATGGGGTCCATGCCGGTGTAGTTCGTGTTCAGCCACAAGTCCGTGCCGGTGAGGTACACGCTCGCATCACGCGCGCGCAGCCACTTGCCCGGGATCTGGTAGCGAACGGTCACGTCCTTCAGGCGAATCCAGTTGATGTCCTTCTCGATGAAGAGCTCCTCGCTCATCGCGAGGTAGTAGTTGGTGTTGACCGCCGGGACCACGACGATGTTGTTCTTCGTCGGGGTTGCCGAGTTCTCGAGACCGTCGCGGAGCACGCCCTTGATGACGCGCGGCTTGTTGCGGTCGAGCGTGCGCATGCTGAGGCCGCGCACGGTCAGATAGTGATCGGTCGCATTCATGATGTCGCCGCCCTTCCGGAAGTCGAGCAGGAAGGAGAGCGAGAACTTCTTGTAGCGAACGGTGTTCGTCAGGCCGAGCGTGAAGTCGGGCTGGCGGTCATACCCGCGGTCCACGAAGACCGAGCTGCGCAGCGGGAGGCCCGTCGTCGGATCGATCAGCACGTCGCCCTTCATGTTGCGCTGATAGAAGAAGCCGGTCAGCGAGCGCGTGCTGCTGCCGGGGGTCACGCCGTTGCGGATGTTGCCGTAGATCCACGTGTCGGAGTTGTACGACTCCGGCAGCGCGTTCGGGAGCGCGACGACGCGGCCAAACGAGTGGTCGAAGTTTGCCACGAAGTCCCACGTCACGTCGTTCTTGAGCCACGGCGTGCCGCGGAGCGTGATCTCCGTTCCCTCGTTTCGGGTCTTCGCGCCGTTCAGGTTGAACAGGATGAACCCGGTCGCGTAGGAGCCGCGGATGTTCTCGACGATCTGGTCCTTGGTTTCCTTGCGGTACCAGGTGATGTCCACGCCGAGGCGATCATCGAGGAAGGCGAGTTCGGTGCCGACCTCGTACGAATTGGCGAACTCCGGCTTGAGCTTCAGGTTCGGGCCCCAGAAGCTGTAGCCATAGCCGCCGTACGACGTCGCCTTGTACTCGAGCGCGGGGCGGAAGGCGTACGGGCGAGCGTCCTTGCCCACCTGAGCGTAACCGGCGCGCAGCTTGCCGCTCGTCACGTACTTGGTGAGCGACGGGAAGGCATCGGTGAAGATGAAGCTGCCGTTGACCGAGGGATAGAAGAACGAGTTGCGCTCACGCGGAATCGTCGACGTCCAGTCATTGCGCCCGGTCACCGTGAGGTACAGGTACTTGTTGTAGTCCATCGTGGCACTGCCGAACACGCTGAGGAGGCGGCGTTGCGAAATCACCGTGCGCGCCGTGCGGGAGCTGGTGTTGTTGATCGACACGAAGTTCGGGTCGAGGAACCCCAGGCCCTGCTGTGCGTCGGTGTTCGACTTGTAGTCGTTGATCGCGTTGCCGACCACGCCGCTGAGCGAGAGCCCCCGCCAAATCTGGCGGCTGTTGATGTTCAGCAGCGTCTGCGTGGAGATGTTGCGCGTCAGGTCGGTGTTGATGTCGAGAATACCGCCGTTCGAAAAGCCCTTGGTGCTCTCGGGGTGGCGCAGGATCAGGTTGGCGTTGGCGTAGTTGTCGACGCCGATGTTGGTCTTCAGGTTGCCCCACGAGAACGGGGCGATGGTAAGACCGATATTGGTGAGAATGCGGCTGGTCTTCGCGTTGATCCGGTTCTTGGCGACGCTGAAGTACGGGTTGTCGTTCTCGGAGGCGTCGCCCAGCAACGTGTACCGGCGGCGCGTGCCGGCCGGTGTGAACCAGTCGGCGGCGTTGTCATCCGACGGCCACGAAATCAGGCCGAGCAGCGGTCCGCCCGCGCCCTTCAGCGCCTGGTCGTTCGTGGAGTACGCGTAGGTCATCGACAGATCGGCCTTCAGCCACGAATTCACGACCGCCTGCGACGCGCCGGTGAGGTTGATGCGATTGTAGTTCGTGTTCGGCACCACGCCTGCCTGCTTGTCCGCGGAGACCGAGATCCGGTAGTTGATCCGGTTGTCCGGGGCGGCACCGCTGAACGCCAGCGAGTGCTTCTGCGTCAGCGCCGTGCGGAAGAAGCCGCCGACATTGTCGTAGAACTTCGTGCCCGGGGCGTACGGAACCCCGTAGTACAGATAGGTCGAGCTGCCGAGGATCGGGCTGCCCGACGCGTTGATCGCGCTGTACACCTTCTGGATCTCGGGCTCGCCGCCCGGCGTGTCCATGCGGAAATAGTTGCTGTACTCGAAGCCGCCGGTCCCCGGCTTGCCGCGCTTGGTTGTGATGACGATCGCCCCGTTGGCGGCGTCGATGCCGTACAGCGCGGAGGCCTCCGGGCCCTTCAGGACCACCAGGGACTCGATGTCCTCGGGATTGATGTCCGAGGCACGGTTCGTGAAATCGAGACCGCGATTGTCGAACGAGGTCGGCGAATTCGGCGCATCGGAGGCGAACTGCGCCGTGAGCGTCGTCTTGTTGTCGAGCGGCAACCCGTCGATGATCATCAGCGGCTGGTTGGAGCTCGAAATCGAGCTGATGCCGCGGATGGTGATCGAGGTGGAGGCGCCCGGAACGCCCGAGGTCGACGTGACTTCGACGCCCGCCACGCGCCCCTGCAGCGCGTTGATGAAGTTCTGACGGTTCGTCGCCGCGATGTCGGCGCCGGCCACCTGCTGCTGCGCCGTGCCGATCGCACGCTTCACGTTGGTCTGGCCGAGTGCCGAGACGACGACGGCGTCCAGGCTCGTTGCCACGCGGCGGAACTGGACGTTGATCACGTCCACGGCGCCGACGGTCCGTTCTTCCATCGCGTTGCCGATAAAGCGGAACTGCAGCACCTGACCCACATCCGCGCGGATGGAGTAGGTGCCGTCGGCGTTGGTCAGGGCGCCAAGGCGCGTGCCTTTGATCACGACTTGCGCGCCTTGCACGGCGGCGCCGACGTCGTTGGTCACCTTGCCGGTCACGGTCTTCTGCTGCGCGAGCGCTTGCGCGGCACAGAACACCAGGGCCGTCAACGCCACGAGTACTCGTGTTTTCATCATGAGGTGTACCGAAGTGTTGGTGGACAGGGAATCACGTTCCAGCCATTCCCGCAGGCGTCTGGCGACGCCGGAGGACGCGGGGGCTGCGGGCTCCGCTTAAGGAGGCACGCTGCAGAAACTCCTCGGGGGACGGTTTAGGAAAAGCGCATCATCCCAGAATCTGCGACTCAGGAGCGCCGCTCGGCAAGAGCGACGCGTGCAATTCGGCGCGCCTGTCACAGACGCGAATGTCCTGGGGTATTCGACAAACAAATGGGGAGCGCCACGCGGCGCTCCCCATTTGCTCCATCGTCGAGATCGCGAGTCGGATGCGTCGTCCGAATCCGGGCTCGCGATCCTCAATCGCCCTACAACTCGATGATCACCACGCGCCGGTTCAGCGCGCGCCCTTCCTTGGTGCCATTGTCCGCGGCGGGATCGCTCTCCCCGTACCCCTTGATCGACATCCGCGACGCGTCAATGCCGCGCTCGCGCAGATACTTCATGACAGTCGTGGCACGACGGTCGGACAGCGACTGGTTGTACGCGTCCGTCCCGATGCTGTCGGTGTGTCCCTGGATCTCGACGCGCGCTCCCGGATTCGCAGTGAGGTACTTCACGGCGGCCTCAAGCGTGTCCTTGCCAGCCTGCTTCAGGTTGCTCTTGTCGAAATCGAAGTAGACGCCGGTGAGACGGAAGATCTCGCGCGGCTTCGGAGCCGGCGCGGGCGGCGGCGGCGGCGGAGGCGGCAGCGGCGCCGGATCGGCCTTCGGGGCCGGCGGCGGCGGCGGCGGCGG
>JAKAJN010000109.1 GCA_021813725.1 bacterium | reverse complement strand
CGTTGCCACCGTCCAGCCGACCGTGGTGGCACTCACCGGGTTCCCGACGGAATCCTTGACGAGAACGACGAGCTTGACCGGCAGTGCGGCGCCGGCGGCTCCCGTCTGCGCGTTGCCGCTGTCGGCCACGATAACACTGGCCGGCGCGGGGTTGATCACGACGTTCCCCGTCGTCGCAGTGGCGTACCCGGTCGCGGCGAACTGCAGCGTGTACGTGCCGGCCTTGGTGAGGCGCAGCGTGCTGAACGTCGCCACGCCGGCGACCGCATTCACGCTCACGGTGCCGCCCAGCGGGGCTCCCGCCGGTCCGCTGGCGATGGAAGCGGTGACGGCGCCGGTGAAGCCGGCCTGCACGACGCCGAGTCCATCCTTTGCCTGCACGACGATCGACGGCGCCAGCACCACACCCGCGATCTGGGTCGGCGCCGGCGGCGTGCTGATGGCCAGCATGTTCGAGGTGCCGCCCGTCGCCGTCGCATTCACCGTGAGCGTGGCCAGGCTGGCCGCAGCTACCGTGAATGTCTGCGTGCCATTCACGCCACCAAGCGTCCACGAGACGCTGACGGTGCCCGCGGCGTCCGTGGGCGCCGTCGTCGGCGTAACCGTGCCGCCACCGCTCGTCACGGCAAGTGTCAGCGTCACGCCGGCGATGCCGTTGCCGAACGTGTCGCTCACCTTGAGCACGATGGGCTGAAGCGCGGTGCCCGCCGCCGCTGTCTGGTTGGCGCCACTGACCACACTGAGCATCGTCGCCGGGCCGGGCGACACCGTGAACGGAACGCTCGCGCCCGACGTGAGGTCGGTCGCGGACGCGACCACCGTGTAGCCGACGCCAGCCCGGGCAATGGAGAGATCGTCGAACGTTGCGACGCCGGCGACCGCATTTCGCGTGAGCGTGCCGGTGAGCGTGGCGCCGCCGGGGTTGACACCAATGGCGATGGTCACGGCGCCCGTGAACGACGTCACCGTGTTGCCGCCCGCATCGGTGGCGGTCACTGCGAGGGCGGGCGCGATGGCGATGCCCGCGTCCACCGACGCGGGAACGGCGCCGACCACGAGCCGCGCGGCGCTCCCCGCGGTGACGCTGAATGCCGCGGTCGTCGCGCTGGTGAGGTCACTCGCGCTGATGACGAAGGTGTAGCCGGCCCCCGGGCGATTCACCTTGAGGTCGCTGAACGTGGCCACGCCCGCGACGGCTTTCACCGTCGTGGTGCCACTAAGCGTCGCGCCACCCGGGTTCGCGCCGAGCGCGATGGTGACGTCGCCGGCGAACGTCGTGACGACATGGCCCGCCGCATCCTGCGCGGCGACGCTCACAGGCGCGAGCGTCGAGCCCGCCACCCCGTTCGTGGGCTGCGTGGCGACAGAGAGCCGCGATGCAACGATCGCCTGCGCTGTCGCATTGACGGTCAACGGCGAGCCGCTAAGCCCGGCGCTCGTGATCGTCAGCGTCTGCGCGCCAGCCGCAGCACCGAGCGTCCAGCGTGCACTGACGTTGCCGAGTGCGTCGGAGACGGCCGTGGCCGGCGTGATCACGCCACCGTTGTTTGCTGCGAAGTTCACCGTGACGCCGGCCACGCCCACACCATCGGAGGCGGTGACGCGCGCGACGACGTTCTGAGGCAGCGCAGTGCCGGCCGGCGCGGTCTGCCCGCCGCCGCTCGCGAGCGATAGCTGGGCGGCCGGCAGTGTGACAGACACCACGGCCGAGTCGGCCTGCCCGGTGAGCAGGAGCGCATAGACCTTGGCCGTACCTCGTCCACGGAGCACCGCCGCCCCGGTGGATTCACCCACCGTCACGACATTCTCGTTGGACGAAACGAATACCACCGGTGTCCCCGGGAGCGTATGCCCGTCGCTATCCACCGCGCGTGCCGTGAACGCCGCTGCCTGACCAGGAATGCCCTCCACGTTCTTGGGAGCAATCACGACTGCCGCTGCGCTGGCGCCGGGACCCGTGTAGTGCACCGGCACCTGCACCGGCGGCGGCGCGGCGCCACCGCTCGGTGTCACCGTCACCGGAATCGGACCGCCCTTGAAGACCGTGTCGCCCGCCGCATTCACGTAGCCGAGGTTCAGGCTGAGCGACACGCCGCTGGCCGGCGCGTTGGCCGGGAGCGGCACGTTGAGGGCGAGCACCAACGAGTCGGAGCCGGCCGGGAAGTTGACGACAGTGTCGAGGGCGATGGTGCCATCGTCGCGGCGCAATGTCACGCGCACCCGCTCGAAAGCCACCTGCTGGAGTGCGGCAGGCAACGCTCGTGCGGGAATGGCGGTCTCGTATTGCGCGGCAAAGGCAAACGGTGCCAGGCGCTTGAATACGTTGACCGGCGTGGAAGCCGGGCCGGTGATCTCCTTGCCGCAAGCCACAAGCACGGCGATCAACAATCCCGCAGCGACGGCCAGTCGACGAATCGGCGAGGTGTTAGGCATCATCGCACCAACAAAGGGAGACCCGGACGGCACGGAGTGCACCGGGTGAGCGACCGAAGAAGTCCCCATAACGTACGGGCGTACTATTTATGGCGCGAGTGCAAAAGGCGCGGGCGGCATGTGACCTGAGTCACACGCCGCCCGTCGCCCTCCTACCGTTGGTTATCGCGTTACGGACGCTTGGCCGGTCCGATCGTGAGGTCCGGCGAACCCGTCAGTTTCCGCGGCACCGCCACCTCGGCTTGCACCGACCGCTGCGCCCGCATCGGCGCCAGCAGGGCCGGCTGCAACGGCGTGGTGTTCACCTGGATGACCGTGCCGACAACCCTGTTGGCCGCGTCGTACATCAGGATGGTGTCATTCGCGCCGTGCCCGGTGTGGTACGACGAGCAGATCTGGTAGAATCCACCGGTGCCGGTGAGCGACACGCCCGCCGTCAGCGGGTGCGACACGCTGCGCACGATCTCGCCCCACGCCGCGCAGGCGGGAACGACGGTGATGGAAGAACCGAGGTTCCGCAACAACGCCGTCTCGACCGATTGGTACGAGTAGTAGTACTGATTCTCGCCGACCATCAGGATACGGCCGCCGTCCGCCGCGAATGCCTTCAGGCCATTGATCTCGGTGAAGGAGAAGTTCGTCATCGGCGTATGGATGATGACGAGCTTCACGTTCGAAGCGACCGGCGCCACCGCGGAGTGCGACGAGGTCTGCGTCCAGGTGAGTCCCAGGTTGGTCAGCAGCGATCCGAAGTTGTACCAATTGGATCCAGCGAGGGTGTAGTCGGAGTTTCCCCGATCGGCGACCAGCAGCACCTTGCTGGCGCCCGCGTGCGCGCCAGATGTCGAGTAGTTGAGGAAGTTCGTGATCAGCTTCGCGTTGCCGTAGTTGTACGTCGCTCCCGATTTCGCAAAGCCGTAGTTGTCGTCGAAGGCGTTGACATCGTCAACGACGAGGATCTCGCCGCCGCCAGACGGCGACGCGACACCCGATGCCGTGGCGGAGGCGGTCGCCGCGCCGAGCCCCGCACTCGACGCCGTCAGCGTTTGTGTTCCCGTGATCCGGCCGAGCGTCCACGTGGTCGAGAGCTGGCCGGTCGCTGTGGTCACGCCGCTGCTGGGTGAGGCACTCCCGCCATCCGACGCCGCGAACGTGACGGTGAGTCCGGTCGTGTAGGTTGTGTTGCCGTAGCGGTCGCGCAGGCCGAACGTGACCGGAGTGCCGAGACTGCCACCAGGCGACCCGGTTTGTCCGCTGCCGGAGACGACGAAGAGTTGATTCGCCGGTCCCGGCGTCACCGGGAAGGCGGGTCCCTTGCCGGCCACGATGTCCGGCGAGGTGGCCAACAGCTGGTACTCGCCGGCGAGCGTCAGCAACAGGTTCTCGAACGTGGCCACGCCGGCGACGGCGTTGAGCTTGGTGGTGCCAGTGAGGACGGCACCGGACGGGCTCGCGAGCAACGAGACCGTGACCGCACCCGTGAAGCCGGTGGCGACGTTCCCCGCGCGGTCACGCGCGATGACCGCGACCGCATCGAGCACTCCCGCGGGCATGCCGAACACCGGATACGATCCGAACTCGAGACGCTGTGCCGGCCCCGGAACGATCGCGAAGCTCGACGTCGTGGCGCTTCGCAGCCCGCTGGCAGACGTGGTCAACGCATAACCCGTTCCCACTTGATTGATGCGCAGATCGCTGAAGCTGGCGACGCCATCCACCGCAGTGGCGGTGAGGGTGCCGAGCAATGGAACGCTCGGTGAGCTCGCCGAGAGCGCGACCGTCACGGTACCCGTGAAGGACTTGGCGATGTCGCCCTGTGCATCGAGCGCCTTCACCGTGAGCGGCAGCGCATTGCCTGCACCGTTCGACGCCGGCGGCTCGGTGACGATCGACAGGGCGACTGGCGTCACTGAACGCGCGGTCGCCTTGAACGTGACGGGCGATCCGGTGAGTCCGGAGACTGACGCCGTGATGGTCTGCTCTCCGGGCGTCGCACCGAGGGTCCAGCCCGTTGAGGCCACGCCGCTCGCGTCAGTGGCGACGGTGGCATTGGCCACCGAGCCACCCCCCGTGACCACGGCAAACGCCACGTTCACGCCACCCACGCCTACGCCGTCGCTCGCCGTCACCTTCACCGCGACCGGTTGTGGCAAAGCCGTGCTGACGATTCCCTTCTGTCCGTCGCCTCCCTGCAGGGCGATGGCCTTCGGCGACAGCGAAATGGTGACGAGCACGGTGTCTGCCGGGCCGGTCAGCAACTGTGCCACGATGCGCGCCGTGCCACGGATCCCGAGTGCGTTCCCGACGCCGAGCGATGGCTGGTTGATAAGGGCACGGCTCGGATCAAGCGAGGCCCACACGAGGGGTGTGCTCGGCAGCGCCGTGCCGGAGGCGTCGCTCGCGACGGCGGTGAAGGTGAAGCCCTGGTTGTCGACGACCGAAACCGATCGTGGTGCAATCGTGACTTTGGTCGCCGTGGAGCCGGGACCGGAATACCTCACCGGAATCTGCACCGGCGGCGGGTTGGTGTTGCTCCCCTTCGGCGCCACGGTCACGTCAACCGGACCACCCTTGAAGACCACCTCGCCGGCGGCATTCATGTAGCCCAGGTCGAGCTTGAAATTCTCGCCGCCACTTCCCGCCGTCGGTGAGAGCGGAACGGTCGCCGCCAACACCACGGAGTCGGCGCCGACGGGAAAGAGCACCGTCGTGTCGAGCGCAACGCTGCCATCCGCGCGATGGAGGACAATGCGCACCTTCTCGAATGCGACGACACCCTCGAGCGACTTGCCGGTAACGAGCCGCGGGAAGAGGGGCTCAACGCTGAACGCGCCGCGGCGGACGAGCGTGACGCCGTTGGCCACCGGAGCGGACGCGTCGCGGCCGCAGCTGCCAACCAGCGATGCCGCGGCGAGAAGAACCGGCAGAAGCACGACGCGCCAAGTCGAACGGAGACTGGTCATGGGACAGGGCCGAATGAAATGATCAACAAATGGGTTCGGGGGGTACCCACGAAAAGTCGTCAACTCGCGGCGTCGCAACGCGGAAGATTTCTATAGTGGTTCAGTCAGGCCGAGACCGCTAGACCTTCTGGGGCCGCGTGTCCATCGTAATTGATTGAATTGTGTCGTTCGCACGTGTGACCTGCGTCACACCCGTAGCGCGGGCGCACCCCGGCGCACCTCGGTTTAGCTTGCAAGTCCACGCCACCCATGCGCACATCCGCCCGCCGCCCTCTTCTCGTTCCGATTCTCGCGACGGCTGCGTTTGCCCTGGTCTGTGCCCGGCTCGGCATCTGGCAGCTTGATCGCCTCGCGCAACGCCGGGCCTTCAATGCGCACCTCGAAGAACGACTGGCTGCTCCGCCCCGTCCGATCGAGGCCCTCCCCGGCGACACGGCGCAAGGTCATTACCATCGCGTGTCAGCGCACGGGCGATTCGCATATTCCGCTCAGGTGGCGCTCGCGGCGCGCAGCCAGCTCGGCTCGCCCGGAGTGCATCTGCTCACCCCGTTGCAGCTCGAGAGCGGCGCCGTCGTGATGGTCAATCGCGGCTGGGTCTACGCCCCCGATGCAATGACCATCGACGAACGACGGTGGCGCGAGCACGACGGCGACACCGTGACCGTGGTCGGATACGCGGACACCTGGTCCGAACACGCCAGTGGCAATGCGCCCGATCGACCGCGCGTGGTGCGCGTGCTCGATTCCGCAATCGTCGCCCGCGCGGTGGGCACGCCGGTGCTGCCGTTTTACATCGCGCAGACGTCCGACAGCGTCCGCGCGCCGGATCGCCCGGTACGACTCGGCGAGCCGGTGCTCGACGACGGCTCGCACCGGAGCTACGCCATCCAGTGGTTTTCCTTCGCGCTCATCGCCGTCTTCGGCGGCGCGTTGCTCGTTCGCGAAGAGCTGGCTAGGCGACGCGCGTCCGCTTGAACTGCAGCACGATCACCGCGGCGACAATCGCGATCCCCCCGGCCAGCGTGCGCAGCGTCAGGGCCTGGCCGAGCACCGCGACGCCGAGCAGGGCAGTGAGAAATGGCTCGACGGTCGACACGATCGCCGTGCGCACCGGGCCAAGCCGCATCAACCCCATCAGGAAGAAGAGCGACGGCAAGACCGTGCTCCACACGGTAAGCGCAACGATGGCGCCCCACGCCGTCCCCGTCATCGCAACCTGCAGCGTCTGGTTTCCGGCCGACGCGATCAGGAAGCAGATGGCGGCACCGATCTTGGACCAGGCGGACGTGACCACCACGGGCCAGTCCTTCTGCATGTGCTGCATCGCCGGGATCAACAGACCATAGAGCACGGCGGCGCCGAGGGCGAGCATTACGCCATGTAACGCAGCGCCGCCCATGTCGGGTGACCCCACCATCACCAGCGTGCCGACGAACGACAGGCCAAGGGCAACGGCGCGACGGGCGTCGAGATGTTCGGCGCCGCGCACGGCCTGCACCAGCGTGACCCAGACCGGATAGGTGTAGAAGAGGAAGGCGAGTGTGCCGGCGCTGATGTACGCGAGGGACGACAGCGCCAGATAGATCATCAAGGCCTGGCCACCGCCGCCGATCCCCAGCCACAGCACCGACTCCCTCGCGGGCATCCTCCGGGCCTGCCCCGTGATGCCGACCCACACCACCAACACCGCCGCCGAGAGCACGTAGCGCCACGTCAGCACGGTGGAGAGCGAAACACCGGTGCGCATCGCGATGGTGGTGAGGATGGACACGGCGGCGAAGCCGCTCGCCGCCAGCAGCGTGAGTCCCACGCCGAAACGGGCGGTGCGGTCGAACGCGGATTGGGGGGTGCGAGTCACGATGCGGTGGGTTGTCGCTGGAGGAGGAGCACGGCGCCGGCGATGAGCGCGCCGCCCAGGGCCGTGCCGGCGCCGATGCGCTGGTCGAGGACCGCAGCGCCGAGCAGGGCGGTGTAGAAGGGCTCGATGGTGGAAATAATCGCGGTGCGCACGGGACCGAGCACCGCGAGACCGTTCAGGAAGGCGATGAAGGTGGCGACAGTGGAGACCACGGCCAGCGTGCCGACGACTCCCCAGGCGACGGGCGAGAGGTTCGCGTGAAACTCGCCGCGCCACAGTGCGCCGATCAGGTAGGCAATGCCGGCGCCGGAGATCACGAGTGCGGCGGCGGAAGCAGCCGAGAGCGGGCCGCGCATCCAGTGAAGGAACGGGATATAGGCAGCATAGATGAATGCGGCGCCGAGCGCGCACGCCACGCCGGCGAGCGGAAGTCCGGCCGTGCGCGGCGCGCCGAGGATGACGGCCAGCCCCCCGAGCGCCAACGCGAGGGCCGCGCTGCGGCGCGCATCCACGCGTTCAAGCCCGCGCAACACGGAAAGCAGGGCGACCCAGGCCGGGAAGGTGTAGAACAGGAATCCGAGCGTCGCCACATCGAGCCAGCGCAGGGCGTAGAGCGAGATGCCGCTGATGGCCACCTGCCCCAGCCCGCCGGCGATGAGGAGCGTTGCGGCGCGACGTCGGGTGACGCTGCGAAGTCCGCGCCCGGCAAGCGCCACCAGAAAGGGCGCGGCGATGAGATAGCGCCAGGCCATCGCGGAGGCGAGGGTGAGGCCGTTCCGGCGGCCGATCACCATCAGCACCGTGATCGAGCCGAAGCCGCACGCGGCCAGCGCCACCAGCGCGGTGGCACGCCAGAGACTCGGAGCGGCGACGCGCGACGGCACCGTACTACAGCAGCGTGCCGCGGAGGATGAGCAGCGCGACCGAGAAGTAGATGATGAGTCCGGTGACGTCCACCAGCGTGGCCACGAACGGGGCTGACGCGCTCGCGGGGTCGAAGCCGATGCGGCGCAGCACGAACGGCAGCATCGAGCCGGCCAGCGTGCCGAACGTCACGACCCCGACGAGCGCCAGCCCCACGGTGATGGCGACCAGCATGTAATTGGGGCCGTAGTCGTACCCGATGGCGAACGCGCCGAACCGGATCCCTTCGTCCTTGAGCGTCTGCCAGAGCAGCACGCGAAGCGCCCCGATCGATCCGAGGATGGCGCCGAGCGACAGACCGGACGAAAGTTCGCGGATGGCGACACGCCACCAGTCGGCGAGTGTCGCCTCGCCGAGCGCGAGCGACCGGA
>JAKAJN010000108.1 GCA_021813725.1 bacterium | reverse complement strand
GGATCCGCCGCGCACTGCGTCCCATCGCCGGCCATACCCCAGCGTGCCCACCGACGCGCCGAACTGATCGAGTTCCGCGCCGGCCCACAGCCGGCCCGTCGTCGGCTGGCCGGTCGCGTCGTGGCTGATCTCGATGGAACCGCCGAGCGAATTGGGGCCGTTGAGCAGTGACGCAAGCCCGCGAATGATCACCAGGCGCTCGGTGCCGGTGATCGGCACGAGCGACGGATCGGTGCGATGGTCCCAGCCGAGCGTGATCGGCACGCCGTCCACGAGCACCGCCGCCTGGCGCGAATCGGAACCCCGCACCGAGATCTCCATCTCGCCGCGCGAGTTCTGGCGTACCAGCACGAACGGCGACTCGCGGAGCGCTTCATCGAGCAACGGCGCCGGTGACGAGCGCAACTCCTCGGGGCGGATGACCACGGCGGCCGTGCCGCCAACAATGGCGGCGGCGCGCGTCGCGCTCACGCTCACGGTGGAGAGGCGCTGCCCGGTGCTGTCCTTCTTCGTCGAGTCGGAGGCCGCCTGCGCGTCCAGCGCCAACGGCGCGAACAACGGGAGGAAGCCAACGGCAGTTCGGCGGACGGCCAGCGCGGCGGAGTTGAACACGGAGCGAGGTCAGGGGAGTCGGCAAGGGCGGCCGGCACGACCGCCACTGAAATTACGCGTTCGTCATCGTCGGCGTTGCCGCCGGTTACCATTCAGCATGCCCCCTCCGTTCTTCTACAAGCTCACGAACGGGTTTCGCATCTCCGTGCGACCGGCCTTTCTCGCCGACCAGTCGGCGCCGGATCGGCAGCAGTTCGTCTTCGCCTATTTTGTCCGCATCGAGAATGTGGGCACGCGCACCGCGCAGCTGCTGTCGCGGCGGTGGCTGATCCACGACGACGCCGGAGTCGACACCGAAGTGGTGGGCGACGGTGTCGTGGGCGAACAGCCGCTGCTCGCGCCGGGCGGCGTGCACGAGTATCAGAGCTTCTGCGTGCTCAAGGGACGCAGTGGGTACATGGAAGGCGAGTACTTCTTCCAGGCGGAGGACGGCGCGCGCTTTGCCGCCGCCATCCCGCGCTTCACCCTCGTCGCCGAGGCGTGGTAGCGTCGGGCGCAGTTGCGTCGACGCCATCGATCAGGCTCAGCGCGAGCGCCAGGTCGGTACCACGCAGCGCCTGGAGCGCTTCGCCATCGTCGCATCGAGGTCGACGATGGCGCGCTGCATCACGCGGGAGTTTCCGTCGTGGCAGGTGAGGCAGGCGCCGACGGTGAGAATACGGCGCTGCTCGGCCACCGTGAACGGTCGCACATCGTCACGCGTGGCAACCATCCCGCGCCGCTCCTGCAGGAAGCCCGTCCAGGCGTCGGCGGGGAGCCCATCCGCGGCGCGCGGCTCGGCGGGGGAGAAGGACCAGCGTCCGCTGTCGCCGGCAATCCGATAACGCAGCTCGCCGCGTCCGTAGCCCAGTGCCACCGGATCGGCATGGCACGACGCGCACGATCTCGCCGCGCGGCTCGTCGTGTGCGGCGCGATGCGCGCGTAGAGCCGACGAACGATCTGATCGGGAGCGGCGCCCGCCGTGCGATTGCGATCGAGCGTCAAGATCATTCCCGGCACGAACGTCTCCACGACGCCGCGCGGATGCTGGGCGTCGCGCGGGTTCCAGGTGATGCCGAGCGTTGGTGGCACGGCCTCGTACGGGCCGGCCGTCTCCTGCCATGCCCCCTTCACGTCCTGCTGTGACAGGTGGTCGTACGCGTCCGCTCCGGGTTCGTACTTCGTGTGGCAGGTGGCGCACCGTGGCGCCCACGCCGTGTGGCAGGCCCCACAGCTCAGGCGCGCATGCCCGCTCCCCTGCAGGCAGACGGGGAGCGGCGCGCGCAGCGGCATCCACTCGCCGGTGCGCTTGCGGCGCAGGCGCGCGCCCGATGCCGGGCTCACGACAACATTCGGGAGTACGCCACCGGTCGACGTGACGGCAAGCCGCTCTTCCCTCGTGAACGTCCATCCGCGCAACGCGAGCAGCTGGGTCGTCTCGGCGTCCGCGTGCGCCGGCGGAATCGTGGACAGGCGGCGCGCGTGACAGTCGGCGCAGCGCAGCTGCACCTGGTCACGCGCGTGCGACACGATGGCGCCCTTGCCCATCACTTCGCCCGCGGTGTGGCAGTCGATGCAGTCCATCCCGCGCGCCTGATGCACATCGGAAGTGACGCGCGTGAAGTAGCGTCCGTCCTCGAGGAGCCGGTACTGCCGCTGGCGCGCGCTTGTGTCGGCGGCGAGCGCCGCCGCGCCCGGCGCCTCGAGCATTTCGTGCCATCCCTCGTAACTGGTTGAGATGCGTCCCGAGCGGCTGTGACATCCGAAGCACTTGCCGTTGTCGACGGCGATGCTGAAGGAAGGGTGCCGTGACGGGATCCCCGTCCGATTCCGTGGCGCGGTCGCCTCGTAGGCGGCGAGCTGCCGCGTGGCCACGGAATCGTACATCAGGTGGCACGCGTTGCAGCCGCCGCCGCGCGACAGCTCCGTGATCGGCCCCCAGTCAGTCTTCGGCTGGCCGAGATGACACGAGGCGCAGAGCTGTCGCAGATGCGAGTCGGCCGGGCTGTCGCCGAGTGTGGCGGCGTGCGGCGGCGCAGCGGTCGGCGGTTCGCCGAAGACCCGGCGATTGACGTCGACGACGCCCGCCATCGTCGTCATTATGGACCGCTCGACGCGGGGAATGACCGACGCGTGACAGGCCGCCTGACCGCAGGTGCGCGGCGCGTCGGCGAGATTGCCGGGGACCCGGTGCATCCCCTCGTGTGCGGTGCGCGCGTCGCGTGCCTGGAGATTGCCGCCGTGGCAGGAGGCGCAGCCGATCGCTTCCGCGCGGTGCGCCCGGTCCAGCCCCGTGACACCCGCGTGGCAGACGAGGCAACCCTCGGCGCGGCCTAGCACGACCGGAGCCTCGACGACGGCGGGCGCGGTTAGGGGTGCCCCGGGGCTCTTCGCGCTCTCGATGCGTGTGCGCACCCAGCGGCCGACGCCCGTCCCCAGCGCCGCGAGCGCGATGAAACCCAGGAGCGTCAGCACGACGCGGCGCAGGGTCGTCGGGCGGGAGAGCGATGAGGGCGCTGGCATGCCGCTTTCAGTCTCGTATCCGGGGGGGGCTCAGGGAAGCCCAATTGCCGTTGAAAAATGGCACAGAATCCCTCGGAAAAGCACCATATCGGTATTTACTCATAAAATCCGGCATTACCCGACAGCAAAAGGACGGTTGCCTGACCGACCACCGAATCCAACCCGGTTACCGTCCGTGCAGATATCCCGCGGCTCCCATCATGGATATCGCAATTCACGAGGCGAGGATGAGTTCCTTCTCCCGACGAAAGTTTCTCAAGATCTCCGCGGCCACGGTCACCGTCGCCAGCGGTGCTGCCGCTTTTGCCAAGGCGCCATCGGCGCCCGAAAAGCCGTCAAAACGTGCCGCCAAGGGCATCCAGCGCATCCCGACGTACTGCGACATCTGCTTCTGGAAGTGTGGGGCGATCGCGACGGTCAAGGATGGCAAGCTCTGGAAGGTCGAAGGCAACCCCGAGGATCCGCTCAGCCGCGGTCGGCTCTGTCCGCGCGGCACCGGCGGTGTGGGTGCGCACTTCGACCCGGATCGGCTCCGCCGCCCGCTCATCCGCCGCAGCGACCGCGGCCGCGAGGAGTGGCAGGAAGTCTCCTGGGACGAGGCGTTCGCGTACATCGCCAAGAAGATGCATGCGATCAAGCAGAACTACGGCCCGGAAGCCGTGGCGCTGTTCGCGCACGGCATCGGTGGCGCGTTCCTCAAGCACACCCTCAAGGCGTACGGGACGCCCAACATCACCGCGCCGTCGTTCGCGCAGTGCCGCGGCCCGCGCGATGCGGGCTTCTGGCTGACCTACGGTGAGGAAGTGGGCTCGCCGGAGCGCACCGACATCAAGAACGCCCAATGCCTGGTGCTCATCGGCAGCCACCTCGGCGAGAACATGCACAACTCGCAGGTGCAGGAGTTCGCCGATGCGGTGGGGAATGGCGCGACGATCATCGTCGCCGACCCGCGCTTCTCCGTCGCCGCGAGCAAGGCCAAGCATTACCTCCCGATCAAGCCGGGGACCGACCTCGCGCTTCTCTTGGCATGGATGCACGTCCTCGTCACGGAGGGGCTGTACAACAAGGAGTACGTGGCCAAGCACGGCTTCGGCTTCGAGCAGTTCGCGGCCTCGCTCGCGCCGTACACGCCGGAGTGGGCGTATCCGGAAACGGGCATCGCTCCCGACACGATTCGCGCGACGGCGCGCGAGATGGCGCGCTACCAGCCCGCCACGCTCGTGCATCCGGGGCGGCATTCCACCTGGTACGGTGACGACGCCCAGCGCAGTCGCGCCGTGGCGCTGCTCAACGCGCTGCTCGGCAGTTGGGGGAGCAAGGGCGGGTTCTACGCCCCGGCCAGCATGGACGTGCCCGGCTTTCCGTATCCGCCGTATCCGAAGTCCGAGAAGGGGAAGGTGGACAACCCGGGCAACCGCTATCCGTTTGCCCACGAGCCGATCACGACGGGGATTCGCGAGGCAACGATCACCGGCAAGCCGTATCCGGTGAAGGGGTGGTTCGTCTACGCCACCAACCTGATCCAGGCGCTTCCCAACGAAGCCGAGACGATCAAGGCGATCCAGAACCTCGACCTGCTGGTGGTCGTGGACGTGATTCCGAACGAAATCGCCGGCTGGGCCGACGTGGTGCTTCCCGAGGCGGTCTACCTCGAGCGCTACGACGACCTCAACGTCGAGCTCTTCCGCGAGCCGTTCGTCGCGCTGCGCCAGCCCGTGGTGGATGCGCCGGACGACCAGAAGCCGAACTGGTGGATGGCGAAGCGCCTCGCCGAGGTGATGGGGCTGGGCCAGTACTATCCGTGGAAGGACATCGAGGAGTATCTGAACCATCGCCTGACCGCGGCCGGGCTCAGCTTTGACGAGTTGAAGGCCAAGGGGATCATCCGCGGTGCGCCGCAGCCGATCTTTGCCGACGAGGGCGCCCCGCTCACGTTCGACACGCCGTCGGGCAAGATCGAGTTCTTCTCGCCGCAGCTGCAGGCCGCTGGGTTTGATCCGGTGCCGGTTTATACGAAGCACCCGGAGCCGCCGGCAGGGGCGTTCCGCCTCCTCTTCGGCCGCGCGCCTGTGCACTCGTTCAGCCGCACGCAGTCGAACCGCATCCTCTCGGACATGATGGCCGAGAATGAGGTCTGGATCAACGAAGACGTCGCGCAGCGCCTCGAACTCAAGTCGGGCGACTACGTGCGGCTGAAGAACCAGGACAACGTCGTCAGCTTGCCGATCCGCGTGAAAGCCACGCAGCGCATCCGTCCCGACTGCGTGTACATGGTGCACGGGTTCGGCCACACGGCGCGCGGACTCAAGCACGCGTTCGGGAAGGGCGCGAGCGATTCGCAGCTCATCACCCGGTACGCCACCGACCCACTCATGGGCGGCACCGGGATGAACATCAACTTCGTCACCCTCGAACCGGAGGCGACCCGTGGCTAGGTTCGGCATGGTCATCGACACCGTCCGGTGCGTCGGCTGCATGGACTGCGTGGTCGCGTGCAAGACCGAGAACAACGTGCCGGAAGGCTTCAACCGCGACTGGATCGCGTACGACGTGTCGGGGTCGTATCCGACACCGCACATGGAGATCCGGTCGGAGCGCTGCAACCACTGCGACAACCCGCCGTGCGTCTCATGCTGCCCCACCGGGGCGAGCCACGTGCACGACGTCGGCGGCGTGGTGCTGGTGGACCACGACAAGTGCATCGGTTGCAAGGGGTGCATTGCCGCCTGCCCGTACGGCGCGCGCTTCATTCATCCTGACGGCTACGCCGACAAGTGCACCTTCTGCATCCATCGGGTGGAGCAAGGGCAGGATCCCGCCTGCGTCGCCGTCTGCCCGACGCACTGCATGCATTTCGGCGACCTGGATGACCCGAACAGCGAGGTCAGCCAGCTGCTCGCCTCCCGCAAGCACCACGTGCTCATGCCGGACGCCGGCACGAAGCCGCGCATCTTCTACCTGACGTGAGCGCCCCGATGCAAGAACTCACCATCACGCGCCACAACGAGCTGATCGACCCGCTCCTGCACATCTGGAGCTGGCAGATTCCGGTCTACCTGTTTCTCGGCGGGCTCGTCGCCGGCATCATGATCATCTCCGGCTACTTCGTGCTGCAGGGCCGGTACAAGAACACGACGTTCTCGACGTTCTATCTCCCGCACATCGCGCTGGTCCTGCTGAGCTTCGGCATGTTCGCGCTCTTTCTGGACCTCGAGCACAAGCTCTACTTCTGGCGCCTGTTCATGACGTTCCAGATCAGCGCGCCGATGTCGTGGGGCTCCTGGCTGCTGATGATCGTCTTCCCCGCGCTCTGGGTGAACACGCTCATCCGCATTCCCGAGCCGTTCCAGGGGAAGATCCCGCTGTTCGACCGCTGGTCGGCGGCGCTCAACGAGCACCCGAACGTGATCAAGAACATCGGCATCCTCAACATGCTGCTCGGCACGCTGCTCGGCATGTACACGGGTGTGCTCCTGAGCTCGTTCGGGGCGCGGCCGCTGTGGAACAGTGCGATGCTCTGGATGCTCTTCCTCGTCTCCGGCCTCTCGGCGGCGGCGGCGTTCGTGCACCTCATCACGACGGACGACTACGAGCGCGAGCTGCTCGCCAAGGCCGACAACGCGTTCCTGACGCTGGAACTGTTCGTGTTCGGCGGCTTCATCTCCGGGCTGCTGACCAACTCGCGGGTGCACCACGAGGCGGTGCGCCTGTTGCTCGACGGCCCGTACGCGCCCGTCTTCTGGGTGCTGGTGATCGGGCTCGGCATCGTCGTTCCCCTCGTCGTCCAGGTGCTCGCCGTGAACCACAAGGTGAAGCACACGCCGGTCGCGCCGATCCTGGTGCTCCTCGGCGGCCTCACCCTGCGCTTCGTCATCGTCTACGCCGGCCAGTTCAGCCACTGGACCTGACCGGCTCGCGCTCCCAAGGAGTCATCGCATGGAACACAAACCCCAACCGTACTGGAATCCCTACGTCTCGGGCGTCGGCCTCGGCCTCGTGCTGCTGGCGGCGTTCGTGGTGATGGGACGCGGGCTCGGCGCCTCCGGGGCCTTCGCCTCGACCATCACCGCCACGCTCGGCACGGTCGCGCCTGACCACGTGGCCAACAATCCGGCGTTCGCGGAATACCTCAAGGAAGGGACCAGCCCGCTCAAGGACTGGCTCGTCTTCGAGGTACTCGGCGTCTTCGTCGGCGGCTTTCTCTCCGGCATGCTCGCGCATCGGGTGACGAAGACCGTCGAGAAGGGGCCGCACATCACCACGCGCAATCGCCTGATCTTCGCGTTCATTGGCGGCGCGCTGATGGGCATCGGCGCCAAGCTCGCGCGCGGCTGCACCAGCGGCCAGGCGCTCACGGGCGGCGCGCTGCTCAACGCCGGCAGCTGGGCCTTCATGATCATGGTCTTCGCCGGTGCCTACGGGTTCGCCTACTTCATGAGGAGACAGTGGCAATGATGGCCCCCTTCTTCAAATTCGGCCTCTTCGGCGACAACATCGGGCTCGTCGTCGCCTTCCTCGTCGGCATCGGCTTCGGGTTCTTCCTCGAGCGCGCCGGCTTCAACAGCGCGCGCAAGCTCGCCGCGCAGTTCTATTTCACCGACCTCACCGTCTTCAAGGTGATGTTCACGGCGATCATCACCGCGATGCTCGGCGTCTACTGGCTCTCCGTGCTCGGCGTGATGGACCTGTCGCTCGTCTACCTGACGCCGACGTTCCTCGCGCCGCAGATCGTCGGCGGCCTGGTGCTCGGGATGGGCTTCGTCGTCGGCGGCTACTGCCCCGGCACGGCCTGCGTGGGCGTCGCCACCGGGCGCATTGATGCGCTCGTGCTGTTCGTCGGCATCTTCGCCGGCATCTACGGCATGGGCGAGCTCTACCCGCTCATCAGCGGCTTCTACAACAGCACCAGCTTCGGACAGCTCACGCTGCCCCAGGTCACCGGCCTGCCGTACGGCCTGCTGGTTTTCGCCGTGGTGTTGATGGCCCTCGCGGGCTTCGCCGGCGCCGAATGGATCGAGAAGCGCATGGCGACGCGCAAGGCGGAGGGATAATCATGACCGACTTCTTCACGAATCTCACGCTGAATCGTCGCCTCGCGCTGGTTGCCTTCGTGCTGGGCGCCCTCGCACTCTTCGCCGGCAATCCATATAAGGGCGCCGGCGCGACGGTCAACGCCAAGGAGCTGTCGCTGAAGATGGCGACGGGCAACGACCAGGTGGCCGTGTTGACGCTGGCCGACTGGATCATTCAGGGCAAGTCGGACTTCCGCGTCGTAGACGTCCGTCCCGAGGCGGCCTACGCCGAGTACCACATTCCGCCCGCCGAGAACATTCCGGTCGCGACGCTCGCGGAGTCGGGGTTGTTGCACAACGAAAAGATCGTCCTGTACGCCGAGGACGGCGCCCGCGCGGCGCAGGCGTGGATGCTCCTCAAGGCCCGCGGCTTCAACGG
>JAKAJN010000107.1 GCA_021813725.1 bacterium | reverse complement strand
AGCGCCTCCTCGCGCGTCTTCGTCCGCCAGCTCTGCCCAAAGCTGATGAAGAACTCCTGCTCGCCCGTGTACCGCTGGTAGGCGGGGGCGGGCGTGCCGCCCAGGGAGGCCTTCCATGCGTCATACGCGGCTGCGAGTCCGGCCACGTCCGCGATGTTCTCGCTGAGCGTCTGGTGGCCGTTCACGTGCACGTCCGGGAACGGCTGGTAGGCGTCATACTGCTTCGCCAGCGCCTCGCCCGCCGTCTTGAAGTGCGCCAGGTCGTCCGCCGTCCACCAGTTGGCGATGCGCCCCTCGGCGTCGAACTGGCTCCCCATGTCATCGAAGCTGTGGCTGATCTCATGCCCGATCACCGCGCCCATGGAACCGTAGTTGTACGCCGCGCTGGCCTGGGCGTCGAAGAACGGCGGTTGCAGGATCGCCGCCGGAAAGTTCAGCGCATTCTGCAGCGGCAGGTTCACCGCATTCACGGTCTGCGGCGTCATCCACCACTCGCCCTTGTCTACCGCCTTCTGCAGCTTGCCCACCTGCCACCGGTACTCGAACAGGTCGGCGCGCTGGATGTTCCCCAGCGCATCGTCCTTGGCGATGCTCAACGTGGCGTAGTCGCGCCACGACTCGGGGTACCCGACGCCGACGCGTAGCGTCTCCAGCTTCTCCTTCGCTTTCGCCTTCGTCGCCGGCGTCATCCAGGTGAGCGCGTCAATGCGCACACCGAACGCCCGCTTGATGTCGGCGACCATCGCCTGCACCTTCGCCTTCGTCTCCGCCGGGAAGTGCCGGTCCACGTACGCCTTCCCCACCGCGTCGCCCAGCGCGGCGCTGGTGAGGTCCACGCCGCGCTGCCAGCGCGGGCGCATCGCCGGCGTCCCGCTCAGCGTCTTGCCATAGAAGGCGAACCGCTGCTCCACGAACGCCTTGGGGAGGAAGCCGGAACTCTCGTTGAGGCGATGGAAAGTGAGCCAGTCCTTCCACGCGTCGAGCGGCTCGCTCGCCACGAGTCGCGACAGGCCCACGGTCGCCTTCGGATGCCAGACGATGAACGCGGGCGCGTCGGCAAGCCCGGCCGCGTTGAGAAACGCGCTCCAGTCCATGCCGGGGGCGCGCGCGCCAAGGTCAGACGTCTTCCACACCTGCGGCGTCTTCACGTCCTGCGACTCGACGCGCGTGGCGTGCGCGGCGGCGATCTTCTGCTCCAGGGCGAAGACGCGCGCGGCGCGCGCCGCCGCGTCGGCCACCCCGGCGAGCGTGAAGACGGCCGTGAGGTGCTCCTGATACGCCGTGCGCAGCTTGGCCATCGCCGGCGACGTCGACAGATAGTAGTCGCGGTCCGGCAGGCCGAGCCCGCCCTGCAGCAGGTACGGCATGTTGCGGGACGGGTCGGTGAGTCCCTGCGTGACGAACAAACCGAACAGGTGCTCGGTGTAGAAGTTCGTCGAGTTCAACGGGTCCACATCGGCGCGCAGCGCGCGCCCGATGGCCGCCGACAGCGCCGTCTTGTTGACCAGCGCCGCGATGCTGTCGAGCTGCGGCTTGATGGACGCCGTCCCCTTCTCCTCGATCGCCGTCGTGTCCATGTACGCGGCGTAGAAATCGCCGATCTTGGCATAGTCGGCGTTCTTTTCGTCCTTCGTTGCCGCGAGATCCTGGATGAGCTTCTGCGTCTGTTCCGTGGTCTTGTCGTAGACCACCGACCACGGACCGACCGACGCCTTGTCGGGCGGAATCTCGGTGGCCTTGAACCAGCCGCCGTTGGTGTACGCATTGAAGTCGTCGCCGGGAGCGACCGTCGTATCCATCCCGGCAAGGTCAATGCCGTGCGCGGTCGTGGCGTCGCGGCCGGAGCAGGCGACGAACGTCACGGAAACGGCCGCGACGAAGCGCAGTGCGCGAGAACGGAACATCGAGACTTCCTCCCGAGTGTATGCCCGGATCACCGGGCCAGTCGATTACGGATCTTTGACGACGGGCCGCGGATACGCCGGCCCCAGCGCCCCCACATACTCCGCGAACAGCGACCGCGTGCCGTCAAATTCCTTGCGCACCATCGCCCGGTAATCGGCGCGCGTCGCGAAATCGTACAACAGCGCTGCCATCGCCTGCGCGTCGACCACGAAGCCGGAGTGCCCCACCGGGCCGAGCGCGTCGGCCTCCATTTCATATGTATGGTAGGTGCCGGTGGACGAGTACGCCGAGAATCCGGTCCCGGGGATGTCGCGGGACACCGTCCCCGTCTCATCGTAGCCCTGCGGCTTTCCCGGTGTCTCCTCCACCTTCCCGCCGCCGTACCGCTTGAGATACGCGAACGCGAGTTCGTTGATCGTGGAGGCCGAGACGCCGTCACGCGCGCCCGCCGTCCCCTCGATCTTCACCTTCGTCCCCGTCGCCAGCGCGGCCGCGCGCGCGGCGTTGTCCACCATCTCGCGCACCTGCGTCAGGTACACCTCGTCCGGATAGCGGATGTAGAACTCCGCCACCGCGCGGTCGGGCACCACGTTGGGCGCCTTGCCTCCCTCAGTGATGATCCCCTGGATCCGCGCCTCGGGGCGCATCACGCGACGCACGCCGTCGATGTTGGTGAACAGCTCGATGACCGCCGTCAGCGCGTCCCGTCCGTCCCACGGCATCATCTGGTGCGAGGGCGCGCCGCTGAACGTGTAGCGCACGGCATCGATGTTCAGGCAGCACGAGCCGAAGCCCGGCGCCGGACGCTGCGTGGCCGTGCTCGAGTGCGAGCGCACGATGATATCCGCGCCGTTGAAGACGCCGGCCGCGTGCATCTGCGCCTTCGACGCGGGGGGCATCATCTCCTCCGCGGGAGTCCCAAAAACCGTCACGGTCCCCGGCGTACGCGAGCTCGTCAGGAACTCGGCCGTCGCGACCGCCACCGCGAGCCCCACCGGCCCCTGGGCGCTGTGCTGGTCGCCGTGGAAGTCGCCCTTGGTCCCTCGCAAGGCGTCGTATTCGACGATGATCCCCAGGTTGGGTCCTGGGGTGCCTTTGGTGTAGCGCGCCACAAACGCGGTGGGCAGACCGGCGACCCCCTCTTGCACGTCGAAGCCGTGCGCCCTGAGATAGGCAACGAGAATCCCGACCGAACGCGTTTCCTTGAACCCCACCTCGGGGTGCCGCGTGATGTCGTCGGCCATCGCCAGCAGCTCGCTGTCCATCAGCGCCTTGGCGCGGGCGGCCACTGCGTCGCGGGCCGCATTGGGCGCCGAGAGGCGCGCGACCAGCGCCGGCACGTCGAGCTGGCGCTGCAAGTCCGACATCTTGCGCAGCACGTCCCTGGCCGCGAGGCGCTCGGTGGGGGTGTCCTGCGCGGTGAGCAGGGCAAACGGGCAGAGCGCGAGAAGGGCGGCGCGGCGAAGCGCGCTTCGGCAGGCGACGGTCACGGAGGGCTCGCGATGGGAGACCGCACGAATTGAGCCGCGGTGTACGGCGGCGTCAATCGCGCGCCGGATCGGTGAACATCCGTCTCGCCCGCGGGCAAGCTCCGAAACTCTTCCCCGAGACGGGCCGTTACATTCAGATATGCCGTTCTTCGAAGCCGTACGGCTCGCCCTCCAGACCATCCGCGTCCAGAAGCTCAAGAGCTTCTTCACTGCGCTCGGCGTCTGCATCGGCGTGATGTTCCTCATCACCGTCGTCTCCATCGTCGACGGGATGGGGCGATACATGGAAACCCAGCTCGTTGGCAAGCTCATCGCACTCAACTCGTTCGAACTGCGGAACCGCCCGAACATCAACATCGGCGACGTCCCGCGCGAAACGTGGCTCGAGTACGCGCGGCGCCCGCGCATCGTCGAGAGTGACGTCGAGCCGGTGGTCGAGGCCCTTCCCGATGGCGCACGCTGGGCGATGTACTCCGAGGGGGGCGTGCGCGTCGAGTCGCCATTCTCGCGCCCGCGCAGTGCCGACGTCACCGCCATCGACGGCCAATACTTCCAGATCAAGCGCCTCGACGTCACCGACGGCCGCAACTTCGCCCCGGTCGAGCTCACCACGGGGGCGTCCGTGGTGGTCCTCGGTCCCGATCTGGTGAAGCGGCTCTTCCCCACCGTCAATCCGATTGGCCGCCAGGTGAAGATGGGGGGCCGGCCGTACGACGTGATCGGCGTCGGCGAGTCGCGCGGCAGTGCGTTCGGTGTCTCGTTCGACAACTACATCTTCGCCCCGTACCGGTCGCCGGTGCACCGCCTGCTCAACCGCGAGCCGCATGTCATCGACGCCGTCACGGTGCAGATGCCCATCGCCGACGCGATGCCCGAGGCCATGGAAGCGGTGCGGTCGGTGATGCGCGCGCGGCACCAGCTTCGCCCGGCGCAGAAGGACAACTTCGTCCTCGAGACGTCCGACAGTGCCCTCGAGTTCTGGAACAAGATCAAGGGCTATCTGGTGCTCGCCGGCGTTGCGCTTCCGGCCATCGGGCTCGTCGTCGGCGCCATCGTCATCATGAACATCATGCTCGTCGCGGTCGCCGAGCGCACCCACGAGATCGGCATTCGGAAGGCGCTCGGCGCGAAGCGGCGCGACATCCTCATCCAGTTCCTCATCGAGTCGGCCACGCTCAGCACCTTTGGCGCCGCGATGGGAATCGCGCTCGGCGCCGGCGCGGCCGCGTTCATCCGGACGGCCACGCCGATGCCGACGTTCGTCGCCCCCTGGTCCATTGCCGTGGGGGTGTTGATCGGTGCCGGCGTCGGGATCGTGTCGGGGGTGTACCCCGCAAGCCGCGCGTCGCTTCTCGACCCCGTGGCCGCCCTGCGGCAGGAGTGACGGCGATGCGACCGATCGATCGCCTGCGGATGTCGCTGGAAGGGGTGACCATTGCGCTCGACGCGATGCGCGCCAACCGCGTGCGCGCCGCGCTAACCATCCTCGGCGTGGCGGTGGGCGTCTTCGTCGTCGTGCTCATCTCGGCCACGGTGCACGGCATCAACGAGAGCGTCGCCCGGCAGTTCGAGTCGGCGGGACCCACGACCTTCTTCGTGCAGCGCTATCCCATCGTCTTCGAGGCATGCGACGATGTCGGCGACACGTGCAAGTGGCGCTCGAATCCGGCCCTGACGTTCGCCGAGGCGCAGGCACTGACACGCGTGGAGACCGTGGGCGAGGTGATGGTGCGCCAAGGGTGGGGCGCGAGCGCCAAGTACCGCGACCGCCAACTGTCGGATGTGCAGGTCCTCGGGGTGACCGCCAACTGGCCGGTCGTCAACCCACCCAACATGATCGACGGTCGAGTGTTCACCGAACAGGAATCGCGCGGCGCTTCGCGCGTGATCGTCATCAACACGACGGCCAAGGAGCGCCTGTTCGGCGACGATGACGCCCTCGGCAAGGAGGTGATGCTCACCTCCATCCAGGGGAGTCGCGGCGGGCCGTTCACGGTGGTCGGCGTGTTCAAGGACGATGCAAGCTTTCTGGCGGGGGGCGAGCGGCCGCGCATCGTCACGTCCATCTACGCGCTCAACCGCCGGCTCGGCGCAAACACGCGCTGGCTGGGCTTCGTCATCAAGCCGCTCGCCTCGGCGCGCCAGGATGTCACCATTGACGACGTGACGTCGGCCCTGCGCGGCCTGCGCGGCCTGCGTCCAGGACGCGAGTCGAACTTTGCCATCATCACCCAGGACAAGCTGTTCGACGTCTACAACAAGGTGTTCGGGATGTTCTTCCTTGTGATGATCGCGCTGAGCAGCGTCGGCCTGCTGGTGGGTGGCGTCGGCGTCATCGCCATCATGATGATCTCCGTCACCGAGCGCACGCGGGAGATCGGGGTGCGCAAGGCGCTTGGCGCGACGAGCGGTGTGATCCTGTGGCAGTTCCTGGTAGAGGCCGTCACCCTCACCGCCACCGGCGCGGCCATCGGCCTCATCGTCGGCTGGGGCGGCTCCCTGCTGATCCGCGCGTTCACGCCCATCGCGTCGTCGGTGCCGCCGCTCGCCGTGGTCGCCGCGCTGGGGACGAGCGCGGTGACCGGCATCGTCTTCGGCATGCTTCCTGCGCTCAAGGCCGCTCGGCTCGACCCCGTGGTCGCGCTCCGGCATGAATGACGGTACTATTACTCTACGTCACGAATGACCACCATGCTCGCCACCCTCTTCCCTCGCACCCTCGATAGCGACGATCGCGGATCGAAGATCGTGCTGTGGTTGTTCGGCTTTGTGCTGCTCATCAAGTGCCTGCAGAGTGTGGTGTCCATCTTCAACGGCCACAACATCGCGATGACGGCCGACGGGATCCCGATTGACTCGTACGGGCCGGCGGCCGCGCAGACCGTGGTGGCGCTCTTCGCCCTGCTTGGCGTCGCCAAGCTCCCCTTCTATGCCGTCGGGTGGATCAGTCTCGCGCGGTACCGCAGCGCCGTGCCGCTCCTGCTCGCAATTCTCGCGCTCGAGTACCTCGCGCGCTCCGCGGTGCTCCACTACCTCCCCATCGCGCGGAGTTCGCAGACGGGGGGCGTGATCGTGAATCGCGTCCTCTTCGCGGTGATGCTCGTCGCGCTCTGGCTCTCGCTCCGGACGCGACGCGAACCGGCATCTTGAAGCATCAACCGCCGCCGAGCGCCTTGCCGATGGCGGTGATGGTGTTCCAGTTGCGCGTGGTCACGGGCACGCCAAACTGCTTGTCGAGCGCGCCGAGATGGCTGACCGCGCGCATGTGGCGCCGGTAGACGCCGCAGACAAACGGCCCGTGCCGGGCGATGACACGCAGCATCCACGGACCGTCCTTCGGAAGCTGGAACGGGACGTTGGGTGACCGCGGCGCACGCCCCGCCAGCACGCTCACGAAGCGCGTGAGGTCCGGTCGGCTCGGTTCGGCCGCAAACGGATTGCGCTCCAACAGGTCGAGCACGGCACGTCCGTCGCAGAGGGCCATTGCCGTATCGAACGGCAGCCGCTCCGCAAACGCCTCCCGCACCGCCTTCTGCGAGGCGCGCTCCCGCACCACGAACGTTCCGGCGGCGCCGATGTTCACGACGTCGAGATCCGCCAGCTCGCGCACCAGCGCGCTTGGCCGGAACGTCCGGTGACCGCCAACATTGACTCCCCGCAGCAAGACCACCAGGGCCAACACGTACCTCCGCGTCGCGCGTGGACTACTTCAGCACGGCGGCGAGAATGTCAATCACCATTCCGGCCTTCGTCACCACCACCGCGTCGCCGACAATGCCGTATTCGGCGTCCTTCGGAAGCGGCGGGGCGATGCGGAGCAGGTCCGGCGGCATCACCTGTTTCGCGATGCCCGGCGGCAGCGGCTTGCCCTTCGCCAGCCGCTTGGCCATTCCCGGCGGGAGCGGCTTCGCCTTCATCTTATGAGAGGCGAAGTAATCCTGGAACCTCTCCCGATCGCCGGAGCGGAAGACGACGGAGACCTCTGCCTGCGACCTCGCCTGCGACTTCGCCTGCGTCTTGCCCGGCGTCTTCTCCTGCATCTTCTCCATCGACTTCTCGCGCATCTTCTCCTGCGACTTCCCCTGAGCGATTGCTGTCGAGCCGGTCACGCCGACCAACAACAAGGCCGTCAGAACGCTCCATTTCACGCTCGTCCGCATCTTCTCTCCTTTTTGCACGACACTTCTCAGTATCAGCATGGTCGCCGTCGCGCCAGCATCGGTGCGGGCATTTCTTTGTACCCCGCCCCGGCGGTGGCGGTTCGACGACGGGGCGAGGCCGCGCGGCTACGGCGTGCGCAGTACCTGCACGAAGGCCTGCCGCTCGACGTCCGGCGGCGCGGCCGCCACGTTGCGCACGCCGAGGTTGGCGTGGTCATACACCACGCAGTAGACCGTCTCCGGCGCGCGATCGAGTCGCGTGCACTGCGTCCCCTCGGCGACGAGGTCAAACCACTGCAGGGGATCGCCAGCACGCACGGGCTTCACCGTGAACTCGTACCGCCCGCGCGACAGCGTCCATGTGCGGAACTCTCCGGAACGCAGGCGCAGTGTGTCGTGAGCCACCACGTCGCGCACCGCGATCACGTGCCGGAGGGTCAGGCCACCGTAGTCGGCGTACACGTTCACCAACCCCGCCGCCACCGGTGCGACCTCGCCGTTGACGGAGCGGACCACACCCTCGCGGCTCACCGTCATGCTCAGCGGCTGGAGCCGCACCTGCTCCCCCGACTCGAGCGTCGCGTCCACCGCCAATGACTGGGCCGGCGCGCCAGATTCCATCCACCGCGCCTTTGGCATCTGTACGCGGACGGCCGGCCGGCAAATCACCGTGAACTGCACGCGCTCGTCGTCCACGCGTACCACTGCGGAGGCCGACCCGGTCTTGCGGCACTGCACTCTGCCGTATCTGTTCTCCACCGCCGTGTCGGCCGAGAGCGACAACTGATTGCGACGGGTGAGCGTGATCTCCCCGGACCGCACCAGCCCCCGCACCGGAGGCGGCACGGTCTCGTAACCATAGAGCACCAGCGTGTCCTGTTCGACGCTCAGCCGGCGCGGCGACGCCTGACCGCACGCGGCCATCAGCGCGGCGCCGCCGAGTGCGCTCAGCGCGTCACGGCGCCAGTACATAGATCACCCACGGCGCCACCGTCGTCTCACTCACCCACGCGTACGGTTCGTCGGGTCTGCCGAGCGGATGCCGGACGTCGCGCACGCGGAGACCAGC
>JAKAJN010000106.1 GCA_021813725.1 bacterium | reverse complement strand
TCACGCCGCGCGCAACTTTCTGCGCGACGGCATGAAGCACGGCGACCTCGTATTCTTCTACCACTCGATGGCGGAGCCGGCGGCCGTCGTCGGCATCTGCGAGGTGGTGCGCGAAGCGTATGCAGATCACACGGCGTTCGATCCGTCGCACCCCGGCTTTGACGCGGGATCGTCGCCCGCCAAGCCGACCTGGTTCATGGTGGACCTGCGCGCCGTGGAGCCGCTCGCCTCGCCGGTTGCGCTTCCCGCCATCAAGCGCACGGCGGCGCTGGCGAAGATGGCGCTTCTGCGCATCGGGCGTCTCTCCGTGACGCCGGTAACGGCAGCCGAGTGGAAGACGGTCGTCGGGCTGTCGAAGCGATGAGCGAGGCGATGCGCGAGGCGATGCGCGAGGTGCGCACGGTCCGAGTATGGCGCGGCGTCTTGCGGGTCGTGCTGCTTCTGCTGGCGCTTGCGGCCGCCGTGGTGCTGGCCGTGCGCCCGATTGCCGCGCAGGAACGTGGCCGCCCCGCCCCGCGCCCGTGGATGGACGCGCGCCGCCCCGTGGCGGAGCGCGCGCAACTGCTCCTCGCGCGGATGACGCCGGAAGAGAAGTTCTGGCAGCTCTTCATGGTGCCCGGCGATCCGGTGCGTGACAGCGTTGCGTTCGCGCACGGCGCCTACGGTGTGCAGCTGCTCGACCTGCGCGTCGACAGCGTCGGCGCAGAGCCGGAGCATCGCGCCGTAACGCGCGGCAATGACGTGCAGCGGTTCTTCGTCGAGCGCACGCGACTCGGAATTCCCGTCATCCTCTTCGAGGAAGGCGTGCACGGGTTGATGCAGGCGAGGGCAACGGTCTTTCCCGCTGCCATCGGACTTGCGGCGTCGTGGGACACGGCGCTCGTCGCCGATGTGGCCAGCGCCATCGCCCGGCAGTCGCGCGAGCGCGGCGTGCGCCAGCTTCTTTCACCCGTCATCAACCTGGCGCGCGACCCTCGCTGGGGACGAGTCGAGGAGACGTATGGCGAGGACGTCTGGCTGAGCGGTGCCATGGGGCGTGCGTACGTGCGCGCCGTCGAGTCGCGTGGCGTCGTGGCCACGCCCAAGCACTTCGTGGCCAACCACGGCGATGGCGGCCGAGATTCGTACCCGATAGCACTCGACTCGGCGACGCTCGCCGACCTGTACCTGCCGCCGTTTCGCGAGGCGATCACCAGCGGCGCGCGGTCCGTGATGGCGTCGTACAATAGCGTCAACGGCCTCCCTGCGTCGGAGAACGCAACGCTGCTCACACGCACCCTGCGAGAAGCCTGGAAGTTCGACGGCGTCGTCATTTCCGATCAGGGCGGCGTCGGCGGTTCGGCCGTGCTGCATCACACCGCCACGGATTACACGCAATCCACGGTGCGCGCGCTGCGCGCCGGGCTCGATGTGATCTTCCAGAGCGGAGTCGGCGACGCGCGGCTCTTCTGGCCCGCCGTGCGCGACGGACACGTGCCGCGGAGCGTACTCGACACGGCCGTGGCGCGCGTGCTGCGGCTCAAGTTCGCGCTGGGGCTCTTCGAGCAGCCGTACGCCAGCGCGATGCGCGTGCACGATCCGCAGCACGCGCTCGCGGTGCGGGGCGCGGAGGCCTCGCTGGTGCTGCTGCGCAATGAGCAGGCCACGCTCCCGCTGATCGCCCCGCTGAAGCGGATCGCCGTCATCGGCACCCCCGCCTTTGACACGCCACTGGGCGGATACACCGTGCGACCCTCGACGGACCGCGCGCTCGTCGCGGAGATGACGGCCCGACTCGCCGGGCGCGTGACCGTTCTGGGCGCGAAAGGTCCGTCGGTGGTGTCGCCCGACTGGGAACCGGTGCCAGCCACTGCGCTGGCGCATGATTCGAGCGGCGCGCGCGTGCCGGGTGTGCTCGGCGAGTACTTCGCGGTGCCGTCGTTCGACGACGCGCCCGTGGCGACGCGAAGCGATGCCGCGATCGACCAACGGTGGACGTTCAATCGGCCGGCGCGCGGTCTGGCCACGGATTGGTTCGCCGTGCGCTGGAGCGGATGGCTGGAAGTTCCGCCCGGCGACACCGTGCGCGTGGCCGTCGAGGGAGATGACGGCCTCCAGCTCTGGATTGACGACGCATTGGTCGTGGATGCCGATCGCAAGGTGTCATATGCGCGACACGTGGCACCGCGTGTGCTGACCGCTGGTCGGCACGCGCTGCGGCTGCAATACCGGCAGACGACGGGGAACGGTCGCGTGCGCCTCCTGTGGGATCACGGTTACGCGGCGCGCCTTCGCGACGAGGAGACGGGCATCGCCAAGGCGGTGGAGGCCGCACGCGGTGCCGACGCCGCCATCGTGACCGTCGGTGTGGACGAGGGCGAGTTCCGCGACCGGTCTTCGCTGCGCCTCCCGGGGCGGCAGGAGGAGCTGATTGCCCGCGTCGCGGCGACGGAGACCCCGACGATCGTCGTCATCTACGCGGGGAGCGCGGTGATTGCCACGCCGTGGATAAGTCGCGTGAGTGCGGTCCTGCAGGCGTTCTATCCGGGCGAAGGTGGCGCGGAGGCGCTGAGTCGGGTGCTGCTGGGCGACATGAGCCCCGGCGGTCGTCTGCCTTTCAGTGTGCCGCGGTTCGAGGGGCAGTTGCCACTCGTGTACGATCATCTGCCGACGGGACGGGGTGACGACTATGTGGATCTCACCGGCCAGCCGCTGTTCCCGTTCGGGTACGGGCTGACCTATGCGCCGTTCTCCTACGACAGTCTGCGCCTCACTGGTCGCGCGCGGAGCGAGCGAGACACCGTACACGTCACTTTCCGGGTGCGAAACACGGCGCCGACGCCGGGGCGCATTCCGGGCGATGAGGTGGTGCAGTTGTACGTCCGACACCTGACCGCGCCGACCGCGCAGCCCGTGCTCGCGCTGCGCGGCTTCACGCGGGTATCGCTCTGGCCGGGCGCGACAGCGTTGCTGCGACTGGCCGTGCCAGCGCGGGCACTGTACGTGCGCGATGAACGCGGGCGCCTGGTGCCGCCCACCGGTCCCATCGAGTTCTTCGTCGGCGCCTCGTCGCGAGACATCAGACTGCACGGTTTCCTGTCGCCAGGTGGCAGCGGACGATGACAGACGAACGACAGGACGCGCTGTCGCGCCGCGAGTTTACGCAGCTTGCGGGCATGCTGTTGCTCGGCGCGCACGGCGTTGCTCTTGCGCCATCGGGCGCATCGGGCGCATCGGGCGCACCGGGCGCACCGCGTGCGCGGCCGCGCCCGACCCCCGCTCAACTCGCCTGGCAGCGCGATGAGTTTGCCCTGTTCCTGCACTTCGGCGTCAACACTTTCACCGACCGCGAGTGGGGCGACGGCACGGAAGCTCCGGCGATCTTCGCCCCGCGCGCGCTCGAGGCGCGGCAGTGGGCGCGCGTCGCACGCGACGCGGGTGCGCGCTGCCTGATCCTCACCGCCAAGCATCACGATGGATTTTGCCTGTGGCCCACCCGGACGACGGCGCACTCCGTGGCGAGCAGTGGGTGGCGCGGCGGCCAGGGCGACGTGGTGCGCGAATGCGTGGACGCCGCGCGCGAGCACGGTCTGCGCGTCGGTCTCTACTGCTCGCCCTGGGACCGACACGCACCGGCGTATGGCGACTCGCCGCGTTACAACGACATGTACGTCGCGCAACTCACCGAACTCCTTACCCAGTACGGGGAGATCGCCGAGGTGTGGTTCGACGGCGCCAACGGCGAGGGGCCGAATGGACGCCGGCAGCGCTACGATTGGCCGCGCATCTGGGGGACGGTGCGCCGCCTGCAGCCCGGCGCGGTGATGTTTTCCGACGCCGGCCCCGACGTGCGCTGGATCGGCAACGAACGCGGTTCCGCCGGCGATCCAAACTGGTCCACCGTCGATCCGTCCATTGTCACCGTGCCCGGCGTCGACGGTCCGGAGATCATCCGCTCGCTGCAGCACGGCGATCGCGATGGCAACGTTTGGCGTCCCGGCGAGACAGACGTTTCCATTCGTCCGGGTTGGTTCTACCACGCCGCGGAGGATGCCACGCTCAAGACGGCGGACGCGTTGCTCGACATCTGGTTCACGTCGGTGGGGCGCAACAGCAAGCTGCTGCTCAACGTGCCGCCCAATCGCGACGGTCTCCTCGCCGATGCCGATGTGCAGCGTCTGCGGGAGTTCCGCGCGGCGCGCGACGCGCTCTTCGCACACGAAGTGCCGCCGCTCGCCTGGCGTTGGCGCCACCGGCCGGGCCGCGCGCTCGAAGGAACAGCGCCGTTGCAGGCACCCGCCGTGGTGCACGCGCTGCGGCTCGCCGAGCGCATCGAGGAGGGGCAGCGCGTGGCGCGGTATCGCGTGGAGGGAGACGCGGGCGATGGACGCTGGCAGCCGCTCGCGGCCGGCCAGACCATTGGCTACTGCAAGCTCGAGCGCCCGCCCCACGCGTTTGCCGCGCATCGCTTGCGCGTGACGATCGAGGAGTCGGTCGAGGCGGCGCTTCCGCTGATGGTGCGCGCGTTCGCGACGACGTAGCTTCCCAGCGTCACGGCTCCCCGGCGCGTAGCACCCGAGGCGGCGATGCGCCGCTTCGCACCGCGACCACCTCGTTCCGGGTTTCCGCCATGACCCTGCGTTCCCTCGCCTTCTTCGCGGCCGCGCTGGCGTGCGCCGCGACTCCTGCTGCCGCCCAGCGCGGCGCACCACGCAACGAAGGTCCGTCGGGCCCGCCCAAGGTGCTCGTGGTACCGGGTCTACGCACCGGCCCCAGCGCCTTCCCGCTCACGAATTATGAGCAGGTCAAGCCGATCGTCGCGGGGCAAATGGACTTCAAGCACTATCACACGAGCGTGGAAATCGAGGAGTGGATGCGGAAGTGGGCGAAGGAGCATCCCGACTTCGTGGAACTGCATACGGTGGGGCGGAGCTTCGGCGGCCGCGACATCCTGCAACTGACGCTGACCGACAAGTCGACCGGCAAGGACACCGACAAGCCCGCCGCGTTCTTCGAGGGCGGACGCCACGCGGGCGAGATCACCGGCACGGAGAGCGCGCTGTACCTCGCCTGGTACCTCATTGAGAACTTCAACAAGGACGCCGACGTCACCGCCCTGCTGAAGACGAAAGCCGTGTACATCAAGCCGATGAACAATCCGGACGGATCGGACTTGTATCGGTTGACGGCCCAGTCGCTGCGCAGTTCGGTACGACCGTACGACGACGATGGCGACGGCCTGCTCGACGAGGATCCGCCGGAGGATCTCGACGGCGACGGCTTCATCCGGCAGATGCGCAAGTATGTGGGCGCCGGCAAGGGCGACGCCGTGATTGACACGCTGGACAAGCAGGGGCGGCTGATGCGGCGCGTCGGCGCCGGCAAGGGCGACTACCTGCTGCTGCAGGAAGGATTCGACAACGACGGCGATGGCCGCGTGAACGAGGACGGCATTGGCGGCCTCGACCTGCACCGCAACTACCCCGAGAATTGGCGGCCGATGCGTGAGGCCACCGGGCGCGGGTGGACGCAGGGCGGGGCGGGCGAGTATCCGCTCTCCGAGCCGGAGACCCGCGCGGTGGTGCTGTTCCTGATGACGCACCCGAACATCGGCGTCGCGAACTCGATGGACACCGCCGTGCCGATGATGCTGCGCGCCCCGTCCACGTGCGAAGAGACGGAGTGCATGTACCCGGCCGACCTGAAGTTCTACCAGCACTTCGACTCGGTGGGGATTGCGAAGACCAACTATCCGTGGGCGGGCGATGTGTACCGCGTCTACAACACGCGCCTGAGAGTGAATCCCTTCACCGGTGACTCGGCGCGTCCCGCGCCGCTCTTCGGGCACGGTCCCGACTTCGGCTACTTTCAGTACGGCGCCATCTGGTACGGCGACGAGCTGTGGAACGGCGGTCGCGAGAAGGACTACAACAAGGACGGTCGCGTCGACGAAACCGAAGTGCTGCGCTTCTGCGACGAGGAGTACGGCGGCAAGTGCTTCAAGCCGTGGACCAAGCTGAACGCCGGCGGCACGCTCGGCGAGGTGGAAACCGGCGGCTTCAATCCGAAGTTCTGGTCGCAGAACGCGCCGCCGGAGTGGCTGGAGAAGTGGGCGCGCAACGAGGCGATGTTCAACCTGTACCTCGCGCAGTCCCTGCCGCAGGTGGAGATCGTCAGCGTCACCTCGGCGCCAGCCAAGTCGCTCAAGCCGGCGCGGCGTGGCGCACCGGTGGTCGCGGACTCGGCGACGCATGAGGTAATCGTAACGTTACGTAATAGCGGGCGACTGCCCACGGCGCTTGAGATGGCCAAGCGGGTGAAGATCGTGCGTCCCGATGCCATTACGCTGCGCGGGCAGGGGGCGAATACGCGCGTGATCGGTCGCGTGCCGGAGTTCTGGCTCACGGGCGGCGAGACGAAGGCCATCACGCTGCGCGTGAAAGCCGGGGCCGCGGACGCCGATCGGAAGTTGACCATTCGCTATCTCAGCACGCGTGGGGGTGTCGCGGAGGTGACGCACCAGATCGCGCCGGAGCGGGCGCCCTAGCCGTCCGGCCAACCGAAGAGGCACCTTGTACGGCACCGGCGGTGCTGCCGCATCCCAGCGCCCTCCACCCTAGCCAATTTGACGATGTCCCGCATTCGCGCCTCGTGGCTCCTCGCGAGCCTCTGCTTCGTCAGCGCGCCCCCCGGCGTGCTCCTTGCCCAAACGCGCATGCTGCGCTCTCCCTCGGTGAGCGCCAAGTCCATCGCGTTTGCGTATGCCCAGAACATCTGGGTGGTGGACCGCGCCGGCGGCGCGGCGCGCCGCCTCACCAGCTTCCAGGGGGAGACGCAGAATCCCAAGCTCTCGCCGGACGGTGCGCTCGTCGCGTTCTCCGCCGAGTATGCGGGCAACACCGATGTCTACGTGGTGAGCGTGGATGGTGGCGCGCCGAAGCGCCTCACGTTCCACTCGTCTCCCGACCTCGTGCAGGGGTGGACGCCCGACGGGAAGGCGGTGCTCTTCTCGTCGAACCGCGACACCTTCGGTCCGTCCCCGGCGCCGAAGTTTTTCACCGTTCCGGTCACCGGCGGGCCCGAGACGTATCTCAACATCTCTCGCGGCTATCAGGGGCGCCTCGCCCCCGACGGCACGCGCATTGCGTATCGCATGAATCCCAGTTGGGACGAGGAGCGCCGCAACTATCGCGGCGGCCAGAACCGCCCCATCTGGATCGCGGACCTCAAGTCACTCGAGGTGGAGACGCCGCCGTGGAAGGACTCCAAGGACATGGAGCCGGCCTGGCTGGGCGACGTCGTGTACTTCATCTCCGATCGCGATGGCGTCGCCAACGTCTGGTCGTACGACACCAAGTCCAAGAAGCTCGCGCAGGTCACGGACTTCTCCGACTTCGACGTGAAAACGCTGGATGCAGGGGCCGGCGCCGTGGTCTTTGAGCAGGCGGGGTACATCCACGAACTCGACCCGGCGACCGGAAAGGCGCACCGCGTCAACATCACGGCGAACGGCGACTTTCCGTGGATGATGGCGGGGTGGAAGGACCTGAGCCCGCGCATTGGCAACATGTCACTGAGTCCGACGGGGAAGCGTGCGCTGGTCGAGGCCCGCGGCGAGGTGTTCACGGTTCCCGCCGAGAAGGGCGATGTGCGCAACATCGCGCCGTCGAGCGCGTCGGCGGAGCGTGATCCCGCGTGGAGTCCGGACGGCAAGTCCATCTCGTACTTCAGCGACCGGAGCGGCGAGTACAAGCTGTATATCGAGAACGCCGACGGATTGACGCCGCCGCGCGAGATTACCCTGCCGAACCACAAGCACTACTACACCCCCGCCTGGTCACCCGACGGCAAGCGGATTCTCTACACCGACACCGACCTGAAGCTCTGGGTGCTCGATGTGGCCAGCGGGCAGGCGAAGGTGATGGGCGAAGATCCATGGATGGTGCCGGCGCGCACGATGAATCCGGTGTGGAGCCCCGACTCCAGGTGGATTGCGTACGCGCGGCATCGCAGCTCGCTGTACCGCGAGATCGTGGCGGTGAACGTGGAGACCGGCGTCGCGAAGGCGGTGACCGATGGAATGTCCGACGCTGTCTGGCCGGCGTGGGACGCGAGCGGCAAGTACCTCTGGTTCCTCGCGTCCACCGACTTCGGCCTGAAGTCGCAGTGGCTCGACATGACCAACTACCCGTTCGAGACGACCTACGGACTCTACTTCGCGATTCTCGCGAAAGGGGAGCCGACGCCGCTCCTGCCGGAGAGCGACGAGGAGACGGGCGTGCCGGCGGCGCCGCCGGCGCCGGCGGCGCCAGCGAATGCCGCGCCCGGCGCCCGGCCCCGCGGCGAGACCGGCGCAAATGCGGCAACCGCGGCACCGCCGCGCGCCCCCGTGTCGGTGAGCGTTGACTTCGACGGCCTCGCGTCGCGCATCATCAGCGTACCGGGTGTGGCCACGCGTTCGTACACCAAGCTGCAGGCCGGCGCGGCCGGCACGGTCTTCCTGAGCGAAGCGCTTCCCGCCACCGGCACGGGGCCGGCGATGGGCGGCCAGGCGCTGCATCGCTACCAACTGCGAGACCGGCGGGCGAGCGTCTTCGTCAGCAGCATTGTCGATTTCGACCTCAGCGCCGACGGGCACAAGCTGCTGTATCGCGCGGGCGGCCTGGGCGGCGGCGTTGTTGTGCTTGCCGGCACACCACCGGCGCCG
>JAKAJN010000105.1 GCA_021813725.1 bacterium | reverse complement strand
ATCGGGTGCTCGTCGCCTCCCCCGATTCCATCGGCGACCAGCCGTACATCGTGATCAGCATCGCGGAGAACCGGCTCTGGTTCAAGCGCGGATCCACGGTGCTTTTTCAGACACGTGTCGCGACCGGCACGGGCAAATACCTGGAACGTGCGGGCGGTTCGCGATGGAAGTTCGAGACGCCACGCGGCCGGCTGGTGGTCATTCGCAAGGATGTGGACCCCGCCTGGGTGCCTCCCGATTGGCACTACGTGGAAGCGGCGAGAAAGGAGCACAAGCGCCTGCTCCGGCTCGAACGCGGGATGACCATTCCGGAGGCCGGTGGCGCCGTGATTGCCGTGTCGGGTAATGACGTGGTGACGCGCTATCCCGACGGACACGAGGTGCCATTTGAGGTGATGGAAGGCAAGGAGATCGTCGTGGGCCGCGACCTGATCGTCCCGCCGATGAACACCAACCAGCGCCGCTACGCGGGCGTGCTCGGCGTCAACCGTCTGTACCTCGGCGATGGATACGGGATTCACGGCACGGACGCGCCAGCGAGCATTGGGCGCGGCGCCAGTCACGGCTGCGTCCGCGTCCGGAATGAGGACATCGAGACGCTGTTCCGGATCGTGCCGCTGGGGACGCCGGTGTATATCTACTGACGGTCGACGGTCGACGGTCGATGGTCGATGGTCGATGGTCGACGGCGCACGGTCGACCGGCGTCGGAACGCTAGCCCCCCGGGCGGGTACTAGCTATTTTTCGGGGTCTCGCACCCGCCGCAGGCGCCCCCCTCGCGCTGCGGCGCCTTCGTCTCCCAACCCGAGCCTTCGTGACCGGACTGCGCCGCCTGCTCCCCGCCAGCCTTGCCGTTGCCCTGCTCTTGGCCACGGCGGCCGTCGCGTCCGGTCAGACGGCAGGCGCCACGCCGCCGGCGTCGGTTGAGGCTACCACCGCCGACACGCTCTTTGGCCGCAGTGGCCGACTCCTGGCCCGGTTCTTCGCGCCGCCGCGTTCAATGGAAGTCGAACCAATCGCCCGCCTCTTCGGGCGGCGAGAACAGAAGTCCACGTCGACGGTCGCCGTCACCGACACGACCAGCGGGCGCCAGTTGTCGCTCATCACGCTGCTGCCGTTCGCCGACAAGGTGAACGGCCGAGTGGGCGACTACCACCTTGGCCGCTTTCCCGCCGAGAAGCGCCCGCCGCGCTCGACCGCGTACGAGAACCCCGAGGGCTTCATCGAAGTCACGCTCGAGAACAAGGACACCCAGGTCTCGGAGCATTTCCGTCTCGCGGACTTCCTGACTCACGACCAGCAGACCGTCTGGCCCAAGTATCTCGTCTTGCGCGAGGCGCTGATTGACAAGCTCGAGCTCGTCCTCGTCGAGTTGCAGCGGCGCGGCGTCGATGCGCAGCGCTTCCGCGTGATGAGCGGGTTCCGCTCACCGCAATACAATCAGCGTGGCGTCGGTCGCGGTCGGGCCCGCGACAGCCGGCACCAGTACGGCGATGCCGCGGACATCATGGTTGACAACAACCGCGACAACCGGCTCGACGACCTGAATCGCGACGGGAAGGTGAACTCCAAGGACATCCGCGTGATGGCCGAGGCGGTCGAATCGGTGGAGCGTCAGTACCCGGAACTGGTGGGCGGACTCGGGATCTACCGCGCCACGCGGGCGCGGGGGCCGTTCATCCACGTGGATGTGCGCGGCACGCGCGCGCGCTGGGGGCGGTACTAGCAGTGACCCTCCCCGGCCAGTCCGCCACCGGCGGATCCCGGGCCGGCTGGTGGGCGCTGCTGATCGGGGCGCTGGCGCTCCTCGGCGCGGTGGTGCTCATTCTGCATCCACCGCATCTCCTCCTGGCGTCGCCATTCGCACGAGAGTCCCGCGCGCCTTCCGTGTCGGCCTCGCCCAGCGTCTTCGGCCGCAGTGGGCAGGTGCGGGTGCAGATGGTGCTCCCCAGCGAGCGGTTCGATTTCCCGCTCGAAGTGCGCGGCGACCCGGGGAAGCTGGGCTATGCCTGGGTGCGCGCGCAGGACAGCGCCGTCGTCACGCCTTCGCAGCCGCTCTTCGGCGCCAGCGTCGTGGCGCCCGGCTTCTCCGGGTTCTATCGACTGGAAGTCGAGGCGGAGACCGGTCATCGCATTGTCGACTCCATTCTCGTCGCGGTGATGGTGCCGTACTCGGCCAAGATCGGCCAGACCATCAACGGCTACCGGATCGGCAACTACCGGTCGGATATCGCCGGCGACGCGCCGCCGCCACCGCGCGGGTTTGTCGAAGTGACCCCCGAATCGGCGGAGCTGCCGGTGAGCAAGCACCTGCGGCTCTCGGACTTCATCACCCATGACGAACAGCAGGACCGCTGGCCCAAGTACGTCGCGCTCGATCCGCGCGTGCTCGACAAGGTCGAACTGGTCATCGCCTATGTCGGCGCGTTCCGCGGGGGGCGCAACCAGACGGTCAACGTGGACGTGCATTCCGGATTCCGCTCGCCCGTGTACAATCGCCGCGTGCCCCGCGCGGCGCGCGACAGCCGGCATCAATACGGCGATGCGGCCGACCTGGCCATTGACGCCGACGGCGACGGCCGTGTGACCTGGCGCGACGGCATGCTGGTTTCGCTGCAGGTCGAGCAGGTCGAGCGCGATTTTCCGCAGTACGTCGGCGGCCTCGGACTATACGGTAACCAGAACGGTGTGCCGTACGTACATATTGACGTGAGGGGAAGAAGGGCGCGGTGGAAGAACTGACGTCCACCGTCCGCCTCGCCGTCACCTGCCGATACTCGAGACCATGAATCCTTCGCTCCGCGATCGCATCACCCGCAAGCTTGAGTCGCTCAGCGACGAACGCGGCTATCAGGTGCTCGATTACGTCGAGTTCCTCGAGTCCAGGTACGCTGAGCGGCAGGCGCCGCCGCCGAACGTCTTCACCCGCTTCGCTGAGGGGGTGGAGGATGCCATGCGGGCGGGCCGGCTTTCCACGCAGACCATCGGGCAGACCATGGACCTGATGAACAAGGCCATGGGCGTGCTGAATGGCGTCACCGCGGCCGGATCGTCGCTGGCCAACGATCTGGTGACGACGGCCACGCAGATCACGTCGAACCCGCTGCAGAAGCCGCCTGTGTCCTCCACTTCCTCCGCGGCGTCGACCCCCGACGCAGTGCCGCCATCAGCGCCATCAAGCGGGGCACCGTCGGCTCCACCCCCTTCGCCTGGACCAAAGCCCTAGACCCTTCGAGGCGAGGTCGCTACAATTCGCCATGGCGACCCCATTTGTCCCACCAACGGCCCGCACCGGAAGCTTCCGGATGCGGGCCGTCGCGCTTTAGAAAGGCCCCTTCCATGACCAGTCCACGCATTCGCGGCGACCAGGCGCTCACCTTCGACGACGTCCTGCTCACACCCGCGCACTCACTCGCGCACCCCAAGAACGTCAACACCGCCTCGCTCTTCACGCGCGGCATTCCGCTCAATGTGCCGCTTGTCTCGGCGGCGATGGACACCGTCACCGAGAGCGAGATGGCCATCGCGATGGCCCGCGCCGGCGGCATTGGCGTCCTGCACAAGAATATGTCCATCGACCGTCAGGCGGCCGAAGTGGACCGCGTGAAGCGGTCGGAAAGCGGCATGATCCTGCACCCGATCACGCTTGCCCCCGACGCCTCCCTCCGCGAAGCCGTGGCGTTGATGGCCAAGTTCCGCATCTCCGGCGTGCCCATCGTCGACGGCGCCGGAACGCTCGTTGGCATCATCACCAACCGCGACCTGCAGTTCGAGCGCGAACTGGACCGCCCGATCCGGGCGGCGATGACGAGCGAGGGGCTCATCACCGCGCCGCAGGGAACGACGCTCGACGAAGCCGAACGGATCATGGGGAAGCACCGCATCGAGAAGCTCCCCGTGGTGGACGGGGCGGGGAAGCTCATCGGCCTGATCACCGTCAAGGACATTCACAAGCGACGCCAGTATCCCGGCGCCAACAAGGACCAGCACGGCCGCCTGCGCGTCGCGGCGGCCATCGGCGCCGCCGGCGACTTCATCGACCGCGCGAGGGCCCTCGTGGATGCCGGCGTCGACGTGCTGATCATCGACACGGCGCACGGCCACTCGGAGGGAGTGCTGCAGGCCACGGCGCAGGTGCGGCAGGCGCTCCCCGACGTGCAGCTCGTCGCCGGCAATGTCGCCACGCGCGACGCCACCGCCGCGCTCGTCGAGCGCGGCGTGGACGCGGTGAAAGTCGGCGTCGGTCCCGGCTCCATCTGCACCACGCGTGTGGTGGCCGGCGTCGGTGTGCCGCAGCTCACGGCCATCATGGACGCCGTCGAAGGCGCTGGCGGTGTGCCCATCATCGCCGATGGCGGCATCAAGTACTCGGGCGACATCGTGAAGGCGCTGGCGGCCGGCGCGTCGTCGGTGATGATGGGCTCGATGCTCGCCGGCACCGAGGAGAGTCCCGGCGAGTCGTTCCTGCTCGAAGGGCGGCGCTTCAAGATGATTCGCGGCATGGGCTCGCTGTCGGCCATGCAGGACGGGAGCGCCGACCGCTACTTCCAGGACGGCGAACTCGGCGCCAAGAAGCTCGTCCCCGAAGGCATCGAAGGGCGGGTCCCGTACAAGGGCCCCGTCGGTGACGTCCTGTTCCAGATGGTCGGCGGCCTGCGCAGCGGCATGGGTTACGTTGGTTGCGAGGACATCGCCGCACTGCGCACGCGTCCGTCATTTGTTCGCATCACGACGGCCGGCCTGCGCGAGTCGCACCCGCACGATGTGACGATTACGCGAGAGGCGCCGAACTATAGTGTGTGAAGGGCAGACGGGAGACGGGAGACGGGAGACGGAAGAGGGGCGAACGACGAGCGGGGCGCCACCGAGCAGTGACGCCCCGCCTCGTTTCTGGTCGAGATGACCGCGCGAAACGGTCCAACGATCTTCCGCCTTCCGTCTCTCGTCTCTTACCCCTTACGCCCCTCTGTCTCCCCGGGCACCGGCGGTTCCGCCGGCCCGATGCCGTCGGGGTCGAAGTGCTTCTTGTCCTTCAGCAGCTTGTAGAACGACCAGAAGGTGAGGCCGAGCACAAAGGTCCAACTGCCGGCCATGAAGAGAATCGCTGATGTAGACATTAGGCGGCCTCCCCCGAGTGGTCGGCTTCGACGAAGCCCTTGCGATCATCGTACTTGTTGCGCACCCAGGCCAGCTTGATCAGGACCACGGCGGTGATCGCGAACAGCACGATGATGGCGCGCGCCAGGGTGATGTAGGGCGCGTCCGCCGGATTCACCGGCCCGCCCCCGGCCGACTTCTCGTGCATCAGGATCGGCAGCGCGTCCACCCACCCCCACCATCCGAGAATGAACAGCAGGTAGAGCGGCGTGACCCACGTCATCACGAACTTGAAGATCTGCGGAATGCGAATATCGGCGCCCTGATGCATGCTCGCCCACGCCTTGTCCGGGCCGAACAGCCAGATGAAGACGATCACCTCGAGCACGGCCACGACCACCAGCCCGAACGTGCCGGCCCAGTAGTCCCACTCATCGAGCACGCCGTGCTGCAGCCAGTGCACGTGCATCAGTCCGAACAGCAGGCAGAGCGCACCGAGTGCCCACGAAACCGTCTCGCGCTTGACGCCGAATTCCTCGCGGAAGAATGCCGTGATCGGCGTCAGCATCGCCACGGACGATGTGATGCCGGCGAAGAACAGCAGGCCGAACCACGCGACGCCGAGCAGGTTGCCGAAGGGCAACTGCTGGAACACCACCGGCATCGTGGCAAAGCCGAGGTTGAATGACCCGCTCTGCGCGATCGCCATCGCCCCGGTGACGCCGAAGAAGACCACCGCCGCCGGAATCGCGATCGTGCCGCCCAGCACGACTTCGGCGGTCTCGTTGGTCGCCGCGGTAGCGATGCCGTTCAGCGTGATGTCGTCCTTCTTGGACAGGTACGATGCGTACGCGGTCAGCGTGCACATCCCCACGGAGAGCGTGAAGAAGATCTGCCCCGCCGAGGCGAGCCAGACGCCGGGTTCGCCGAGTCGCGAGTAGTCGGGCTTGTAGATGAACTCGAGTCCCTGCCACGGCGTTGCGCCGATGCCGGGCTGCGCCGGAAGCGTGAGCGTGACGATGGCGAGGACGATGGCAAACACGAACAGGATCGGCATCCCGATCTTGGCCAGCTTCTCGATGCCGCCGCTGATCCCCTTGGACAGCACGAAGATGTTGATGAAGAGCGTGCCGATGAAGAACGCGTACGGGGTGTATTCGTGATGGTAGACCGGTGCGCCGGCGGACGGAATGGACTGGAACGACTGCAGGTACGCCACCATCCCGTCCTGCGTGGTGATGCCCCAGTAATCCTTGGTCAGCGAGAACCAGGCAAACGCGGCCGTCCAGCTCTCGATGTACGTGTAATAGATCATCACCACGAGCGGCACGACGAGACCCACGGCGCCGAGGTACTTGGCGGCAGGGTGGCGCCAGATGGCCGCGAACATCCCCGGGATGTGCCCCTTGCGGTAGCGGCCACCGTGGCGGCCGAGCCCCCACTCGATCCACATCAACGGAATGCCCAGCAGGAGCAGGGCGATGAAGTACGTGATCATGAACGAGCCGCCGCCGTTGGCCGCGGCCTGGCGCGGGAAGCGCAGGAAGTTCCCGAGGCCGACGGCATTGCCGGCCATCGCAAGAATCAGCCCGATGCGACTGCCCCACGCCTCGTTCGAGGTGCCGTTGTTGCTGGAAGCCAAGACGCTGCTCCTGGGTCGGTGGTGAAGCGGTGAATTCTGCCAGCGGGAGAGGAAGGCGTCCAGCTCCCACGTCGTACGCGGACGCGGCGGGCTTCGTTGACCGCGTGCCTCCGCGTCGCGCATTGACGGATGTCGGCACGCGAGACAGCTTGTTCCGGTTGCACCGACGCTACCGCCGACGCACCTCGTCCCGCCCGGCGGAGTCCTCCTCCACGCGGAGTTGTGAATGGGACTTCTCGTCAAGAAGCCGATGGCCATCCTGATGCAGGAGGCGAGCGCCGAGGGAGAGCACACCCTCAAGCGGTCGCTCACTGCGCTGAATCTGACGGCGCTGGGCATCGGCGCCATCATCGGCGCCGGCATCTTCGTGCTTACGGGGACGGCCGCGGCCACGCACGCCGGCCCGGGCATCGTGCTCTCCTTCGTCTTCGCCGGACTCGGCTGCGCGTTCGCCGGTCTGTGCTACGCGGAGTTCGCGTCGATGATCCCGATCGCCGGCTCGGCGTACACCTACGGCTACGCGACGCTCGGTGAGTTCTTCGCGTGGATCATCGGTTGGGACCTGATCCTCGAGTATCTCTTCGCCGCCTCCACCGTGGCGGTCGGATGGGCCGGGTACTTCTCCCGCATCATGAACGACCTTGGCTTCCCGATTCCCGCCTCGCTCTCGAATGCGCCGTACCGCGTTGAGGGGACCCACACGCTGGTGGCCACCGGGGCGATCATCAACCTCCCCGCGGTGCTGCTGGTCCTGGCACTGACCACGCTGCTCGTGATCGGCATCAAGGAGTCGGCGCGCTTCAACAACTTCATCGTGGCGCTGAAGCTCATCATCGTGCTGCTGGTCATCGGCTTCGGCATCATGTACGTGGACAAGGCCAACTGGCATCCGTTCATTCCGGCCAAGGAAGTGGTGGACGCCGCCACGGGCGCCACGCGGTTCGGCTGGCCGGGCATCTTTGCCGGTGCCGGCGTGATCTTCTTCGCGTACATCGGCTTCGACGCCGTCTCCACGGCGGCGCAGGAAGCCAAGAATCCGCAGCGAGACCTCCCCATCGGCATCCTCGCCTCGCTCGCCATCTGCACGCTGCTCTACATCTTGATGGCCGCGGTGATGACGGGGCTCACGCCGTTCCGCAATCTCGCCGTGCCCGATCCCGTGTACGTGGCGCTCGACGCCGCGGGCCCAAGCCTCGCCTGGCTCAAGTACCTGACGACGATTGGCGCCGTTGCCGGCCTCGCGTCGGTGGTGCTCGTGATGCTGATGGGCCAGCCGCGCATCTTCTATGCGATGTCGCGCGACGGCCTCCTGCCGCCGCTCTTCGGCCGCGTGCACAGCCGCTTCAAGACGCCCTATCTCTCGACGATCATCACCGGCGTCGTCGCCGCGGCCGTCGCGGGCGCCTTCCCGATCGGCCTGCTCGGCGAACTGGTCTCCATCGGCACGCTCCTCGCGTTCGTGATCGTCTGCGCCGGTATCCTCGTGCTGCGCTACGTGCAGCCCGAACTGCACCGGCCGTTCAAGACGCCGTTCGTGCCGTTCGTGCCGGTCGGCGGCATTCTCGTCTGCGGTTGGCTGATGTGGAACCTGCCGCGCGACACGTGGTGGCGACTGCTGATCTGGATGGGCATCGGCCTCGTGCTGTACTTCACGTACGGCCGCAAGCATTCGAAGCTCCAGAACGCCTAGCCTGCCCGGAAACGGTTATCTTTGCGGCGGCGTCCCCCCGGACGCCGCCGCTGCCGTTTCTGGCGCCCTTCGACAGTTCCCGCTCGTGCCCTCAGACTTGTTCACCGTCCCGCCCCACCGCCGCGCCGACATCGAGCGGCTGCTGGCGCAGCTCGTCCCCGGCCAGCGCGTGGCGCTGTCCACGCACATCAACGCCGACGGCGACGGCTGCGGATCCGAGGCGGCGCTGGCCGGCCTGCTCGCGCAGCGCGGCATCGCAGCGTGCGTCGTCAATCCGACGCCGTGGCCGGCCATGTTCCGCTACCTGCTGGAGGAGGGCGGCATCGAGGATTGCAGTGCGCAGGGCGCGAAAGCGCTGGCGTCGGTGGATCGCCT
>JAKAJN010000017.1 GCA_021813725.1 bacterium | reverse complement strand
GCAGTAGGCATCTGCGCGCTCGGCGCGGGCAGCGCGGCGGGGCGGGGGAGGTGTTTGCGAAATTCTCGGGTCTTCGAGGGCGCTTCGCGCCCCGTCTATGACCCTCCAGTATTCGCGAACACCTCCCCCGCCCCGCCGCGCTGCCGCCCATATCCCGCACGCGCCCATCGCCTGGGCTTCGGCGCGGCTACGGCCCGATGCGTCCGCGCAGTCCGTTGAACAGCGCGCGAATCTGCGCCGCACTCTCGATGTTTACCGGATCGATCTCGAAGTACTTGTTGTCGAGGTACCGCCCTGTCTGCGGAAAGAACGGCGGGCGTCGATTCGTCTTCTGGCACGGGTCCACGCTGCGGTTCTCGCGCAGCCCCGTGCCGCTCCCGGCATACGTCGCCGAGATCACCTGCTCGATGACGCCGCCCGTCTGGTTGATGCAGCCCCCCGAGGTCGTGTTGCCGGTGCCGCAGGTAATGGACGGACTCGTCTGCTTGTTCCCCGCGTAGTTCTCCACGCCGACCGTGCCGGTCAAACTCATCGTGATGCCGTGCAGGGTGTAGTGCGGCGTGCCCATCAGGTAGGCCGCACCGGTGGAGGTGTTGATCGGCTTCGGCCGGTTCAACGCATTGTCCGCGATCATGATGTTGTCGCGTCCGATGATCCCGAGGAAGTTGCGGCAGATGGCCGTCGCCGGATTCTGGTCGTAGGTCAGGTCGTCAATCAACCCAACGCGCCCGAGCACGTAGAGCGTCACGTATCCGCGCAGCACGCCGCTGGTGAAGATCGGACCAGCCGTGAAGTGAATCACGCCCTTCGACGCGAGATTGTTGGGCTTCGCCAGCGGGAAGAGATACGTCCGCTCGGCGTCCTGGCGAACGGTCGCGTTGACGGACGCGAGCTGAATGGCGGAGGGAGCCTGTCGCCACGTGCCGAGCGCCACCGCCGTGCCGCCGCATCGTCCCGTGGCGTTGGTCACGTTGACCATGCAGGTGCGGGGGTTCGGCGTGAACGTGGAGTCCTGCCCGCCGTACCGCGTGTCCACGCCGCAAAGCGGCCCGGCCGCCCAGGTGTACGGCGCGCCGTTCGAGGGATTCGGCATGGTCAGGCCGCAGTTGGTGGCATCCACCAGCCGCTCGGTCAGCAGAAGAAACGGCGAGCCGGCGGGATGGCACCGCGCCGTGGGCAGACTGGCAATCGCGACCACGCCGGCGCGCGTGTTTGCGTCATAGGTATTGGCCTGCGCCACGGTCACCGTCGGGTAGGTGCTCGTCTGGATGCGCGTCTTCACCCACGCCTGCTTCATTGAGGCGATGGGGAAGAACTCCTGGCGTCCACCGATCGTGAACGTCGCGCCGCATTGGTTTTGCAGCACGGGATCGGAGAGGGCGACGGGCGAGCCGGAGAGGTCGGCGCGCAGGCGCGCGGTGTCGATGCCGGCCGCGAGATCGAAGACGCGCACGAAGCCGTCGTCCTCGCCGACGACGCCATCGCCGCCGGCATCGAAGGTCACGAACTCGACGCGCGTCCCGCGCGTGGCATTGGCCGCACTGGTGCCCGAAACGTTTGCGCCCGCACCGTCGGTGGCGCGCGCGCTGGCGCCCGAGACCGGCGTGAAGTTCAGGTTGCCCTGCGTCGCGTAGCCGGGGAGCGCCGCGAGCTTGGTCACCGTCGGAAACGGAATGGCGGCGGCGCCGGGACGCGTCGGGATGCCACTGTAGTTGGCGGTGCCGCTGATGGTGCCCACCGCGCTGACGGTGTCGAAGTATGTCGGCCCGGGCGATCCGGTGGACGCCCAGTTGCCGTTGGAATGCGCCCGGCCGCGGATGAACTCGCCCGTTCCATACGCGAGTCCGCCCGGCCACGTGTTGGTGAACATCGCAAAGCGGGAGAACGACTCCGCCGTGAGGTCGAGCCGGCGCACGTGTCGCGTGCCGCCTGCATCGTACGCGGTCGAGACGATCGTCACGAACTGGCCGAAGCGTCCGACGGTGTCGCCGGTCAGACCGATGTACGTGTTGACGCGCGAGCGCGGCACCGTCAGTCCCGCGGCGTCGGTGAGCGCACGACCGGTGTCGAGCTGCACGTACGACGTCTCGGGAATCGTCCGCTGAAACACGGTGTCGCGGTTCACGCGCGACTTTGCCTGCTGCAGCGCCTGTTCGGCGGCATAGCGGAAGTCCCGCTCGCGCTCGTGCAGGCGCAGGAGGATGCCGCCGCTCGACGTGAGATAGATGGCCGACATGGCCAGCGCGGCAAAGCCGAGCGTGAGCACCAGCACGAGCAGGATGGCCGATCCGCGCCGGCCGTGCGAGCGACGAGTCGCGGGAGTCATGGTCCGGTTCCTAGTCATGGGACGAGCACCGTGGCCGACATGGCCGGGGTCGAGTTGGCCGGCGAGCAGTCTTGTGCCACCACGGCGTATTGCCAACTGCCGGTGAGCGGCGGCCGGTCATCGTACTGGTATGACGTCGCGCCCGTGGCGGGCTGGTTGGCGAGCACCGTCCACGCGCCACCCAGGCTGGGTCGACGTTGCAGGATGTAGAGCGTGACGTCGCGCTCGCCGCCCCCCTCCTCGAGCGAGTTCTCCCAGCTGACGCGGACCGCGACGGGAGCGGCAAGACTGTCCGTCAGCAGCGTCGCCGTGACATTGCGTCCGGGGAGCGGCTCGGCCCCGCACGTCTCCTGCCGCAGCAGCCCGGCATTGAGCAGCTTCACCGACGACGTGAGCGTGCGGATGACATCGGTATTCGCGCGCTGGTCGCGGTACCACGTGCTGATGCGCAGGTCCACCACGCGCAGCGAGTCGGTGACCCCGGCGCTGTCGTCCCAAAAGAGCGGCAGGGCAGTCGCGCCCACCGTGGACAGCGCGCCAGCGGCGTCGGTGCGCCAGTACGTGAAGAACGCCGAGTCGGCGGGGACAATCAGGTTGCGCGCCACGACGGTGCTATCGCGGTCGTTGACGCGCCGGAACAGCGTGTACGCGTCGGTGCGGACCGCCGTTGCGTCGCGCAACAGGAAGTAGGTAATGGTCTCCGCCGCCGACGGATTGCCGCCGTCATCGAGGTACGTGGCGGTCGGATAGGCGCGCGCCGAACCCGGCAGCACGAGCGCCCGCGACGGGTTCCAGCCATCCACGGCGAGCGAGTCGGCGTCGGGGTTGTAATAGACCGCGCCGCGGTCGCCGGTGACGCGCGACACGAGATCTACATTGAAGGCGATGGCCATCGTGCCGGCGTACACGATCACCGGCTGGCCGGTGATGCCGCCCGCCAGGCGCAGTTCGCGATCAATCATGCTCTGCACGGCGCGCAGGTTCTGCAGCGACTCCAGCCGGCCGGCGCCGGTCTCCGCAGCACGCGCCTGAACGCGGAAGAACGAGATGGCCGCCGCCATCACGACGGACATGATGACCATCGCGAGCAACAGTTCCATGAGCGTGAAGCCGGCGCGCCGGCGACGCAGGACGAGGCCGTGCATCAGAAGGCCGCGATGGAGGTGGTCCGACGGACGGCCGGCGTGAGCCCCCGCCCCGAGACCACGACGGTTACCGTGACATAGTCCGCCGTGGCGGTCGGTCCCGTGCGCGTCACAAGCGTCTGCCGCGTGAAGCCGGCCCACGGGTTGGGACTGCCCCACGATTCGTTCACGTTGTTGTACGTCGAGACCAGCGCGGTATAGTTGCGCGCGCCCTTGATCTGCTCGATGCGCGACGTCGCGATCTCGCTGGCGAGCGTGCGCGACAGCACATCGGTGTTGGAACGCGTGAACTTCTGCGCGATCACGGCAAACCCGAGCAGGGACCCGGTGAGGATCGTCAGGGCGACGATCACCTCGGCGAGACTGAACCCACGGCGGGTGCGCGTCATTGTGTCGTCCGGATCCACGAGGATCCGCCCCACTTGTAGACGTCCACGCGTCCCGTGGTCGGCGAGACCACAAGCGCCCGGTAGTCGGTGGCGACCGTGGGTCGCATCGTCAGGTACAGCTCGAGGTCGGTGCTCGCCGAGCCATCGCGCCGGAAGATCACGCCAGGAAGCGCGGAGACGATGCGCAACGACGTTCCCTCGACGGCGCTGCTCGCCGTGGAGCCGCCGACGCGCCCCATCGGCGGGCGGGCGAAGCGCGCCCCTTCCTCAAGCCGACGAAACGTGACGCGATCGGTGGTATTGAGGGTGTCGTTGTTGTTGTAGTCTTCGACAAGCCGCAGCCGCGCATTCACCGTGTCGAACGACACGATGACGTTGCTCTGGCGCGTGATCGCGTTGCGCTGCGACTGCAGGAGCAGGGTGCGCGCCAGCAGCGCTGCGGCATCGGCTCGGTACGTCGTCGTGCGGGCCCGCGGGATCGCCATCGCCCCGAGGATGGCGAGCAGCGCGACCACGATCAGCAATTCAATGAGTGTGAAGCCGCGCGGCGTCGCCGTGCTCCGGGCGCACGCGCTCGCACGACGTGCCGCATCCCTGTCTCGCTGTGGCGCACGCGGCATTCTGCGTGGGTTCGTGCAGTGGTCACTGCCAGCCGTTGCTCGCACCGGGCCTCCGTTGCGTTCCGTTTGTGCGCGGCATCGCGCCGTCGTGATGCTTTCGCCGTCCGCTGTGACGACACGCCGTTTCATCGCGCATGACGCCGCCGGGACACTGCCCAAGACGGGCAATGTTTGTGCCGCGCGCCGACGAATTGCCGTCGCGGCACGCAATGCCGTGTGATGCGTGACCTTATGTGATGAGCGGTCGCAACATTGTGACCGTTCGGCGAGCGGACCTGTCGGTTCGGCGAGCAGGCAACGGTTTGTGCGCTCTCGGGCCGACTACTTGAAGCCTCCGCCGAAATGCGCGAGCTTGCCCGGGTGACCGCGTCGTCCTCGCCACTCGCTCCGCTACGTCGCGCTTCGCGCGTGCAATCCGCGGCACTCTACGCAGCGTGCTGGCTTCCGCTGGTCGTCATCTACATCGGTGTCCTGACGTGGATGACCGGCGGCACGATGGCTGTGACGGCCATCACACTCGCCGCCGTGCTCAACGCGCTCGGCCCCGCCGTGCTCGGCGTCGGCATCTGGAAGCTCTCGGCGCGCGCACCGATTCCCGCCCCGCTCTCCGCGCGCTTCGTCGGCGTGCACATCGCCGGCGCCAGCGTCTTCGTGATCGCCTGGCTGGCCTGGGAGCTGCTCATCCTCGGTCCATTCGGCCCCGCCGCGCCGCCGGATCCGGTGATGTGGCGGTACGTGCTCCCGTGGCAGGGAGCGCTGGGTGTGCTGCTGTACGGCGTCGTCGCCGCCGCCAGCTACGCCGTGCGCGGCGTCTTCGTGACGCATGCGCTGGCGGTCGCGACTGCCGAGGCGGAGCAGCTTCGCACGGAGGCCGAGCTGTCGGCGCTCCGCGCGCACCTGAACCCGCACTTCCTCTTCAACACGCTCCACGGCGTGATGCAGCTGCTGCGCGACGATCCCACGCAGGCCGAGCGCGCGCTGGAGCGGCTGGCCGAGTTGCTGCGCTACGTGCTCCGACTGGACCGCGCGCGTGTGCGACTGGTTTCGCTGGACGACGAATGGCAGTTCGTGGAGAGCTATCTGTGGCTCGAGCAGATGCGCCTTGGCGACCGGCTGCGCATTGACGCCGCGGTCGACGACGACGCCCGCGAATGCGCCGTGCCACCGTTCACGCTGCAACCGTTGGTGGAGAACGCCCTGCGCCACGGCATCGCGCCGAAGCGCGAGGGGGGCACGTTGCGCATCGTGGCGCGGCACGAGGACGATCGCCTGCTTCTCGAAGTCGCCGATGACGGCGTCGGCACTGCCGAGGTCCCGACCAGCGCGACCCCCGGTCTTGGACTCCCCGCGGTGCTGCGCCGCGTGCGCAGCCACTTCGGCACCGATCAGGTGTCGGCCGAGATCGTCTCGGCACCCGACGCGGGCTTTCGCGTGACGCTGACGCTTCCGGCGCATCCCATCAACCCCATCCCGGGAGCGGCCGACTGATGTCGCCGATCCGCGCACTGATTGTGGACGACGAACCGCTGGCGCGCCGCGCGCTGCGATCGCTTCTGGCGGACGATCCGTCAGTTGACCTGGTCGGCGAGGCCAGCGACGGTCCCGAAGCCATCGCCGCACTGCACCGACTCCACCCGGAACTCGTCTTCCTGGACATCCGCCTGCCGGGGGCGTCGGGACTGGAGGTGCTGGAGCGTTCGCAGACCGACGCGCGCGTCATCTTCACGACCGCACACGATGACTACGCCATCGCCGCCTTCGAACTCGGGGCCATCGATTACCTGCGCAAACCGTTCGGCCGCGAGCGCCTGTTGCGCGCCGTGGCGCGCGCGCGGCCGCAGGTCCTGGCCGCGCGCGCGCGGTCAGCGGAACTCCCTTCCAAGCGCGCGGCCGCGACCCCGGGCACCCCGTTGGCCGAGCAGCTGCGCTACGCCGGTGAGCCGGAACGCCCGCGACGGCGCATCTTCGTCCGGGAGGAGGGAGCGGTGGTCCCCCTGCGCTGCGAGGAGATCGTCCGCTGCGCGAGCGATGGGGACTACGTGATCGTGCACGCGCGGGGCCGCGAGTTTCCGGTCTACCTGAACCTTGCGGACCTCGCGCAGCAGCTCGATCCGGAGCAGTTCGTGCGCGTGCATCGGTCGCACCTCGTGAATCTCGACCACGTCGCGTCCGTGGCACCGCACGACGCATCGCGCCTCGCGGTGACGATGAAAGACGCATCGCGCGTCATTGCGAGCCGGTCCGGCACGCAATTGCTGCGCCGACGGTACCGATAGCGGCTCCGCCTGCGGGATCGCCGCCGGGCCCGCCTTCCATATAAGAGCGCCGGTCGCCAGAATTGATTGTCCCGCAACGCCGCGCAGGTCGCGCGGCGTTCGTGCACCCCTCCTCGCCCCTCGAGCCATGACGCTTCGCCCTCTCGTCCTGGCGGTGCTCGTTGCCGCCGCCGCGCTTCCCGCGCGCGCGCAGGCGCCCGCCGCCGCGCCAGCCGCTGGCCTGCCACTGAAGACCGCCCGTACCCACGCCTTCACCGCGACGCAGGGCACGTGGATCTCGCTCGACGTCTCCCCGGACGGCCAGCACCTCGTCTTCGACCTGCTCGGCGACATCTACACGATGCCCGTCGGCGGCGGGAAGGCGACGGCCATCACGCACGGCATGGCGTTTGATGCCCAGCCGCGCTATTCGCCAGACGGCACCCGCATTGTCTTCGTCAGCGACCGCTCGGGCGGCGAGAACGTCTGGCTGATGAACGCGGACGGCAAGGACACCACCGCACTGACCACGGGCAACCTGAATCAATACGTCTCGCCCGAGTTCGCGCCGGACGGCAAGTACGTCGTCGTCTCGCGCTCCGGCGGCACATTTGGCACGGCGAAGCTCTGGATGTATCACGTGGACGGCGGACGCGGCGTTCCGCTGTCGATGACGCCTGCCCCGGCGCCGACACTCAAGCAGTTGGGTGCCGCCTTCGGCAAGGACCCGCGCTACGTCTGGTACGCGGCGCGCACGGGCGACTGGCAGTACAACTCGATCGGCGCGCAGTACCAGCTCTACGCCTGGGACCGCGAGAGCGGGCGGGTGTCACAGATGTCGCGCCGCGGCGGCTCTGCGTTCCGGCCCACGCTCTCGCCCGACGGCCAGTATCTGGTGTACGCCGCGCGCTTCGAGGTGAAGACGGGGCTGCGCATTCGCAATCTGCAGACGCAGGACGAGGACTGGCTGGCCTTTCCGGTGCAGCGCGACGAAATCGAGTCACGTGCGCCGATGGACGCGTATCCAGGGTTCGCCTTCACGCCCGACTCGAAGGCGGTGATTGTCAGCTACGGCGGCGAGATCTGGCGGGTGCCGGTGGACAAGTCGGCACCGACGAAGATTCCGTTCGAGGCCGAGGTGAAGCTGGAGATGGGACCGGAGGTGAAGTTCGCCTATCGCGTGGACACATCGGCGATGCTCACGGCCAAACAGGTGCGCGACATCGCCCCGTCGCCCGACGGTAGCAAGCTGGCCTTTTCGTCCCTCGACCGCCTGTACGTGATGGACCTGCCGAACGGCACGCCGCAACGCGTGACGAAGGCCAACGTTGGCGAGTTCGGGCCGGTCTGGTCGCCCGACGGCAAGTCACTGGCATACACGACGTGGAGCGACGAAGCCGGCGGCCAGGTGATGCGCGCCTCGCTCGACGCCAAGCGGGGCTGGAGTACCGCGGCGTTGTCAGCGATGGGACTCTACACCGACGTCGCCTGGTCGCCGGCCGGTGACCGGATTGTCGCCGTCCGTGCGGCATCGAGAGAGCTCAAGGAAGCGGGCGCCGCCTTCTTCGGGGCGGCCGCCTCGGAGTTCGTCTGGATTCCAGCCGGCGGTGGCGCCACGACCGTCATCATGCCCACGAGCGGCATGGGCGCGCCGCACTTCACGTCGAACCCCGACCGCATCTACGCGTATGGGCGTGACGGCCTCGTCTCGTTCCGGTGGGATGGCACCGACCTCAAGACGCACCTCAAGGTGACGGGTCCACTCCCTCCAGGCGCGGGAAGCGCACCGATGACGCTCGACGCGGCGCTTGATGCGAAGGTCGCTGCGCAGTGGATCGGCGGGCGCGCAGGTCGACCGGTCAGCGCCGCGGCCGGCGACACGCACCTCGATCCCGCGGAGCCCACGCCGCCGCAGCCGCCGCCGGCCTCACTGGTGCTGATGGCGCCCAAGGGCGATCAGGCGCTCGCCATGGTCGGGATGGACCTCTACACCATCACGGTGCCGGAGATCGGCGCCGCTCCGCCCTCGGTTTCGGTGGCCGACCCGAACTCGGCGGCCGTGCCCGTGCGCAAGCTCAACGAGATTGGCGGGGAGTTCCCCACCTGGACGGCCGACGGTGCCCGCGTGATGTGGTCGCTCGGCAACGCCGTCTGGACGTATGACCTCGCGCGCGGCAAGGCCGTGGACGATTCGCTGAAGGCCGACGCCAAGTTCAAGGCCGAACTGCGCAAGGACCCCGCCAAGAAGGATTCGCTCGCCAAGCTCGACTCGATCGCGAAGGCCGACACGGCCGGTGGCAAGCAGGCGGAGAAGCCGGGCTACAAGCCCGACGAGCGCCGCATCGTCGTGACCGCACCGCGCGACCTGCCGCACGGCGCCATCGTCTTCCGTGGCGCCAAGGCAATCACGATGAAGGCGCACGAGATCATCGAGAATGCCGATGTGGTGGTGCGCGACAATCGCATCGTCGGCGTGGGGGCGCGCGGGAGCGTGCCCGTGCCCGACGGCGCGAAGATCGTGGATGTCGCGGGCAAGGTGATCATGCCCGGTTTCGTGGACACGCACTATCATCCGCAGTGGCTGACGCCGCAGGTGCACAACACGCAGACGTGGCAGTACCTCGCCGAGCTCGCGTACGGCACCACCACGACGCGCGATCCGCAGACGGCGGTCACCGATTTCATGACCTACGCCGACCGGGTGTCCACCGGCGACATGGTCGGCCCGCGCATCTACACCACCGGGCCCGGCGTCTTCGCCGGCGAGAACATCAAGGACCTCGACCACGCGCGACGCGTGCTGTCGCGGTACGCCAAGTACTACGACACGAAGACGCTCAAGATGTACATGAGCGGCAACCGCCAGCAGCGGCAGTGGATCATCATGGCGGCGAAGGAACTGGGGCTCATGCCGACCACGGAGGGCGGGCTCGACCAGAAGCTCGACCTGACGCACGGCATTGACGGCTATCCCGGCATCGAGCACACGCTGCCGATCACGCCCAAGTACGCCGACGTCTTCGAGTGGTACAAGGCGACGCAGACGACCAATTCGCCGACGCTGATCGTCGAGTACGGCGGTCCGTTCGGCGAGGGCTGGTTCTACCAGAGCGAGGACCTGCTCAACGACGCCAAGCTGCGCCACTTCACGCATCCGGTGGATTTCGACGCCAAGATCCGCCGCCGCGGGCAGGGGAACGCCCCTGGACCGGCCGGCTTCGCCGTGAAGGAGGAGTATGCGATGTGGCAGCACGCGCAGGACGTTGCCAAGACCGTGGCCGCCGGCGGACGCATTGGCGTGGGCAGTCACGGCCAGTTGCAGGGACTCGGCATGCACTGGGAAATCTGGCTGCTGCAGAGCGGCGGGCTGTCCACGCACGACGCGCTGCGCGCGGCGACGATTGTCGGCGCCGAGGCGATTGGGCTGTCGCAGGATGTCGGATCGCTCGAGGCGGGGAAACTTGCCGACCTGATCGTGCTGGACCAGGACCCGCTGGCGAACATCCGCAACACCAACACGCTCAGCCAGGTGATGGTGAATGGGCGACTGTACGACGCCAATACGCTGGATGAGGTGTATCCGCGCCAGCGCAAGTTGCCGGCGCAGCCGTGGGCGTACAGCGTGCCGGCGCCGACGGCGGGGATCGGTCGGTAGTCGGCGGGGCGGACGCGCGTCGGCCGGTCGACGCGCGTCCGCCCGCGGCGTTATGCCTTGAAGTCGCGCGGCACCAGGAGGCGCTCGATCCCCTCGTACACCGCGATCAGGTGTCGCACGTTCGACACGAAGTCAATGCGACTCACGTCAATCTCGAGCACCGGACCGTCGTACCAGCCGCTCGAGCGCAGGTGGCCCACAAACGCGTCGTAGCGCGGATTGAGCGCGCGCACCAGCCGCACGAGCCCCTCCGGCAAGTCGGACCCAGCCCCCTCCTCGTCGCGCTGCCGGTCGCGGATGTTGCGCAGCAGGTTGTCGACGGGACTCTTGAGGATCACCAGCAATCCCGGGCGCACCAGCGGACGGAACTCGTCCTCGAGGCGGCGGTCGATCACCTGCAGCGCCTCGGCGGTGAGATACGGCTCGTCCATGTCGCGGTGCAGCACCTCGCAGAACGCATACCGATCGGCAAGCGGCGAGCCGTCAATGCAGGTGCTCGCCTGCAGATGCGGCATCGCCTGCAGCTGCATCTTGCGCAGGTCGAGATAGGCGTGCTGGATGTCGAGCGCCGCCTGATGCAGGTGCCGCTGTGCCGAGACCAACTCCGCGCTGTTGGGCCACGCCTCCTTCTGCGCGACGATGAAGTCGTTGATGGCGCCGTAGTAGCGGCCGAGCGTGCGCTTGGCAGAGTGCTTGGCGGTGGCGAGCAGGGGGTAGAGACTGTTGTTGTTGTGGACGTGGTCCTCGAACCCCTCGTCGGGGAGCTCGAACAGCGCATTCATCCCCGTGCTGTACGCCAGCAGCTTGACGAGCGAGCTCTTGCCCGCCCCGATGTTGCCGACGCAGCAGATGAGCGTCTGGTGCCGCGACAGGTACGTGAGCAGGCGGCGCTCGACGTTGGTGAGCCGGCTGGCGATCTCGTGCCGGCGGATGGCCGGATCTTCCTCGACCGAGAGGAGGCGGCCGGTCTCTTCACTCACGGCTCGAGCTCCCGGGCGGCGATCATCCGACGCACCTTCTCGCGAATGGTGCCGGCCGCCACGTGCACGTAGTCGGGGTGCTCGTACATGTCGATCTCCGCCGGGAGGATCACAATGTCGGCGTCGGGCGGGACGATGGCGATCTCCTGGTATTTGCGCAGGGTGCGCCGCCACGTCGCCGACAGACGCTCGTACCCCGCGTGAATCTCCTCAAGGTACTGGCGGCTGATGCCCGCCGCATAGTCATCGCCCGCCGCGGCGCGCGCGAGGCGCCGCTTGTCGAGGAGTTCCGGCTCGGTGCGGAGGTAGACGGTGAGATCGGGGAGGCGGATGCGGTCATGCTGCATCGTCTGGTGCAGCTGCGTGTAGTAGAGCTTCGCGTGCGCGGCGGGCATCTCGCCGGCGTCGATCATGCGCTTGACGAAGACCTCCGGGCCGTCGAGGAAGGGACGGTCCTCGAGGATCAGCACGCCCCCGCCCTTCTGCTCGCGCGTCATCAGGTGGCGAATCTCGCGCTGCTGCAGCGTGCGCATGTGGAGAAAGGCCGTCTCCGTCGGGAAGATGTTCGCCACGCGGTCCTGGTAGAACAGGGCCAGGCATTCGTCCACCAGCGACCCCTTGTCCACGCGCTCGGAGAACGCATAGGTGTCGCTGTGCCCGATCAGCTGCTGCAGATCGCGCCGGTACGGCGGCGCCGCGAGCGCGTTCATGAGCGTCGTCTTCCCGGAGAAGAGGTTGCCCATGATGCCGATGTGGAAGTTCATCCCTTGGCCTTCTCCTTCACCCACGAGTCGCGCAGCGTCACGGTTCGGTTGAAGACGAGCGCCCCGGGGCGCGAGTCCTCGTCGGAGATGAAATAGCCGGTGCGCTCGAACTGGTAGCGCGTGCCGATCGGGTCGGCGGCCACGCTTGGCTCCACTTTCGCCCCGTGCACGACGACGAGGGAGTCGGGGTTGAGCACGGAGGTGAAATCCTGTCCTTCGGGCAAACCGTCCGGATCGGGAACGGTGAACAGCGTGTCGTACAGGCGCAGCTCACAGTCCGCCGCATGCGCCGCCGAGACCCAGTGAATGGTGCCCTGCACCTTGCGGCCGTCGGGGGCGTTGCCGCCGCGCGTGGCCGGATCGTAGGTGCAGCGCAACTCGATGACGTCGCCAGCCGAGTTCTTCACCACCTCCTGGCAGGTGATCAAGTAACCGTAGCGCAGGCGGACCTCGCGCCCCGGCGCCAACCGGAAGAACTTCTTCGGCGGATCCTCCATGAAGTCGTCGCGTTCGATCCAGAGCTCACGCGAGAACGGCACGGGGCGCGAGCCGGTGAGCGGTACGTCGTGCGGATAGTACGAGGCGTCGAGCGGCTCGACGCTTCCTTCCGGGTAGTTGGTGAGCACGACCTTCAGGGGGTTCACGACGCAGAGCACGCGCGGCACGCGCATGTTCAGGTCGTTGCGCACCGCGTGCTCGTAGGCCGCCAGCTCGGTGCGCGCCGGCTTGCGCGCCACCCCGACGTTTTCGGCGAAGGCCCGAATCGCCTCCGGCGTCACGCCGCGGCGGCGAATCCCCGCGATCGTGTGCAGGCGCGGATCGTCCCATCCGGCGACGTGTCCATCAGTTACAAGACGTAATAGCTTGCGCTTGCTGACGACGGTGTAGTCCAGCACCAGGCGCGCAAACTCCGTCTGCTCCGGCGGCCGCTCGAAACCGGCCTCGCGGACGAGCCAGTCGTAGATCTCGCGATTGTCCTTGAACTCGAGCGTGCAGAGCGAGTGCGTGATCCCCTCGATCGCGTCGCTCAGGCCGTGCGCGAAGTCGTAGAGCGGGTAGATGCACCAGGCGTCACCCCGCCGATAGTGCGGGGCGTGCGCGATCCGCAGCAGGATGGGATCGCGCATGATCATGTTCGGGTGCGCGAGGTCGATCTTGGCCCGCAGCACGTGGGTACCGTCCGCGAACTCCCCCGCCTTCATCCGCGAGAGCAGGTCGAGGTTCTCCGCCACGCTGCGGTCGCGATACGCGCTCGGCGTCCCCGGCGTGGTCACGGTGCCGCGGTGCTCGCGCACCTCGTCCTCGTTCTCGCTGTCCACGTACGCCTTGCCGCGCTCGACCAGCTTCAGCGCAATCGCATACAGCTGCTCGAAGTAGTCGCTCGCGTAGTACTCGGCGTCCCACTCGAATCCCAGCCAGCGGATGTCGCGTTTGATCGCCTCGACGTACTTGATGTCTTCGGTGAACGGGTTCGTGTCATCGAACCGCAGGTGCACGCGACCGCCGAACTCCTTGGCCAGCCCGAAGTTCAGGCAGATGGACTTGGCGTGCCCGATATGCGGGAAGCCGTTCGGCTCGGGCGGGAAGCGCGTGCAGATGGGCCGGCCAAACTTGTTGGACGCGACGTCCGCCGCGACCATGTCTCTGATGAAGTCCCGTTTCGGGGTTTCCGTGCTCACGCGAACGCCTGGGAGTGGGGTCTTGCCAGTAAACATAGAAAAGTAGCGCCTGAGCGAGCCGGGGGTCAGAACCCCGGCCGCAGCTCGGTGATCCCCGCCGTGCCAGACACGAGTGGATCGTCATCGCCCGGACCCTTGGCGCCGCCCGTGCGCTGCTTGGCGCTTATGGCCTCGATGTCGAGCGCGACCAGCGCGGTGGTCTCCAGGTGCTTCTGGGGAATGACGTCGTAGTCGACGCCGACGGCGCGTCCGGGCCAGTAGCGCGCGATCAGGTCCTGCAACGTCGCGCGCGATTCCTCGAGCGTGGGCTGTGACATCGACGCGCGGCAGAAGGCGACCACGGAGCGATAGTTGACGGAATGGTTGAGCGCCGTCTTCGAGTAGACGAGCGCGTCGGTGATCGTGACCGTCACGCAGACGCGAGCGCCGTTGGCCACGGCCTGCATCAGGCGGCTGTGGTGTGCACCGTGCAGGTAGAGCCGTTGCGGCGTCGCCGGGTCGAAGTGGTACGTCATCGGAATCACGATCGGTCCTTCGTCGTCGGCGATCCCGACGTGAGCCACGAGACCGTCCTGCAGAAACGCGATCGCCTGGTCGGGGACGGCGCGCTCGCGGTGCATGCGAAGCGTGGCGCGATCGGCGGAGAGCGGTGTCGGGTCGGTCATGGGCGGCGGGACGAGGAGTGGAGTAAGATACTCCGCGCGCGCGGGCTGCGGTGATCGTCGGACAGCCGCGACGCGCGATTTTACACGAGACGCGCCGCCATCGCGCATGAGGGCCACCGTGCACATCACGATTCGACCCGCCAAGCCGATGGATGCCAAGGCGCTCGCCGAACTCGCCGCCCGCACGTTCGTCGACACCTTCGCCGCCGACAACCGCCCGGAGGACATGGCGGCATTTCTCGCGGCGTCCTTCGGGCCGACTCAGCAGGCGCGGGAGCTGGCCGATCCGGACCTCACCACGCTGCTGGTGGAAATCGGCGCGCAGGCCGTCGGATACGCGCAGCTCCGTCGGGGGCCGGCGCCGCCGTGCGTACGGGGCCGTGCACCCATCGAACTCTGGCGGTTCTACGTCGCCAAGGAGTGGCACGGCCGGGGCGTCGCCCCGGCGCTGATGGCGCGGGTGACCGCAGAAGCGCACCGCCTGGGCGCGGGCACGCTCTGGCTCGGCGTGTGGGAGCGCAACGAGCGCGCCAAGGCATACTACCGCAAGAGCGGATTTGCGGACGTGGGTCAGCATGTTTTCCTGCTCGGCACCGACGCGCAGACCGATCGCATCCTGGTACGCCCCGTCGCCGCCGAGGGCGCGTAGCGGCGACGGTCATCGCACCGATTGGCTGGCGCAACGCCGTCCGTCTCCTCTTCTTGGAAGCGTGTCGCACGACGCCGTGCGTCCGGTCGACGAGAATCAGACGCTCCCCCCCAAGACTCGGAGGACCCGTGACGGACGCGGTCGACGCGCAGGAGACGCTGGAGGCCGTCCTGAAGGATGAGATCATCCGGATGTATGAGGACGTCGCCGAGAAGCCGCAGGGCGAATATCACTTCTACCACGGGCGCGAAGCGGCCGAACTGTTCGGCTACGAAAAGAACTTGCTCGATCGGGCGCCCGCCGGCGCGGTGGCCTCGTTCGCCGGCGTGGGCAACCCGCACCTCCGCAGCCAGCTTCAGCCTGGCGAGACAGTGGTCGACCTCGGGAGCGGCGCCGGGCTGGATTCCATCATCGCCTCGTGGAGCGTTGGACCCACCGGGCGGGTGATCGGCGTGGACCTGAATCCGACGATGTGCCGCAAAGCGCAGGCGCACGCAGCAATTGCCGGGACGCACATGGAGTGCCGCGAAGGGCGGATGGAAGAGATTCCGATCGCCGACGGCACGGCTGACGCCGTCATCTCGAACGGCGTAGTCAATCTGTCGTTCCGGAAGCGGAAGGTGGTGCAGGAGGTCTTTCGCATCCTGAAGCCGGGCGGACGGTTCGCCTTCACCGACATCGTCAGTGCCAAGCAGCTCTCGCAGTCCATCGTCAATGACCCGAAGCTCTGGGCCAGTTGAATTGGAGGCGCTCTCCTGGAGGGAGAGCTGTTCCGGTTGCTGGAGGAATCCGGCTTTGTCCGCGTGCGCTCCGTCGTCGTCCCGCATTTTCGCTTTCGCAAGGCATCGACCCAGAACTCGGCCGAGGCCTACGGCGTGAAGGCGGTGCTGTTCACGGCGGTGCGGCCGACCGCGAGCTAGGACCTCCACCGCGACTCGCCTCCGACTGGCCGACTGGCCAGCGGGGCGACGCGCTCGTCGTTGAGTCCCACCGCACCGCGCGGTATCTTAGGGAGACGGCTCCCCGATGCGACTCTCGTCCCGCGCACGCGCGCGTGGAGGTGTGATGAGCGATCGAGGCAAGCCGGAGCCGGGCGACGTCCAGCGCGTCAGCCGTCGTGGGTTCCTGACCACGGTCTCTTCAAGCGCGGCGGCGGTGGCAGTGGCCGGCGCAGCCATTCCCGCCGCGGCCGAACCGGCGCGGCGCGACGACTCGGAGCCCACGCGCATCGTGCTCACCGTCAACGGCCGCACGTACCGGCTGGGCGTGGAGCCGCGCGAGACGCTGATCTCGGTGCTTCGCGAACGCCTCGGCCTCATTGGCGCCAAGCCGGGGTGCGAACGCGGCGAGTGTGGCGCGTGCACCGTGTTGCTGGACGGCTCCACGCGCTACTCGTGCATGACGCTCGCGGTAGAGGCGCAGGGTCACGCCATCACGACCATCGAAGGGCTGGCGAACGGCGAGGAACTCTCACTCCTGCAACAGGCCTTCGTCCACGAGGACGGCTACCAGTGCGGCTTCTGCACGCCGGGTCAGGTGATGGCCGCCGAAGGGCTGCTACGACGCATCGCGAGCCCAACGCCCGACGAGATACGGCTCGGGATGAGCGGCAACCTGTGTCGCTGTGGGGCGTACGGACACATCTTCGCGGCCGTGCGGCGGGCCGCCGATGCCCGAAAGAGTGGAGGTGCCCAATGAGGGAGCCCAACATCTACGCGTCGGAATCGCTCGACGCGGAGCGCGAGAGCGGCGTCGCACCAGAGGTGCTGGACCTTCCCCCGTGGGGCAAGACGACGGTCGTTGGCGCGCCGGTGCCCCGCATTGACGGCCACGATCGCGTCGGCGGCACGGCGGTGTACGTGCGCGACCTGGCACTGCCCGGCATGCTGCACTGCGCGATCGTGCGCTCGCCGCACGCCCACGCGACCGTCAGGCGCATTGACACGACGGCGGCTGCGGCGATGCCGGGCGTGCACGCGATCATCACCACGGATTCGCCGGAGGCGAAGATTCCGTGGGTGCTGACCAGCCAGGGCGCGCTCAGCCAGCTTCTCGACCCGCACTGCCGATATGAGGGCGAGGAGGTGGCCGCCGTCGCCGCTGAAACGCCGCTGCAGGCGGCCGACGCGGCACGGGCGGTGATCGTGGAATACGAGACGCTCCCGACGGTGGTGGACTACGAGGCGGCCACGCTGCCCGAGGCGCCGAAGCTGCATCCGGCCGGCAATCAGCCGTCGCCGTCGCGCACGAGCCAGCGGGGGGATGTGCAGGCGGCGTTCGCGACCGCCGATGCGGTGGTCGAGCACACCTTCCACACGCCGTGCGAGATGCACGTGCCGCTGGAAGTGCACGGGTCGGTGGCCCAGTGGGACAGCGGCCAGCTCGAGGTGTGGGACAGCACGCAGGGCGTCTACGCGGTGCGCGACTCCCTCGCGCTGGCATTCAAGCTGCCACTGTCGTCGGTGCGCGTGGCGAGTCACTACATGGGTGGCGGCTTCGGCAGCAAGCTCGAACTCGGCAAGTACACGGTGATCGCCGCCGTGCTTGCCCGGCGCACCGGACGTGCGGTGAAGTGCGTGCTGACGCGCGAGGAGATGATGCGTTGCGTCGGCAACCGGCCGGCGAACACCATCACGCTCAAGGCCGGCGCCCGCAAGGACGGCACGCTCGTCGCGCTCGATGCGACGCTGCTCGGCGCAATGGGCGCGTACCCCACCGGCGCCACGTCGAGCTACCTGATGCTCGACCTCTACACGTGCCCCAACGTGCGCGTGGTGGAGCGCTCCGTGCTGATCAACGCCGGGCAGGCGCGCGCCTTCCGCGCGCCGGGGTACCCGCAGGCGGCGTGGGCCCTCGAGCAGGTGCTCGATGAGCTGGCGACCAAGCTGCGCCTGGATCCGGTCGCCCTGCGGCTCAAGAACATCCCGGTCGTCAGCCAGCTGCGAAACGGACAGCCGTACACGTCCACCGGACTGGCCGAATGCCTGCGCCGCGGCGCGGAGAAGTTCGGCTGGGCGGAGGCGTCCAAGGCGGCGGCGTCTGCGGGGCACGTCAAGCGCGGCGTCGGGCTCGCCGCCGGAATGTGGGGCTCACCCGGCGCGCCCAGCGCGACGGCGATCATCAAGCTCTACGCCGACGGCTCCGTCAACATCAACTCGGGCGCGGCAGACATTGGCACCGGCACCAAGACGGTCTTCGCGCAGGTGGCGGCTGAAGAGCTGAGCGTCAAGGTGGAACGGGTGCGCGTGGAGTATGCCGACACGGCGACGACGCAGTACGCGCCCAGTTCCGGCGGAAGCCAGACGATTCTGGTGAACACGCCGGCCGTGCGCGCGGCCGCCGCTGACGTGAAGGCGCAACTCCTCGCGCTCGCCGCCGACGAGCTGAAGAAGGACGTCGCGACGCTGAGCGTGAAGGATGGCAGCATCGTCATCGCCGGCGAGGACCGGATGGTTCCCTTCTCCTCGCTGCGCAGTCTCGCCCAGCGGCAGCAGTTGGTCGGCGTCGGCCGCCGCGCTCCGCATCCGCCGGGCAAGGTGGCCCTGCCCTTCGCCGCACACTTCGCCGAGGTCGAGGTCAACACGCGGACCGGCGCGGTGCGGGTGATCCGCTATGTGGCGGCCCAGGACTCCGGGCGCGTGATGAACGCGCTCACGTTCGAAAACCAGGTGCTCGGCGGCGTGACGATGGGCATCGGGTTCGGGCTCACCGAGCAGCGCGTGCTCGACCGGCAGACGGGCAAGCTGGCCAACGGGTCGTGGCACGACTACAAGATTCCGACGGCGATGGACTTTCCGACCGACTTCCAGTGTGTCGCCGTGGATCTGCAGGACCAGGAATGCAACTCCGTGGGCGCCAAGGGCCTTGGCGAACCTGCAACGATTCCGGCCGCGGCCGCGATTGCCAATGCCGTGTGCGATGCGATCGGGCGGCGCATCTACGACGCACCGATCACGCCGGCATCCATTGTGAATGCGCTCTCGCGCGCAGGAGGGAGGTGAGCCATGCTGCCGACCTTCACGTACGTCAGGCCTGAGAATCTGGGCCAGGCCATTCGCGAACTCGCAACGCCCGGGGCCCGGGTACACGCCGGCGGCACCGACCTGCTGGGTTGCCTGCGCGACCGCGTCTTTTCCGCGACGCGGCTGGTGAGCATCGCCGGCCTTGCGGAACTGCGCGGCGTCACCGAATCACCGGACGGCGGCCTGCGCATCGGCGCGCTCACGACGCTCTCCGAACTGGCGACACATCCGCTGGTACTGCGCCGTTACCAGGTGCTGGCCGAGGCGGCGCTCGCCGCGGCCAGTCCGCAGCTTCGCAACCAGGGCACCATCGGTGGCAATCTCTGCCAACGTCCGCGCTGCTGGTACTATCGCGGCGACTTCCCGTGCGCGCGCAAGGGCGGCGACACGTGCTTCGCCAAGGAGGGCGAGAACCAGCTTCACGCCATCTTTGGCGGCGACGTCTGCGTGATGGTGCATCCGTCGGACACGGCGCCGGCCCTGACCGCACTCGACGCAACCGTGCGGCTGGTTGGCGCACGCGGGTCACGCACCGTGCCGCTCAACGCGTTCTTCGTTCCGCCCAGCAAGGACTACACGCGCGAGACAGTGGTGGACGCCGACGAACTCGTCGTGGAGGTCGCGCTTCCCCCCGCGCCGAGCGGTGGCGTGAGTACGTACCGCAAGCTGCGCGCGCGTGGCGCATGGGACTTCGCGCTCACGGGAGCGGCCGTCTCGCTTGCCCGACGCGGGAAGACGGTGGAGCACGCACGCATCGTACTGTCGGGAGTGGCGCCGATGCCGTGGCGCTCGAGCGCTGCGGAGAAGGAACTGCTGGGCCACGAGCTGAGCGATGCGGTGATCGAGCGGGCCGCGGCCGCGGCGAGCACCGGGGCGACGCCACTCTCTGGCAACGGCTACAAGGTTGCGCTGGTGCGGGGAGCGGTCGCCGAGGCGCTCAGCGGTCTGCGGGACGCGCCGTAGCCGAGCGGCGCGGGGAAGCCAGGGCGAGCGTATCTTCCTGGCTTCCTCTCCCGGGCACGATCACCATGAGCGAACTGGGTCCCGTCGCCGCCGACGAGATTGACGCGCTGGCGGCGCTGATGCGCGATACGATCGAGCCGCTCGGGTACTACAATGCGCGCGCCCGGCGCGCCGAGCTGGACAAGTACACGGCGGCGCGCCTGCGGGCGCTCGTCGCGGACGACCCCGACGCGGCGCTCGTCGCGCGCGACGACAGCGGATTGCTCGGCTTCTGCGTCAGCCGCTTCGACGATGGCACGATCTGGCTCTCGTGGTTCGGCACGGCCCCCCGTGCCCGCCGGCGAGGCATCGGCGGCGCATTGCTGACGGCGCTCGCCGCGACGCTGCCGGCGCGCGATGCGCACAAGATCTGGTGCGATTCACGCGTCGACAACGTCGAATCGTGTGCGGCGCTCGAGCGCGCCGGCTACCGCCGCATCGCGACGCTCACCAACCACTGGTTCGGCCAGGACTATTACCTCTGGGAGTGGACGCCAGAGGCGACGCCTACTGGTTGACGTGCACGACCTTCGCCGGCGAAAAGCCGTTGAAGGTCGTCGCCGACGCCCAGGTGTAGGCGCCGATCATCTCACTGTAGACCAGGTCGTCGCGCGCCAAGTCGGGGAGCGGATCGGCCATCGATATGACGTCGAGCGCATCGCACGTCGGCCCGAAGACGGCCGAGAGGCGCGTGCGGCCGCGCTTGAATGCCTTCACCGGGTACTTGCAATGATCGAAGATCTGCCCCGAATACGTGTGGTAGACGCCGTCGTCGAGGTAGTATGACGGCTTCCCGTCGCGCACCGACTTGCCGATGATCTTCGAGACCGAATAACCCGCCGTCGCCACGAAGAAGCGTCCCGGCTCGGCGAGGATCTCGATGTGCTTCGGGAAGAGCCGGTTGATCTCCGAGTTGATGATGCGCGCCAGCTCGCGGAAGGGCCGCACGGTGGAATCGTACGGTGCAGGAAAGCCGCCGCCGATGTCCACGAGGTTCATCTTGGTGTAGCCGCGCGACTGCGCCTCGGCGTAGATGTCGGCGGTGAGATTCAGCGCCTCGACGTAGTTCTCGAAGTTGGTGGTCTGACTCCCGACGTGGAAACTCACGCCCTCGACGACGAGCCCCTGCCGATCGGCCTCGAGGATCAGGTCCACGGCCTCGGCCGGCGGCGCGCCGAACTTGGACGACAGTTCCACCATCGCCCCCGTATTGGAGACCTTGAGGCGCAGCACCAGTCCGGCCCGCGGCGCATGCCGCCGGATCTTCTCGATCTCGTCGAGATTGTCGAAGGTGACGAGCGGCTTGTACTGGTCGAGCTCGGCAAGGGTCTCGACGGGCTTGATCGGGTTGGCGTAGATGATCTTGTCCCAGATCCACTGCTGTCGCTCGCGCGCCGGCATATCGCGGATGTTGTCGTAGACCAGTTCAAACTCCGGCATGGACGCCACGTCAAAGCTTGACCCGGCCTCGAACAGCGTGCGCACGATCGCCGGGTCGGCGCCGGCCTTCACCGCGAAGTACGGTTGCACGCGCGGCAGGTAGCGGCGGAAGGCGCGAATGTTCTTGCGCAACTCGTCGTGGTCCACGACGAGCAGCGGCGTGCCGTGCTCCTCGGCCAGCTTCTTCAGCCGGGCTTTCGAGATCATTCGCCGTCCTTGACGAGGAAGTTCTTGAACTGCCACGGGTCGCGCCGATCAAAGTCGGGCTTCGCGTAGCCGGGGAACGGATTCCGGTAATGTTTGGTCGGCGTCCAGTCCGACGGCGTCGAGATGAAGTTGCCCAAGTATGGCTTGGCGAGTCCGAGGATGAAATCGTGCGGCAGGTCGTCCGGCACGACCACGCCCATCTCGGGGTTCTGGATCATCCAGACCGTCGCGGCAACGACCGAGATGGCCACCTGCATCGTGGTGGCGTTCTGGTGCGGCACGAGGCGGCGCGACTCTTCGATGCTCAGGTCGCTGCCGGTCCACCAGGCCTGGTACGGATGCCCCATCAACAGGGCGCCCAGGACGTCTGCGCCACTGGTGATCTCGTCGTTCATGATGCGCTGGTTGTCATTCAGCCGGTAGTTGTAGCCGCGCATCTCATTGAGTGACGCAATGGCCGCGTCGCTCGGGCAGTAGGCGTAGTGCACCGTGGGCCGGTAGATGGCCTTCCCCTTTTCCCACACCGTCAGGTGATCCGAGATGGTGAATGCCTCGCCGTGGCGCACGACCATGCCAAGCACGGTGTAGTTCGGAACCCACGTGCGCACCCAAGTGTCCATGCCCATCCGGGCCAGGCAGATCTGGTTCTTCGGACCTTCCTTGTGCTTGAACGCGAACCGGGGGAGTTCCTTCTCGTGCGTCCCCCACCCCATCTCGGCGGTGGTCTGCCCTTCCTCGCGGAACCCCTCGATGCTCCACGTGTTCACGAACTCGTCCACCTGCTTCGGCTTGTCGCTGATCTGCGTGTCGCGCTCGGAGCAGTGAATCACCTTGACGCCCAGCTGATGCGCGAGGTGGTTCCAGGCCTGCGTCTGCGCAAGCTCCGCAATGCGCTCGGCCTTCTTTGGCTTGAACTTCTTGTCCGCCAGGGATGCGGCGGCGATGTCGAGGAGACCCTGCTTGGTGAAGTGCGAAATGAGCCCGGGGTTTGCGCCGTGCTCAAGGACTGCCGTGGGGCCCTTCGTCTTCCACTTGGCCATCAGGCGGCGGACGTTCATGTGCCGCCAGTAGAGCGTCTTTTCGGTCGGATGCTGCTTCGGCCCCGACGCGTAGGGATCCCACAGCTCGGTGGAGGTGTTGACGTACAGCACCCCGCGGCGATGGCACCAATCGAGGATGGCGCAGGCGTCGATGTTCCACGCCAGGTCAATGATGACGTCGCCGGCGCCGACGTAGCGGCCGAGCAGTTCGCCCATGTTCCGCTTGGTGACGCGATCGCGCACCCAGTGGACGCCCTTGGCGATCCACGGCTGCAGCTTCTCCGAGCGGTCCTCGAAATCCATCACGGTGACGTTGCCGGGCGCGACGTCGAGGTACTTGAAGAGGATCGGCAGCGTGCACTCGGCGACGGCGCCGTATCCAACAAAGAGAATCTTCTGGTCGAAGCGGGTCATGGTTTGCCTGGGGAGGAACGGCGACGGGTGGGGCGAGCGAGGGCGCGCGAAGGCGTGCGAATCCCGCGCTGAATTAATTGAATCGGCGCGTCGGGAATTTTCCAGCGTTGACCGCATGATGGCGTGTCGTCGCCCGGACGGCGCCTGTCGGCCCCGCCCGCGCGCGGCTAGGTTGCCCGTCACCATCGCACGCCGACTCACCCGAGGCAGGCCAGACCGCCATGCGCCGATTCCTTCCGCTGATCCTCCTCGCTGCCTTCGCCGGCGCCTGCCGCCGCCCCGCTCCGCTCAGCGCCCCGGCGCCCGCCGGTCTCGACGTCGCCGGACCCGATTCCTTCACGGTGCGCCTCACGACCACCCGCGGTGCCTTTGACGTCAAAGTGCACCGCGACTGGTCGCCGCGCGGCGCCGACCGCATCTACTGGCTCGTCAACCACCGGTTCTACGACGGCGTGCGCTTCTTCCGCGTCGTCCCGAACTTCGTCGTCCAGTTCGGAATGCACGGTGACACCGCCGTCAACCGGGCGTGGAAGGACCGCCGCTTCCCGGACGACACCGTGAAGCGCGGCAATGTGCGGGGCACGCTGTCCTTCGCCACCGGCGGCGCCAACACGCGTACCACGCAGCTCTTCATCAACCTCAAGGACAACCAGCGGCTCGACCCGCTCGGCTTCAGCGTCGTCGGGCAGGTTGTCGCCGGAATGGGGGTGGTGGATTCGCTCCACCGCGGGTACGGCGACGGCCCGCCACGAGGCAAGGGGCCAAGCCAGGAGACCATCGCCCGCCAGGGCGAGGCGTATCTCGCGCGCGAATTTCCACAGCTGGACAAGATCGTCACGGCGCGCGTGGTGCGGAGATGGAAGTAACTGCAACTGCTCACCACGGAGGCACGGAGGACACGGAGCTACACGGAGAACTGCTACCTCCTATTGGAACAACCGTGCGCCAGGCAGGACTGAGAGTGGCGAGCGCAGTTCCTCCGAGAAGTTGCAGTTGTCTTTCTCCGTGTATCTCCGTGTCCTCCGGGCCTCCGTGGTGAGCAGTTGCAGTACCTCGCGCCATCCCCCGTTTCTTACCGCGCGAAGAACTCCTTCGCCACGCGCTCCGACTGGTCGTCCGTGAGCTGGCTCAGCTCGCCGCGATAGATCGCGTCGTCTGCTTCCGTGCCGGTGGCAGCATCGCCCAGCAGCCCCTTCATCAGGCCGCGGAACTTGTCGATGTCCTCCTCGAACATCGCCACCGCCGCCTTGCCGATCTTCAGCTGCGGCACCTCGACGTCGAGCTTGTCGGCGTCAATGACGCACACCCAGTTCTTCGCGTAGGGCGACAATTCCAGCGCCTCCGTATCCTCCGCGAGCAAGGCGTTGGTCTTCGTGACGCGGCCGCTGATCGGCGACACGAACTGGACCCGGCGCTTCTTCTGCCGCACGACAAACAGCGGCTGCCCGGCCCGAACGGTCATCCCCACGGGCGGGAACTCAATGGCGTCCACGGGACCGAGCAGCTTCTTGGCGAAGTCGTCCATCCCGACCTTCACCGACCCGTCTTGCGCCATCGTCGCCCAGGTATGGCCCGCCGAGATGAACGCGCCACCTGGGATCGAGAATTCGCTGCGCCGCACGCGGTCCACCTCGGGCAGGTGCGATACGTGCACCGACGGCTTGAGCAGCTTCGCGATCCGGTCCTGGCGACGGATGAGCGTCTTCTTCACGAACGCCAGCAGTTCGTCCTCGGTGAATGGCTTCTGCACGTAGTCGGTGGCGCCGTACTTCATGCACTCCACCGCCGTCTCCACCGTCGCGAAGCCGGTGATGACGATGACGTCGATGTCCGGACGCATGTGCTTGACCGCCTTCACCACGTCCACGCCGTCCATCGCCGGCATCTTGAGGTCGGTGAAGACGAAATCGTAATGGTGCGTCTGCACGAGGCCGAGCGCCTCCTGCCCTGTCTGCACCGTGTCCACGGCGTAGCCGTCGAGGACGAGGATCTTGCGGAATGAGTCGAGGATGACGTCCTCGTCGTCCACGCAGAGGATGCGCGCCACGGGGTCCTTGACCTCGGCGCGCCGGAGCGACTTGGCCTCGCGCGACACGTCGAGCTTGAGGCTCACCGCCAGCGCCTCCGCACGCTCGCGCCGCTTGGCTTTTTCGCTCAGGGACTTCGTGAGTTCGCGCACGCCGAGATCGGCGAGCACGAACAGCACGACAGAAACGAGCAGAAGTAGGAGTACCATATGGGTGAGTCCTTTACAGAGTTGACGTTGCCTTCACATCCGGTCCGAACTGCAAGCGGTCAGATGGTGCAGGTCGTACTGCAACTCGGAGGGAAGCACCCGGTACAGCCACCCTTCGAAATACGGGTCCCGTTCCACTCCGGCAGGCGACTCCGCCACCGCCGCATTCACCTCGACCACGCGCCCCGTCACGGGACCGAGCACGCCGTGCTCGAGTCCGTCGGCCGCCGTGATCGTTGCACAGCTGCTCCCCTGCACCAGTTCATCACCCTCCGCCGCGAGTGTGAACGCCGTCGGCGCGTCCACGGTGCGGAGGAAGAGGTCGGTCACGCCCACCTTTGCCGTGCCGTCGCGCTCCGCCAGCAGCCACGAGGCGTAGCCGAGCCGGTAGTACGACGGCGGCGGCGGCACCCAGGCGATCGTGTCCGGGCGCGCGTCGTGGGCGGTGGCCTCGGCCTCGGCCTGCAGGCGTGCGTACACGAGGCCGCGGCGCACCGACGCGAGCAGTTCGTCGGAGGTGAACGGCTTCGGGATGAAGTCGATCGCGCCCGCCCCGAGCGCCCGGACCGCGTTCTGCATCGTGGACATGCCGGTCGTCAGGATCACCGGCGTGCTGATGCGCCGCTTGCGCAGGTCCACGAGAAACATGAACCCGTCCACGTCAGCCATCATGACGTCGCTGATGATGAGGCGGTAGCCGGCGCGGAGGACGCGCCCCATCCCCTCCGCGGCGTCGCTCGCCACATCCACGGTCAGCCCATCGGCCGTGCAGACCCGCTGCACCGCGTGGGTGATCACGTCCTCGTCGTCAACAACGAGAATGTCGCGTGCTGGCTTCATGGTTCCACTGGTATGCGAATGGTGAACGTCGTGCCTTCCCCCACCTCGCTCTCGACCGTGATCGAGCCGTTGTGGTTGTCAATGATCCCCCAGATCACCGCGAGGCCGAGGCCGTTGCCCTTCTGCCCCTTGGTGGAGTAGAAGGGCTCGAAGATGCGCGGCAGTTCGTCACGCGGAATGCCCGACCCGCTGTCTCGCACCCGGATCTCGACGAAGTCCTTGTCGCCCCCCTTCTCCAGCTCGGTCCAGCGCTGCCAGGTGCACGCGCGATTCGTGCAGCCTTCCACGAAGCCCTTGCCCGGCACCTCGAACTGGAACGTCGCCGCGCCGCAGTCGGGGCACGGCGAACCGTGCACGTTGAGCGCGGCGGAGCACTCGGGACACATCACCTCGACGTGCATCCCCGGCTCGGGGGCGATGCCGAACTGGTGCCGCGCCAGGCCGTACATCGGGTCGCGGTAGATGAAACCCTCGCTCCCCTCGGTGCGCGCCCGCACGCGGATGGACGGCTTGTTGTCAATCCGCACCTCGGCGTTGATCAAGCTGTGCCGCTTGGGGCACTGGGCCTTCTTGATCTGCGTAATGCCGATGGGCGACAGCTTGAGCCGCGAGGTCGTGACCGTGATGGTGCCGCCGCCGGTATCGGGACCAATGGCGTCGGAGGCGTTCACGAACAGGTTGATGAACACCTGCTGCATCTGGTTGGCATCCACGGTCACCAGCGGCACGTCGGCGCCGAGCTGCTGCGCCAGCTTCACCTGGTTCAGCGTCAGCTGATTCTCCACCACCGATGCGGCGCGCGCGATGATCTCGTTGATCGCCGCCTGCCCCTTCTTGGGGACCGACTGTCGCGCGAAGTCCAGCAGGCTCTTCACGATTTCGCGGCAGCGGATGGTTTCGCGCACGATGACCTTGAGGTCCTCCTGCACCTCCGGCTGGTCCTTGGTGCGCTTCTGGAGGAAGCTGCTGTACGTCAGCACGCCGGTCAGCGGGTTGTTGATCTCGTGCGCGACACCGGCCGCGAGCCGCCCCAGCGACGCCAGCTTGTCCGACTGGACGAGTTGCAGCCGCGCCTCCGACAACCGCTGTGTCATGTTGTTGAATGAGCGGGCCAGCATCCCGAGTTCATCGGAGCGCTCCTCGGCGATCACGTAATTCAGGTCGCCGCCGGCGACGTGCCGCGTGGCCTCCACGAGATGTCGCACCGGCAGCGCCACCCACCGGCGGACCAGCAGGCCAATGATCAGGATGAGCGTGACGAAGGCGCCGACCGCGAGCAGGATCACTTCGGTCTGCCCCCGGCGGATGGACTTGTCGATCTCCGCCAGTGGCAAGGTCACGTCGAGCACGCCGAGCACGGTCTGCGACCGCGGGTGGGCGTGGCACGCGGCCGACGAGCAGGTCCGCGTGTTGTAGATGGGGTTGATGATGCCGAGCGTGCGCCCGGAATCCGGATGCGCGCGGTAGACGCGGGTGCGCTCGGCGATGTCCACCTTTTCGAGCGGCTGCCCCGCTTTGTGGCAGAGCGTGCAGGCTTCGGCATTCTTGTCGAGCGACTTGCCGATCTCCGCGGAGTCGGACGAGTAGATCACCTCGCCCGCCTTGTTCATGATCCGAATGCGCTGGATGCTCGGATCCTGGCCGATGCGCCGCACCGTTTCGTGGATGCGCTCCCGCTGGTTCAGCAGCATGTCGAACTCGGTGCTCGACTTCACTGCCTCGCTCAGCTGGTTGGCATGCCGCTCGACCTCCGCCAGCAGGGCCCGTTCGTCGGACCGGCTGTTGAAGACGGCGAAGGCCGAGATCGTCACCAGGGCGATGAGCCCGACGGCGATCGTCAGCTTCGAGCCGAGCGTGCGGAGGAAGGGCATTCGCTACTTCCTGGCCGCCGCGGGAGTGACGACCGTGCCAGGCTTCTGCGCCGGCCAGGTCTTGTCGTCGTGGCAGCTCGCGCAGGTGGGCTTGGCGCGGAATGACTTGTCTTCATGACAGCCCGCGCACTCGACGTCCTTGTGCTGTTCATCGAGCGCCAGGCCGGTGTGCGCGTGAGTGAAGGTGGCCTGCCACCCCTTGTGGCAGCTTTCGCAGTCGGTGGAGAGGCGCGCGTAGCCACCCGGTGCCTTGTGGCACTGCTTGCAGTCGAGGCGCGCGTGAAAGCGGTTGAGCGTGAAGCCGGTGCGCCGGCCGTGGTCGAACGCGAGCGCGCGCGACGGCATTCCCTTGTGGCACGTGGCACACGCGTCGGTGGTGTGGCAGTTGGCGCACCGCTCGTGCGCCTGCTCCTCCGTCAATCCGGCCGCGGTCTGGCGCGCCAGCACCCGCTGGGCGAGCGCCACGCGCTTGCGGTCGTGGCAGGCACCGCACGACTCCTGCTGGTGGCAGTCGGCGCAGGCGAGGGCGAAGCGGTCCGTGTGGTCCTGGTGGAAGAAGGTGACCACCTTGCCCTGCGCCGCGCGCGTGTCGTAGACGATGCGCTCCGGGGCGGTGACCTTGGGCGCCGAGGCAGTCGCCGCGCCCGGCCGCTCGTGGCACGTGCTGCACGGCGCGGTCGGGTTCCACTCACGATGGCATTCGATGCACTGCCGGTGCATCGCCGCCTTGAGGTCGGGCTTGCCAAGATCCTCGCGCTTGCGCGACACGGCATGGCAGTTCTTGCACTTCTGGATGGGGCGTGCCTGGTCGTAATGATGGCAACCCGCACAGCCCTTTCCCGTCTCGGCCATGTGGGCGTGATCGCGGTGCGCGAATTTCACCGGTCCGTACGTCGCGCCGGGCGTGCCAAGCGTGATCAGTGCCGGCGCCTCGTTCACGGCGTGATAGCCCGTGATCTTGAGGCGCGGACAGGCGGAGAGCGCCGGGGTGTTGCGGGTCGGCGTCGGCGACGTGTGGCAGGCGCGACAATCGAGTGGGGTGCCGACGCGCGTGGCACTCGCGCGTTGCGCCTCGGCGGTGGCCGCGGCGGTCACGAAAAGCAGTCCGATCGCGGAAATGCGTCTCATGGCCTCATCCCCGGACGGAGTACTTGGAGGCGGGCATCATCCGCCGATCGGGCAGGCTGATGACTGGGAAGTTGAGCACGATCACGCGGTAGAGCAGGACGAGGATCGCGATGAACCCGACCGTGACCGAGATCTCCCCGATGGACGGGAAGTACGGGTGCGTGGCGTACGGCGGCGTGTACGCGATGATGAAGTTGTTGATGCGGTTCAGCAGCACGCCGCCGACCACCAGCGTCGCCGCGATGAACAGCAGCAGCGGCGACTTCTGCACCTTGGGCGCCAGGAACATCCGCATCGGCACCACGATGCCGAACAGCACCTCGACGACGTACATCACGCTTTCGACGCTCACCCGCGTCAGGTAGACGAACGTCTCGCGAATGAACAGGTCGCCCAGCTTGAACGCCAGGTAGATGCCGAGCAGCGTCGCCACCATCCGCCCGAGCCGCCCGAGGATGTGCATCTCCGGCTTGAGGCCAAACGACCGCGCGGCGATGAGCGATTCGAAGATCACCATCGGGAACCCGACGGCGATGGCCGACAGCAGGAAGAGCAGCGGCAGGATGGGGGTCTGCCAGAGCGGGTGCATCTTGGCCCCGGCAATCACCATGAGCGTGCCCAGCGACGACTGGTGCAGCGTCGAGAGCACCACGCCCATGATGATGAACACGAACATCGTGCGCGACAGCGTGCGGTCGAGAAAGCGGAGCAGCCGGTCCACCGGACCGTTGAGCGGCGACAGCGGCCCCGGCAGGTTCACCCGACCGATGAAGCGCTCCGTCACGACGGGAAGGAACTCGATGTACAGCACGGTCATGTAGATCATGACGCACATGCCGACCTCGAAGAGCGCCGAGCTCCCGTTCCACATGATCAGCGGATGCCAGATGTAGTAGTAGCGGCCGATGTCGATCGAGACGCCCACCGCGACCATGGTATAGCCGAGCAGCGCGGTGAGCAGCGCCGGGCGCACCACGGCGTGGTACTGCTCGCGGTGCATCACGTGGCCGAGCGCGGCGGTGGTGAACCCGCCCGCGGCCAGCGCCACGCCCGCCGCGACATCGATGCCAATCCAGATGCCCCACGGATACTGGTTGTTGAGGTTGGTGACCGCGCCGATGCCGAACACGAAGCGGCCGGCGAGCCACAGCAACCCGTTGGCGGCCAGCAGCAGCAGGACAACGACACCGCGCGTCAGGAACGTGCGGTCCAACGGCTGCGGACGATGGTAATGGATCACGACTGGTCCTCCTCATCGTCGTGGCGCTGCCGCGCTGTCCACATCACCGCGCCAAGCAACGCGTACAGCGAGACCGGAGGCACGAAGTAGGCGAAGATGCCGTGCTGGATGCTCTCCGAGACGCCAGGCGCCGGACTTTCGCCAAGCGTCGGGAAGGCGAGCTGCTCAAACTTTCGGTCGGCGAGATACATCCAGCTCGTGCCGCCGACCTCGCGTTCGCCGTACACGTGCTCGACATACCGGTCCGGGGCGCGGCGCACCTTGTCGTGCGCCACGCGCACCAGCTCCTCGCGCGGCCCAAAGGTGAGCGCCTCCACGGGGCACGACTCCACGCACGCCGGCAGCATGCCCGCCGCACGCCGATCAGTGCAGAAATCGCACTTCATGATCCGCGGCTGGATGGCCTTGCGATACTCGAATGCCGGGATCTGGAACGGGCAGGCCACCATGCAATACCGACAGCCGATGCACTTGTCGGTGTCCCACAGGACCGCACCATCGTCCTGCTTGGAGATCGCGCCGACGATGCACGCCGACACGCAGGCGGGATGATCGCAGTGCATGCACTGCACCTTCACCGTGGTCGGTTGGTCCGGGGCCTTTGGATTCGCAAACTGATTGACGACCGTGAGCGCCGTCTCGTCGGGACGCCGCATCTCCCGCAGTGGCGTTCGATCCTCATACGCCTCGAGCGGCGCCGTCTCCAGCTCGTGCGCGCGCTTGCACGCCCATTCGCAGTTGCGACAGCCGATGCACACGGTGGTGTCCACCAGCACGCCCAACCGGTTGGGCGACAGCACATTCGTGGGGCCGGCGTGCGCCGTGGCAGGGGTGAGTCCGGCCGCGACAGCGGTTATGGCGGTGCCGGCCTTCAGAAAGGACCGGCGGCTTGTCGATTTCATCGCGTGCCCTCGCAACCTTGGCAGAGGGGGGCGATGACACCATACGATACAGCGCGAAGAGCGCCTATCGTACCAGAGATGACGTGGTGTAGGGCATTATCACGTCCGCGCTGAAGCTCGCACGATGCACGGACCAGACGCGCAGCGCGATTTCCGGCGTTCCTCATCCCGATTTCCGCGCCCGACGCCGCGGCGCTTTCTTGCCGCGTGACCTACGTCGCCGCTCGCCGAGTAGGGCGATTCCTCGAGCCTTGCCGGGCAAAGACGCGCAGGCGGAATGGCGCCTGTCAGCGCTTTGTCAGGGAGAAGAACCACAAGCCCCCCGGTGCACCATCATCGCGTGGAGTGCGTGGCGCGTACACGGGGGTGCGGCATCGCGCTCGGTGTCGCAAATTCGACGGTCGCCGCCCGGCGGCGTCCCACTTCACTTGGAGATCCCGGATGATGCCACTCCTGCGCCTGACCCGCGCCTTCGCACTGGCCGTGACCGTCGTGGCCGTCGCCGGCGCACAGGACGACCCCGCCCTGCTGGCCAAGGCGCGCGCAATTCACGCGAAGGCCATCAAGATTGACACCCACGTGGATTTCAACGCCGCCACGATGGCCGGGCCGCCACCCAACTACGCCACCGGGCTTCCACGCACGCAGGTGGACCTGCCGAAGATGGAGAAGGATGGGCTCGATGCGGTCTTCTTCAGCATCTATGTGGGCCAGCGCCAGGACTTCAGCGACTCGACGTATGCCGCCCTGCGGGCGGCCAACCTCCGCTCGTTCGATGCCGTGCACGCGCTCGCTGAGACGGTTGCGCCCGATCGCATCGCCATCGCGTACACCGCGGACGACGTGCGCCGCATCCACGCGAGCGGCAAGAAAGTGGCGCTGATGGGGGTGGAAAACGCGTACGGCATCGGCAACGACATCTCGAACGTGGCGCTCTTCTACCGCCGCGGCGGTCGCTACATCTCGCTGGCGCACAATGGACACAACCAGCTCTCCGACTCGAACACCGGCGAGAGCGACAACGTCTGGAAATGGAACGGGCTCAGCCCATTGGGGCGACAGGTCGTCGCCGAGGCCAACCGGCTGGGGATGATGATGGACATCTCGCATCCCTCGAAGGAGAGCAACCTGCAGGTGATGGCGCTGTCGAAGGCGCCGGTGATTGCGAGTCACTCGAGCGTCCGCGCCCTCTGTGATCACAGCCGCAATCTGGACGACGAACAGCTGCTCGCGCTCAAGAAGAATGGCGGCGTGGCGCAGATGGTGGCCTTCGCGGGCTACGTGAAGAAGACGCCGCCCGACTCGCCGGAGCGCGCGCAGGCCATCGCGGAGCTCCGCCAATCGCTCGGCTTCCCGCCGCGCGGTGGTGGCGCCGGCGGACAGGGCGCGCGGCGTCCGGGAGCCGCGCCGGGCGACTCGGTGATGGCGCTCTATCGGCAGCGGATGGCGGACCTCGACGTCAAGTATCCGCCCCCGCCGCGGGCGACGGTCAAGGACTTCGTCAATCACATTGACTACGCCGTCACGCTGATCGGCATTGACCACGTTGGCATCTCGTCCGACTTCGACGGCGGAGGCGGCGTGGAAGGCTATGACAATGCCAGCGAGGCCATCAACGTGACCACGGAGCTTGTGCGCCGCGGCTACAGCGAGCCGGACATCATCAAGCTGTGGGGCGGCAATCTGCTGCGCGTGATGGCCGAGGTGGAGCGCGTCGCACGGGAGCTGCGGTAGCGCCACACTTCGTGCACCAATCCCACCATTCGCCCCGACCTCCGACGTGACCGGTCTACTCTCCACCTGCATGCGGGAACCCCCCGCCACCATCGGCATGCCGGTGGTCGACGTTGACACGCCGGCACTGCTGCTCGATCTCGACGCCTTCGAGCGGAATGTCGCGCGCGCGGCCGAGGCGGTGCGCCGGGCTGGCGCGCGGCTTCGCCCGCACGCCAAGAGCCACAAGAGCGCCGACATCGCGCTGCGGCAGGTCATGGCCGGCGCGGTGGGCGTCTGTTGCCAAAAGGTCAGCGAGGCCGAGGCGCTGGTGGCGGGTGGCGTCCGCGACGTGCTCATCTCCAACGAAATCGTCGGCGCGGGCAAGCTGGATCGGCTCGCTCGCCTCGCGCACGAGGCGCGCATCAGCACCTGTGTGGATGCGCTGCCCCAGGTGGAGGCGTTGGAACAGGCAGCGACGCGGGCCGGCGTTCGACTCGACACGCTTGTCGAAGTGAACGTCGGCGGCAATCGTTGTGGCGCCGAGCCCGGCGCGGCGACCCAAGCGCTGGCGCGCCGCGTCGCCGACAGCCCGCAGCTGCGCTTCGTCGGCCTGCAGGCCTACCACGGCAGCGCGCAGCACACACGCGCGGTGGCGGAGCGCCGCGAGAAGATCGCGCGTGCCGCGGAGTGGATCCGTGCGACGCGAGCCGGCATCGTGGCCGATGGCATTCCCTGCGATCTCGTGACCGGCGCCGGCACGGGCACCTTTCCTCTGGAGCTGGCGAGCGGTGCCTGGGACGAGGTGCAGCCCGGTTCGTACATCTTCATGGACGCCGACTACGGGCGCGACGAGTTCGACGACCATTGGCCGCCGTTCGAGCACAGCTTGTTCGTCTGGACCACCGTGATGAGCCGCGTGGAGGGCGCGCGCGCCGTCGTCGACGCCGGGCTCAAGGCCTCGGCGTTCGATTCGGGAATGCCGCTCGTCTGGCAGCAGCACGGTCTCGAGTATGTCAACGTGTCCGACGAGCACGGGGTGCTGCGCGTCGCACCCGGCGCGCGCACGCCCGCGCTCGGAGAGAAGCTGCTGCTCGTCCCCGGGCATTGTGATCCAACCGTCAACCTGCACGACTGGTTCGTCGGCGTACGCCACGGCGTGGTCGAAGCGCTCTGGCCCGTGAGCGCGCGCGGCGCCATCCGCTAGGCGGCACCAACACTCCGTCGCAGGCGACCTCCCCATGCCCCTCTTCCGCCGGCACGATGGCGACCTGATCCGCGGCACGCGGCCGATGCGCGGCATCATGCCGTATCTGATGCCGCGGCGGAACGAGAGCATTGTCCTCACCGATACGATGTTCCGGATTCAAGAGACGCGCGACTGGCTGAAGGCCTACAACCGCACCCACGCCGAACGCGCCACGCTCTTCCATCTGCTCGCGTACGCCGTCGGGCAGGCCTTGCACGCGCGCCCGGAGCTCAATCGGTTCGTGTCGGGCGGGCGGCTCTATCAGCGACGCGGCGTGCAGCTCTCGTTCGTCGTGAAGAAGGAACTCTCCGACGACGGCGAGTCCACCACGGTGAAGTTCGAGGTGGCGCGCGGAGAACCCTTCGCCCGATTCGCCGCCCGCCTCGCCTCGGCGATTCGCGACGCCCAGACCACCGATCGCACCGTCGATCGCGAGACCGCGCTCATCATGCGACTCCCCGGCCCGCTCGTGCGTGCGCTGGTCGCAGTGGCGCGCCGGCTCGACCAGTGGAACCTCTTTCCGCGCTTCATGACGGCGTCGGACCCGATGTTCGCGTCCATGTTTCTCGCGAATCTCGGGTCGGTCGGCATCAGCGACGCCTATCATCACCTGTACGAGTACGGCACGGTCTCGATCTTCGGCGCGGTGTCGGCGCCGGCGTACCATTCGTTCATGGACGGCGGCGCACTGAACGTGCAGCCGGGGCTACGGGTGCGCTGGAGTTTCGACGAACGCATTCACGACGCGTTCTATGGCGCGCGATCGCTCGGCCTCGTGACGGAGATCTTCGAGCACCCGCAGGTGCACCTGGGTGCGCCGGCGGGCGATCCGGCCTTCGCGGGGTAACCGACTACCGCGGGGCGATGCGCGCCGCGAATCCGCCCCCGGGAGCGAGGTGCAACGTCAGCCGGTCGGTCGCCGTGACCGTCCGCGCCTCGCGGGCGTAATCCACGCCTGCCCGGTCGGCATTCGCCCCGTCACGGAAGATGTCGGCCGCATACGAGCCGGCGCCGAGCCACGAGAGATCCACGTCGAGGTCGCGCGCCGTCCAGTTGGTGAGCGCGCCGAGGTACCACGCACTCCCCGACCGACGCGCGACCACGATGTACTCCCCGACCTTCGCCGAGAGCACGCGCGTCTCATCCCAGACGGTTGGTACGCGCGACAGAAACGCGAGACTCTCCGGCTCCTTGCGGTAGTTCGACGGCGAGTCGGCGAGCATCTGCAGGGGACTCTCAAAGACGATGTACATCGCCAGTTGCTGACCGCGCGTGCCCTGGCTCATCGGCCGGCTCCAGATGGGCTTGAAGTCGGTCTTGATGGCGTTTTGCATCGCCCCCGGCGTGTAGTCCACCGGCCCGGCCAGCATGCGCAGGAACGGGAACGTCACCGCGTTGTCGGGTGACGCCAGGTCGCTCCACTTGCTCTGCTCGAGGCCGAGCACGCCTTCGCTCGTCACCACGTTCGGATACGTGCGATACAACCCCGTGGGTTTGTACGCGCCGTGGAAATCCACGAGCAGCTGCCGCTTGGCGGCCTCCTGCGCCACGCGCTCGTAGAAGTTGACCATCCACTGGTCCTCGCGCTGCATGAAGTCCACCTTGATCCCCTTCACGCCCCAGCGCTGGAACTGGTCGAGCGCGGGCTGCATCTGCCCATCGAGCGTCTTCCAGATCACCCACATGATCAGCCCGACATGCTGCTGCCGCGCATGCGACGAGATCGCGTCCATGTCGATTGCCGGCACGGTGGCCAGCAGGTTGCCGAGCGGATACCACCCCTCGTCGAGGATGATGTAGGGAATGCCGTGCTCCGCCGCGAAGTCGATGTAGTGCTTGTATGTCTCGGTGTTCACGCCGGCGCGGAAGGGGACGCCATAGATGTTGTTCGCGTTCCACCAGTCCCACGCCACGAGGCCGGGCCTGATCCACGCGGTCTCCGTCAGCTTCGACTCTGAGGCGAGGCGATAGACGATGTCGGTGGAGAGCAACGTCTCGTCGTGCGACGCCACCACGAGCACGCGCCACGGGAAGTCGCGCGTGCCGCGCGTGCGGGCGAGGTACGGTTCGCGCGCCGTCACGACCTCGTCGCGGTCACGGCGCAGCTCGACGGTCTTCGGGTAGGCCGGGAAGAGTCCGCGCAGGGAGTGCGACGCGGAGTCGCCGGTGAGATCCATGCCGGGGTAGTCGAACAGGTCGGCCTCGGTGATCACGGCCTTCACGCCACCCTCGAGCACCACCATGGCCGGGAGCGAGGAGAAACGCGCGCCGATCTCGCTGATCTTCACGCGCTTGTACTGTCGCTCCTGATGCGACTGGAAGCTCGTCTCCTCGGGGAAGTACGTTCCGTGATCTGCCGCAAAAGAAAAGGTGGCGTCCTCGCCGCGCACGGTGATCTCGCCCGGCAGGGCCGTCGTCCAGCGATAGGCAACCGCGTCGTCGTAGGCGCGCACGATCAGCGCATAGCCGCCGACGAACTCGATGCGGCGTTCATTGAATTGGTCGCGCACCTCGGCGCGCTTCACGCGCACGACCGGGTGCAGGACGTCGTTCACGGCGCGCGTGCGGGTCGCGCGCACAACCGGCGATGCGCCGAGGGTGCGGCCGTCCGAGAGCGACAGGGAAAGGCGTGACGGCAGCAGCACCGGCGCGCCGCGCAACGCCACCGCCCACGTCACCTGGCCACTGACACTGACACTCACCACGAGTGCGCCATCCGGGGAGGCCACGGTGAGCGGCGCCGCGCCCGGCCGCGCCGTCGACGGTCGTTGCGCATGGGCCGCTGCGCCGAGCACAAGCCCGAACGCAGCGATGGAAGACAGCAGCTTGCGGCGCATCATCCTTCCTCCGTGGAACCCTCGCATTTCCCGCCCACACGTTGTTCCCCGCACCGGCCCTCAGCTCACATCGCCACCTTCGGCTTCGGCACCGGGATGATCACCCCCGGGATCTTGGCGTCCTGCAGCAGCTTGTTGAACGCCGGCACATCCTGCAGCTCGATGGCGTCCACGTCGCCCTTCAGCGCCTGCCACAGCTTCTCGAGATCGGCGAAGCGGTCGCGCATCGGCTGGGTCACCACGTCGTTCCCCTCGAGATTGCCGAGGAGGAACAGGTACTGCGCGTTGATGCCGTTGCGATAGTTGATGATGTCCTGCCCATTGCGCGACTTGGTCGTCAGCTTGGGATCCACCACGTCCACCTTGCCCACGATCCCCTTCCCCTTGCCGGCAATCACCTCGCCCTGGTCGGCGTCCTTGGTGCGCTCGACGAGTTTCTGTACCTGATCCTTGATGTCGCGCAGGCGGAGGACATCGTCGTGGATTTCCTTGACCCGCGCGACGATGGCACGCGAGAGCGAGTCGCGGGCGGCGATGTCCGCGGCGTCGAGCCGCAGGCGGGGGTCCGGCAGCACGTCGAGCGGCTGGGTCTGCGTGGCACTGCCGTAGCGCAGGCGCACGCTGTAGCGCCCGGGGGTGACCAGGGCACCGCCGGTGGGGCCACCGAAGATGGAGATCCCGGTGAGCTGGGTGGGCGGTTCGCCGCGCAGATCCCACTGCATCGCGTTCAGCCCCGCCTTGGGCGTCAGTCGGTTCGACGGCGCGCCACCGCGGCGTCCGCTGCTCCCCGCCGGCTCCGCGGGGGCCTTGGACGAATAGCTGCGCACGACGGCACCCCGCGCATCGAGGAACTCGAGCGTGAGCGCCGTCGCGGTGTCGGGCGCGCTGGCGAGCGAGTAGTAGATGTTCGCCCCCGGCGGCGCGTTGCGCCCCGCGTCACGCACTGGCGGGTTCGCACCGGGGACCTCCAGCGCGGCGCGCGGCGCGAAGAGGTGCGCCGGCGCCTTCGCGATGCTGTCGGCGAGCTGTCGCACCGCGCTCAGGTCGTCCAGCACCCAGAAGGCGCGCCCCTCGGTGCTCGCGTAGAGGTTGTCGTGCCGCACGGCGAGATCGGTGACCGGCGTGACCGGCAGGTTCTGCGAGAACGGCTGCCAGAGCCCGCCGTCGTTGAACGACA
>JAKAJN010000104.1 GCA_021813725.1 bacterium | reverse complement strand
TCACGACGTTCGGATCGCTCGTGGACGAGATGACGAAGGTGACGTTCCAGTCGGCCTGTCCCACCGTCTCCTTGGTGCCGCGGCAGAAGTCGGTCTGGTAGTAGACCTTCACCGGGAACGTCGTCTTCCACGTCCCCTTCAGGTTGCGGGCCGGTGTCAACGCGGTGCTGAGCGAATCGGAATTATTACAGGCGGCCAGGCCCAGCGACGCAATCAGCACGGCACCAAGGGCGCGGAAAGTCGGCAGACGACGCATCCGTCCTCCAGAGTGGTATCGGCGGGGCCGCCGACGCGCGTGCGAGGTGCAACGCGAGCCGCAATTGAATTTTGCGCCACCGCGCCACGCGCGTCAATTCGCGACAGTCGCGCATAGGCGCTGCGGAGGGCAGAACGAAACGAGGCGCCGAGCTCTCGCCCGACGCCTCTGTTGTCTCGCTGTTGTTTTTCTGTTGTCTCTCTGCCTCAGAGCCACAGGTCGGGATTGAACCGACGACCGCTCGATTACGAATCGAGTGCTCTACCACTGAGCTACTGTGGCGCGGATCCGGCGCCGGTTGGTCTCCCGTCTACCGTCTTCCGTCAACCGTCTGCCTTTGAGTGCCCTGGCTCGGATTCGAACCGAGACGCGTTTCCGCACCACCCCCTCAAGATGGCGTGTCTACCAGTTTCACCACCAGGGCCGAGCTACAAACAAGCAACAGACAAACAACAGACAAACAACAGAACGGGAGCGACGGGGCTCGAACCCGCGGCCTCTTGAGTGACAGTCAAGTGCTCTAACCAAGCTGAGCTACGCCCCCTTACTACAGACGGTAGACGGTGGACGGGAGACGGAAGACTCCGTCGCGACGGGCACCTCTTCGACCGCTTCCTGCACCGGCGATTCCCCACAGACGACGATCGCCGCGGGCCCTTCATAGCCCCAACGGGAATCGAACCCGTCTTTCGACCTTGAAAGGGTCGCGTCCTAACCGATAGACGATGAGGCCGGGTGAGCCGTGCATCCAACTACCAGTAGCGGTAACGGGATTCGAACCCGTGTCGCAGCCTTGAGAGGGCTGTGTCCTAGGCCTCTAGACGATACCGCCATCGCAGTTCCTCCCGTCTCCTCCCCGTCCCCAAGCTGGAACGAGGAACAAGGAGGCGATGGAGAAACTTCAGCGCCGTGCCACACGGCGCATCCAACGATCCTTCGCCTTCTCAATCAACGGTGCCGAGCAGGCCAGGAGGGACTCGAACCCCCAACCGCCGGTTTTGGAGACCGGTGCTCTACCAATTGAGCTACTGACCTAGAGCGAGCCGGGCGCCGAGCGAAGGGAACCACTTCCCCGAACCCCGCCGCCTGCCGCCCAGGGTGACTGACGGGAATTGAACCCGCAACCCCCAGAGCCACAGTCTGGTGCTCTAACCGATTGAGCTACAGTCACCACAACTCTCGCCGCGTCGCCGGAGCGATCTGGGAGAGGCCGAGCAAATTAACTCCGAAAAACCATCAATTCAACGGGCGATTTTCACCGGTTCGGCGTCGGCGAAGGTCTCCCGTCTCCGATCCGCCGTCTCCCGTCACTCACCGGACGTCAGTCCTTGGCGCGATCCATGTACTCGCCGGTCGTCGGATTGACGCGCACGCGCTCGCCCGTCGCGAGAAACTCGGGGACGTTCACCGTCACGCCGTTGGCCAGCGTGGCCGGCTTGGTGGACGCGGTCTTCGTGGCCGTCTTCATCACCGGCGCGGTGTCGACAATCTCCTGCACGACGTACTGCGGCAGGTCGATGCCGATCGGACGGCCGTCATAGAACTCGGCGATGATCACCATGTTCTCCGCCATCCACGGCGCCGCATCGCCCAGCGTCTCCTCGTCCATCTCGAGCTGGTCGTAGTTCTCGGTGTTCATGAAGTGGTAGCCGTCGCCACTCTTGTACAGGAACTGCAGCTCGTGCGTCTCCATCGACGCCTTCTCGATGGAGTCGTCGGCGCGGAAGCGGTGCTCGAAGCTCGACCCCGACTGAATGTCCTTCATCTTGGTCTGCACCATCGCGCGCAGGTTGCCCGGCGTGTGGTGGCGGAAGTCGATGATGCGGCACGGCCGGCCTTCGAAGACGATGACCATGCCGCGGCGAATCTGGGTAGCTGGGAGCGCCATAAACGAAGCCTGACGAACGGGTTGAGCGAGAATTTGGGATAGCCTAGAAGTATAAACCGAATTGGCGAACGGGTGAAGGGGGAGAGAACCACGAATGGGAACTGGGAGGAGATGCGGGCGGACCAGTGCACTCCCTCCCCGTTCCGACTCCCCACCCCCGTCCTATCGCCTCTACCTCCTCCCCGTTCCGCCATCGCGAAGCGAATCCAGGACGGGGCGCAACGCGCCGAAGACATTGCGGGCAACGATGCGTGCCCCCGCCGCCGTCGGGTGGATGCCGTCCTCCTGATTGAGCGCACGCTTGCCGGCCACGCCGTCGAGCAGAAACGGCATCAGGCGGACCCCGGTGCGGCGAGCCACCGCGCCGAACAGCGCGTGAAAACGTCGGGTGTAGGCCGGGCCGAGGTTGGGCGGCGCTTCCATCTGCACCAGCGCGATCGCGGCCCGCGCCTGCGCCGCACGCACTTTCGCGACCAGTGCCACGATGTTCGCCGCCGTGCTGTCCGGGTCGAGCCCGCGCAGGCCATCGTTGGCACCGGTCTCGACGACCACCATTGCCAGCGGCTGTGTGAGGAGCCACTCGGCGCGGCGCAGCGCCCCCGCCGACGTCTCGCCGGAGAGCCCCGCGTTGACGACCTCGATGGCGTAGCCCGCGGAGTCGGCGAGTCGCTGCACCACCATGGGATAGGCGCTGTCGGGGTCGAGCCCGAGGCCGGCGGTCAACGACGTGCCGAGAAACAAGAGGCGCGGCCGCGCCGTTGAATCTGTTGCGGGGCGCCTCGCCGTCGTGGTTGATTCCACACCAACAGCCACCGCCGGCTTGGCGTTTTCCTTGGGGGCGCTGCACGCCAGCGTCGCCAATGCCAGCCCTGACGATGCCAGCGCGCGTGCCGCGCTACCCTGCCCTCTTCCGCCGATCAATCGCATGCTCGTTGCCCGTGACCTGACCAAGGAATATCAGAGCGGCACCCAGACGCTCGCCGTCCTGAAAGATGTGTCGTTCACCATCCCGCAGGGCGCGTTCGTGGCCATCGTCGGCCCCTCGGGGAGCGGCAAGACGACGCTGCTCGGCCTGCTCGCGGGCCTCGACGTGCCCAGCCGCGGCGCGGTGTCGATTGACGGCATGGACCTGCACCAGTTGTCGGAGGACGCGCGCGCGCAGCTGCGCGGCCAGAAAGTTGGGTTCGTGTTCCAGAGCTTTCAACTGATTCCCACGTTGACTGCGCTGGAGAATGTGCAGGTGCCGCTGGAACTGCGCGGTGAGGGCGGCGCCCCGGCGCGTGCCCGCGAGCTGCTCGAACGCGTCGGCCTGGGCGACCGACTCGACCACTTCCCGACGCAGCTCTCCGGCGGCGAGCAACAGCGTGTGGCGATTGCCCGCGCCTTCAGCACGCGGCCGCGCATTCTCTTCGCCGACGAGCCCACGGGGAACCTCGACGGGCAAACCGGCGCGCGCATTGTCGAACTGCTCACCGCGCTCAACCGCGAGGAAGGCGCCACGGTGGTATTGGTGACGCACGAGCAGGACCTCGCCAACCGTGCGCAGCGCCTGATTCGCCTGGCCGACGGCGTGGTCGTCGAGGACCGCCTGGCGGGGGACGCCGCGCCGACCGCGGCGAGCGCCGACACGCCGGAGTCGCACGCGTGAGCGGCCTCAAGCTCGGCATGCTTTCGCGCCTCGCCTGGCGCGAAAGCCGCACGGCGCGCCGCCGACTGCTGCTGTACATGTCCTCCATCTCGCTGGGCGTCGCGGCGCTGGTTGCCATTGACTCGTTCGCCAGCAACACGCAGGACTCGGTGCGCGCGCAGTCGCGCGCCCTGCTCGGCGGTGATGTGGCCTTTAGCAGTAACCAACAGTTCCCGGCCGCGGTGGATTCACTGTTCGATTCGCTCGGCACCACGGGCATCGCGATGGCGCGCGTCACGACGTTCGCCTCGATGGCCTTTGTGGCGCGCAGCGGCGGCACGCGGCTGGCGCAGGTGCGGGCGGTCTCGCCGCGCTTCCCGCTGTACGGCGACGTGGTGACCGAGCCGGCGGACGCGTGGCGCCGCCTGCACGAGGGACCGGTGGCGGTGGTGGACCCCACGCTGCTTGTTGCGCTGGACGCACACGTCGGCGACACACTCGCCATCGGCTACGCCCGGTTCGCAATCGCCGGCGCCATCACGAGCGTGCCGGGCGACCCGGGAATTGCGAGTGCCATCGGCCCCCGCGTCTTCATCGCCGATACGTGGCTCAGCGAAACGCAGCTGCTCGGCTTCGGCAGCCGCGCGCAGTACGAGGCGTTCGTGCGCCTGCCGCCGGGGGTGAACTCGCCAAAATGGTCGGCGCCACTGCGGCCAATGATGCTCAAGGCCAACGTGCGGATGCGCACGGTGGTGCAGCAGGAAGTGAACTTCACGCAGGCGATCGGCCAGATGGCCAGCTTCCTCGGCCTGGTCGGGTTGATCGCGCTTCTGCTTGGCGGGGTCGGTGTGGCGAGCGGTGTGCACGCCTTCGTCACCCGCAAGGTGGACACGGTGGCGGTGCTGCGCTGTCTTGGCGCGACGAGCGGCCAGGTGCTCTACATCTACGTGCTGCAGGCGGCGCTGATGGGCCTGGCCGGCGCCGCGTTTGGCGCCGTGCTCGGCATTGCCATTCAATTTGGCCTGCCGTTGGCGGTGAAGGACTTTCTCCCCGTGGACGTGACGGTCGCGCTCGATCCGAAGGCGCTCGCGACGGGGCTCGCGGTCGGGGTCTGCGTGGCACTCATCTTTGCGCTGCGTCCACTGCTTGCGCTGCGCCGCGTGTCGCCGCTGCAGGCGCTGCGCCGCGACGAGACCGCGCTGGAGCGCGCGTCGCTGCGCGACCCGGCGACCCAACTTGTCAATGTCACGCTCATCACCAGCATCATCCTGCTGGCCATCGCGCGCGCGGACACGGTGCCGCGCGGCCTGATGTTCGCCGTCGGCATCGGAATCAGCCTCGTCGTGCTCTACGTCGCCGCGCTACTCCTGAGCGAGGGGGCGCGCCGGCTGGTGCGCCCCAGCTGGCCGTACGTCCTGCGACAGGGGGTGGCGAACCTGTACCGCCCCGCCAATCAGACGCGATCGGTCGTCATCGCCCTCGGGTTCGGGTCGTTCCTCGTGACGACGATCTACCTGGTGCAGGCGAACCTCGTGAAGCAGTTCGACATCACGGCGGCTGCATCGAAGGGCAACCTGGTGATGTTCGACATCCAGGACGATCAGCGCGCTGGCGTGGAGCAGGCGATTGCGGACGCGCGACAGCGCCTCATCTCCATCACGCCCATCGTCACGATGCGCATCGCCAAGATCAACGGCGTCGAGCCGACGGAGCACGCGCGCGAACGCGGCCAGGGACGCGGCAGCTGGGCGTACCGACGCGAGTATCGCTCGACCTTCCGCGACACGATGGTGGCGACGGAGAAGCTCGCGGCGGGGCGGTGGTTCGGTGCGCACGAGGCCGGCGACACGCTGCACGAGGTGTCGCTGGAGCAGGACCTCGCCAACGAAAACCTCAAGGTGAAGCTCGGCGACGTCATCACGTGGGATGTGCAGGGCGTGCTTGTGACCACGAAGGTGACCAGCCTGCGCACCGTGGACTGGGGACGCTTCGACCCGAACTTCTTCGCGGTCTTCGACGCCGCCGCCATCCGCGGCGCCCCCAAGCAGTGGGCGGCGGTGGTCGCCGTGGCCGACGAACGGGACATTGCGCTGCTCCAGCGTCGCGTGGTGGAGCGCTACCCGAACGTCGCCAGTCTCGACATCTCGCTCGTGCGGCGCACCATCAACGACATCGTGCACAAGGTGTCGCTGGCGGTGCGATTTCTCGCCCTCTTCTCGCTTGGGATGGGCGTGCCGGTGCTCTTCAGCGCGGTGGCGGCGACGCGTCGCGATCGACTGCGCGAGAGCGTGCTGCTCAAGACACTGGGGGCGACGCAGCGTCAGGTGCTGCGCATTCTCTTCGCCGAGTATGCGCTGCTGGGGACGCTGGGCGGCCTGTGCGGGATGGGGCTTGCGTCAGTGGGCGGATGGGCGCTCGTGACGTTCGTATTCGAGTCGCCGTTCCATTTCGCGTTTGGTCCCGTCGCGGCCATCGCCGCCGTGATGCTCTGTATGGCGGTGGGCATTGGCTTGCTGACGGCGCGCGAGGTGTTTCGCGAGACGCCGATGGCGGCGCTGCGCGAGGTGTGACGGCCCGCTACTCGATCCGCAGAATCGCGAGCCGCATCTGCGGCGGCGGGTCGCCGCCATTCGCCCCACGCAAGTCGAGGAGCTGGGGAGCGCCCTGCGCGCCGCTGATCAGCCAGGCGGAGAACGAGCCGGCGCCGAGGGCATTGACCGTCGTGCTGAACGATCCGAAGCTCACCGCGCGCGGCACGAACGGATTGGCGACCGGGTACACGGTGCCCAGGTTGCCGGATCCGCAGGCGCCGAGATCCGTGCAGAGCCCGAGGAACTGGTCACGCAGGTTCCAACTGGGGAACTGCAGGCGCGCGTTCGCGAACGACACGCCGGGGTAGTCGTCAGCGAAGAGCGACAGCGTCCACTCGCCAAACATCTCCTCCCACGGGTGACCGGCCGGCACGCGCGACTCGAGGTTGGCAATGCCGGACCGCGTGGACTGCACGAGCGCGGAGAGGAACGCGGGCTCCGACGTTGCGTAGTGGTCGGCCATCCAGCGGACGATGGACCACGCGGTGGCGTAGAAGGTGGCGTCGGCGGGGGTGGTGCGGCCGAGGACCGTGTAGAGCTCCGGGTTCTGCAGGTACTGGTATAGCGCATCGAAGTGGCGGAGCATCAGGATCGGGCGGCCCGCGCATTGCGGCGCGGTGGAAGACGCCGGTCGCAATTCGCAGAAGACACTCTGCTGGTACGTGACATTCGCCTTCCAGGCCGTTCCCTCGATGACGCGCGCCATCTGCTCCTCGGCATGGCGCGCGGTGCCTTCCTCAAGCCAGAGCTCCTCGAAGTTCGCATTGCGGGAGAAGCGCTCGCCGAAGGAGGTGATGTGCTTCACCTCGTGGATGATCGTGCCCCGGATCTGCCGCAGCCAGGAGTCGCGCGTGCCGGACCCGAATCCGGCGGCGAGTGACGTGGGCGAGATGGCGTAGAAGTACTCGCCAAGGTTGCTGCTCGCCGCCTGCGAAACCGGGAAGAAATCGCAGCTCACGACGAAGCCGGTGAGCAGTCCGCCGGCCATGGAATTGATGCGCGGCGAGAAGAGCATCACGATCTTGCCGGTCTGGCTCAGATTCTGGTCCATCGCCAGCGGGTTGCCGAAGTCCTGCGTGAGGATCGGCCACATCACGCTGTCGAACTCCGCGCCGACCTGCGCGTAGAGCGAGTCGAGCTGCCCCTTCAGGGTCGGGACGCCGTTGAGGACGCTGATGGTGTCTTCGACGATGATCGCCTTCTGCCCCACCCAGGCGGTGCGTGCGCCGACCGGAATGGAGTTGGAGCAGAAGGACGGCGCGTCGAGATTGGGAATCTTGAGGTTGGTGATGGCGCCGACCGTCGCGATCTGGTTCGCCCGCGCCCGGACGGCGACGACGCCTTCATCCGTGAACGCGCGCAACCGGTGGAGCGCCGGCGTGGGCGACCCATGCGAGCGCGCGTAGTCGATCGACTGCTGCAGGACCTCGGCGTGGCGCGCGTCGGCGCGCTGGACTTGCGATGCCGCGGCAGCCACGAAGGCGCGCGGCGCGGAGACCGCACGCGCCTGCCGTACGGCGCCGCTGGCCGCGGTGGTGGCGACGACAGCGCTGGCGGCCGCGGCACCGCGGAGGGTGAACGAGGCCTCGTTCCCCGCGACCGAGCGGGCCACGTTGTACGCGGTCACGAGGTACTTGCCGCCCGTCGCGGACAGTTCGTTGCAGCGCGCATCGCCCGCGCCGCTGAGCACGAGCGACTGCCCGACGGCGAGCGTCCGGCTGACGGCGGTGCGCAGCGTGGCCGTGCCCACGCCACTCTCGCCGTTGGCGTTCACTTGCAGCGCCACCGGATGGACGTTGTCGCAGGCCCATCCAGACGAGGGAAGCGTGATGTTGAGCTGCGTCGTGGTGGCGGCCGTCACGGTCGCCGATATCCCCTCGACGAGCACGCCGTTGCCTCCCACCGTCGCGGCAAAGTTGCTCCCCTGCACCACCGCGGTTCCGCCGGCGACGAGCGCGGTGACGCTGGTGACGCGCGGCGACGTCGCCGTGGCGATGGCCGTCACCCGTACGCGCACGCTCGCCGTGATCCCCTCGGTGTTGGCGGAGATGACGGCGGTCCCGGCCGCGACGGCCGTGACGACGCCGAGTTGCGACACCGCGGCCACCTTGGGCGCATCGCTGGCGAAGAAGAACGTCGGGTTTGGAATGACCCGTCCACTCGCATCCTTGGCGACGGGGACGAGCGTTGCGCTGCCCGTGGGAAGCGTCAGGACGGCCGAGTCGCGGTCAAAGGCAATGGATGCGACCGGCGGATTCGATACGGTGATGTTCACGTCACCAGACCGGCCACCGTACGCCGCGCGCACCGTCCCCTGCCCCGCGCTGAGCGCCGTCGCCTGTCCGGTGGCCGAGACGCCGACGACGGCTGGCGTGACCGATGACCAGACCACTTGGGCACCGTGCACCGGCTCACCGTCAATGCCGATGACCTGCGCGCTGAGCTGCGTGCTCGCGCC
>JAKAJN010000103.1 GCA_021813725.1 bacterium | reverse complement strand
CTCTGGCGCAAGAACCGCCGACCGATGGCCGGCGGCGCAATCGGCGTGGACCTCAACCGCAATCACAGCGTCAGCTGGGGACTCGACAATGTCGGTTCCTCGCCGAACGCGACCTCCGAGATCTACCGCGGACCCTCTGCCGCGTCAGAGCCCGAAGTCAGCGCGCTGCAGGCGTGGCACGCGCTGCATCCGCCGGCCATCTCGATCACCTATCACACCTACGCCGGGCTGCTGCTCTTTCCCCCGGGCGCGCGCTACGGCGTGCTGGCCGCCGATCTCGATGCATACCGGGTGCTCGGCGGCACGAACGTGCATCCGGCGGCACTCGACCGTCTGCCTTCGTCGGCCCGCACGTTCTACTCGCCGGGGACCGGCTGGATGCTGTACCCGACGAACGGCGAGTACACCGACTGGGCGAGTGCGACCTTCGGAACGATCAGCATCAATCCCGAACTGACGAGCGGCTACGGCCCCGCCGGGTATTACGGATTCGAGTTTCCGGACGACGAACTGCTGCTGGCGCAGCTCTTCACCGACAACCTGCCGTTCGCGCTTGATGCGATCGAGATGGCGGGAAACCCCGCCGGGTATCGCAGTGCGACGACGGGATTGCGTGCGGAGCGCTGGGTACTGGAGAGCGGCGCGCCGCCGGTGCGCGTGCGCGGTCCCGCCGGGGCCGTGGCGTCCGCGACGCTGTCGGTGGCCGGGCAGGCGGCGTCGGTCGTGGTGGACTCGTCGTCGGGCGGCAAGTATATGCGGCGTCTCGTGACACAGGGCGCAACGGCGGCGAGGGCGTCGACGATCACGGTCGCTGCCGGCACGGAACGTGCGACCTGGTCGCTGCTCGCCGCGACCGGCGCCGAATCGGGCGATACCGCATTCACCTTTTCCGGGTTCAGCGTCGACACGGCGCTGCGCTATCTCGGCCGAGCCGCCTTTTACGGCACCGGGAACTCGGAGATGCGCTCCTCGGTCTTCGCCGTACCGACGCAGGTGGACACCGTCAGTCTCACCTTCTGGACGCGCTACAGCGGCGACGGTTACAAGGAGAGCCCGTTTGCGACAGTCCGCGTCTCGACCGACAGCGGTCAGACGTGGACGCCGATCCTTCGGCTCGCGGGCGGTGCGGTGCAGTGGTACCCCGAGGATGTGCGCGTGGGTGGCGTGCACGGCAAGCGCGTGATGCTCTCCGTGCTCACCACGAATCTGCCGATCTGGATTGACGAACTGGCGGTGTACGCCAACGGTACGCTCCCGTCCCTCCCCGGCGGCGGCGTGACGGCGACCACGCTGCTGCCGTCGGCAAATCCGGTGCGCGGCGACCGCGTGACATTCACATGGCCTTTCGAGAGGCAGGGCGGGCGACTGTCGGTCTACGATCTTTCGGGGCGGCTCGTCTGGGCACGCCTCGTGCCGGCAGGTACCGCCGACGTCACGTGGGAACTGACCGGCGACCGCGTGCCCAACGGCGCCTACCTGGTCCTTGCCGAAGGTGGGGGACGGCGTGCACGCTTGAGGCTCTTCGTCGCGCGGGAGGGGCCGTGATTGTCGGCGTCGGGTTCGACCTGGTGGAGATCGAGCGCGTGGAGCGGCTGCTGCACGGCAAGGGCGACCGCGTGCTCACGCGTCTCTTCCTCGAACGCGAAGTCGCCTACGCCACCGCGCGGGCGCGGCCCGCGATGCACCTCGCAGCGCGACTGGCGGCCAAAGAGGCGGCCTTCAAGGCCCTCGCCGGAAGCGAGAGCGCGCGGCTCATCGGCTGGAAGGACATCGAGGTGGTCTCGCGTCCCGGGCACGCGCCGGAACTCGTGCTGCACGGCCGCGCACAGCAGCGCGCTGCGGTGCTGCGGGTGTCACGGCACTGGCTGACGCTGTCGCACACCGACTCGACGGCCGGCGCGGTCGTGGTGCTTGAGACCGACTAGTCTTCGCCGCGGCGACTATGCCCGGGCGCGGGCACGCGCGTAGATCCCCGGCTTGCCGTCCCCCGCCTCGCGGCGCATCTGCATCCACACCACACCGCCCACGGCGAACGCGAGCGCGATCATCTGCGCGAGCGTGAATGGGCCGACGAACCGGTCATCCTTGGCGCGGAAGAACTCGACGATGAAGCGCTCGAGCCCGGCCATCGCGCAGTACAGGCCGAAGAGCCAGCCCTCCGCGTGCTTGTGGTCGCGCACCTTCCAGAGGATCCAGAACATCAGCATCCCCATCGCGACCTCGTACAATTGCGTGGGGTGTACCGCAATCACCTCGAGCGGCGGGCGGCCGGCGAGCGTCTTCACGCCGAACTGGTCCACGAGGTTCTGCACCGTGGACGCGGGATACCCATTGGGGAAGGCGACGGCCCAGCGCGAGTCCCACGGGCGGCCGTAGTCGTCGCCCACGGCCCAGCAGCCGGTGCGGCCGATGGCATAGGCAGCGGCCAGCCCGGCCGCCGAGACATCGGAGATGCGCGTGAACGTCTGGTGCCGCCACTTGATGACGAAGGCCGTCGCGAGAATCCCGCCAACCAATCCGCCCCAGAAGACGAAACCGGCCGTATGCAACAGGGCCCGCGGATCGTGGAAGAGAATGGCGTAGTACACCTTGGCCCCGACCAGTCCGCCGATAACCGCCGCCACCAGCACGTCGCCCATAATTTCGGGCTCGTGTCCGCGGCGCTCGAGTTCCACCTGGCCGATGTACTGCGCGACGACAAAGGCCAGCAGCATGGCGATGCCGAAGCCGGTGAGGGTCAGCGGACCGAGATGAAACTCGAAAGGCTGGACGACGATGGACGCGGGGGTCATATGGTGAAGATAGCGGGACACCTCGCGTCAGCGCGACCGGCGGCCGGCGGGTCAGCCCTCAGGGAGCGGGACGGCGCGCCCCACCACGATCGTGATGTTGTCGGACCCGCCCCCCTCAAGCGCATCCTTGAGCAGCGTCTCGCACGCCTGGCGCGAAGACGTCATGGTGCGCAGACGCTCGGCGATCTGCTCGTCGCTCACATGCTTGGTCAGCCCATCGCTGCAGAGCAGGTGCACGTGGTGCCAGTCGTTTTCGACGGCGGTCACGACCGGCGACGCCTCCGGCCCGCCGATGGCGCTGGAGAGCACGTGCCGCCAGCGCTCGTGCCCCGGATCGGAGCGGCGGATGACACCGGCGGCGATGAGCTCCTCGGCCACGGTCTGGTCGCGCGACATCTGGTGCAGTGCACCGTGCCGCAGGGTGTAGTACCGGCTGTCGCCCACCTGCAGGATGTAGGCGCGCGGCCAGACGCCGAGGAAGGCGGTGAGCGTCGTGGCCATCCCGGCGCCGTCGGTGCCGTCGGCGCGCTGGGTCAGCCGGGCGTGCACGCGCATGGCGCCTTCCTGCAGCACGTGCGTGAACTCGGCGTCATTGTTGGGATCGGCCGTGTAGTAGCAGTGCACCGAGCGCGTGATGTACTCGGTGATGGCATCGAGGGCAAACCGGCTGGCTTCCTCGCCGCCGGCGCTGCCGCCGACGCCGTCGGCGACCATCGCGAGGAAGGCGAGCCGGTCGGTGCCGGCGGCGCTGAGGCTGTCGCGCGGAATGCTCGTCTGATGAATGGCGAGGTGCTTGTGCAGCGACGCGATGAGAAAATGATCCTGATTCTGCGCGCGCACGGTCCCGACGTGTGTGACCCCGTACACGTCGAGCTCACTGTCTCGCGGCTTGCGCGGTATGCCGCCTGACGGACTTTCGTGGATCTGCACCATCGCATGCTCCGGGGGGTCGTACGGCGTGCCTCCAGCCGGGAACATATCCCCGGAGCCGTCCTCGCGGCCAGCGCGCCTCAAGCCGTTCCGTGCGGCGCTACCGGTCGAGCAGCGCTCTCGCGCGGTCCAGTTCCGGGGAGGGGACGAAGAGCTCGACGCCGCCAACGGTTGCCCCCTGGAAACCGGAGCCGAACATGCCGACCTGGGGGCCCTTCACGAGCACGGGGATGTCCGCGTCCTCGAGGCGTGCACGCACCAGGTCGGCCTCGAATCCATTTGCGAAGGTTGCCAACGCAACAAACCGGATGTCGTCGTTCATCAGGTGAGATCTCGGAGACAGCGTGTCAGGGCCGCGTCCGCGGCCGTGGGGGAGATTCGATGCCGGCGGGAAGCGCCTCGAGCGCCCGCCACGCCGCCGCGGCCTCGTTCGAGGCAAGCAGGTCCATCGCCTTCCGGAACGCGGCGAGTTCGCGGCGGCGCACGGCGGCACGCAAGGCGCGCAGGTCGCGTAGCGGAGGCCGCCCGGCGGGGCGGCGACGTCCGCGGCGCGGTACGAGCAGCGGATCGAGCTGCTGCGTGATCACGTGCGCATCGTGCAGGTCGCCCAGCGCGTCCTGCAGCGCGCGCAGGTGGCGGAGAGCGCGCGCGCCGCGGGGCGGCTGCGCCGTCACGGCCTCCACCAGGTAGCGCAGCCGCTTGACCTCGATGCGCGCCCGATGGATGACCTTCACTTGCGTGCGATGCTCGATGCGATCGAGCGCCGAGCGAGCACGCTCGAGGTGCTGCCGCAGCTCCGGGGCGAGATGCGCGCCGAGCGTCTCGCCCCTTCCCGGGGCGTCGACGGCACGTGCGAGCGCGGCGGCGACGGAGGCGGCGAGGTCCGGCCACTGCTCGGCGGTGCGCCGCTCCAGCCCCTCGCGTTCGGTCACGTAGATGGCGCGGCGCTGCTCGGCGAGCCACGCAGCGGCCCGCGCTGCCGGAGCGGAGAATGGTTCCCGCGGCGCGACGAGCCACTGCCACTCCACCTGCGCATCGCGCGCCGCGCCGGCGCGTCGCGCGAGGCGGCGCAGGTCCGACCGGTCTCGCCGCGGGATCGTGTCGTGCAGCAGGCCGGCCGCCGCCCGGATCCAGCTGCGGAGGCGGCGCAGCGCCACGCGGAAGTCGTGTACCTCTTCGTTGCCGATCGTCTCGGCCGGCGACACGCCACCGGGGAGCAGGAGCGGCGACGCCTTTTCCTGCGTCCGCTCCAAGCGTTGCCGCGCGACGGCGCGCGCCGCGGCGCGCGCGGGCTGCAGCAGCAGCCCCCGCGCCTCCGGCGCGCGTCGCGCGGTCGCGGTCACTTGATGAGCGCCAGCAGTGCCGCGACCGCCGCCTCGAGCTGCTGGTCCTTGCCCGTGCTCACCACCGCGTACTCGTTCATCACCTTGATGTCCGGTTCGGTCTGCTGGTTCTCAAGATACTTGCCGGTGACTGCGTCCTTCACGCCGATGCCTGGCACGCCCCAGCGAATTCCCCCCTCGAGCCCCTCCCACCCGGCGAAGGTGCAGGTCCCCGGCACGGGCATCCCGACCAGCGGACCAAGTTTCTGGTCCTTGTAGGCGTATGCGTAGCAGTGGCCGTCGGAGTAGTTGGCCTCATTGGCGAGCGAGACGCTGGGCTTGCTCCAGCGGAAATTCGGCTCGTAGCCAGTGGATCTCGCGTCGGTGGTGTAGTCAAAGAACTTCTTGCCGCTCAGGAACATCGCGAGATCGGCCACCAGGTCGCCGCCGCCGTTGAAGCGCGTGTCCACCACGATCCCCTTGCGCGTGGCGTACTTGCCCATCACGTCTTCCACGGTGGTGCGCATCGCCCCGTCGTTCATGCCGGGAATGTGCACGTACCCGAGCTGTCCGTTGCTCAGTCGGTCCACCTCGGCGGCATTGCGCCGCACCCATCGTGCGTACAGCAGGCGGCTCTCCTCCGCCGGCGTCACCGGCTTCACGGCCACGTCGCGCGTGGCCGCGCCGTCGGCAAGGGTGAGCAGCACGTTCCGGCCCGCCTTGCGATTGAGGAACTGCGCCACGTCGCTCGACGGCGTGATCGGCTGGCCGTCCACGGCCTCGATGATCATGCCCGCCCTCACCGCGAGCCCCGCCTTGTCGAGCGGACCGTCCTTGATGATCTCCGCAATCCGGACACCGGCGCCGTCATGCGACTGGTCGAGGAAGACGCCGAGCGACGCGGTGGCATCGTCGCCCGGTGACGACGAGGAGTAGGTGGCGCCGCTGTGGCTGATGTTCAGTTCGCCAAGCATTTCGGCGAGCATCTCCGCGAACTCGAACGCGTTGCCGATGTGCGGCAGGTACTTCGCATATACGGGCCGAATCGCCGCCCAGTCCACGCCGTGATAGCCCTTCGTGTAGAAGGTGTCACGCACCTTGCGCCAGACGTGGTCGAACATCGCTTCACGTTCGGCCGCCACATCCACGGTCAGTTCGCCGCTCAGCGGCACCGCGTCGCGCTTGGCGGTGGCGGGGTCGATGCGGGCGATGGCTCCGTCGGCGAGGAGGAAAATGTTCTTCTGGTCATTGTCCCACTGCATGCTCCCGCCATTGGCGTTGAGCGCGAGCACCTGCTTGGTCTCCTTCGTGCGCAGGTTGGTGGACCAGAGGTTCATTCCCTTCTCGAAGCGCGCCAGGTAATAGAGCGTCTCGCCATCCTTGCTGACGAGCGCGTCGCCGAGGGTGGACGAGTGGATGGTCAAGCGGGCTTTTCGCGTCTCGATGCCGTCGAGGTCAAACGTCACCGGCTGCGGCTTCGTCGCCGAATCCGGCTTCGCCTTCGTCGTGTCGGGCTTTGTCGTTGCGGAGTCGGGCTTGGGCTTCTTGTCCTCCTGCTCCTTGAGGAGCGCGTACTCCTCCTTGGTCAGGCGGTAGCGGTCCCACGCGTCCTGCGTGAGGAACAGGGCGTAGGCGTCGCGTTGGGCGCCGCCCGACTGCGCGACCGCCTTGAGGCCGTCGCGATTGCTGAGCCAGAGCATCGCCTTGCCGCCGAGAATCCACCTGGCCGCGCCGTCGTCGAAGCCGCTCTGGGTGAGGTTGATCACCTGTTTCGTGCCATCGGTGGCGACGAGCCCAACCTCGCCCGGCGCGATGCCGGGAATGGAGAGGTCGAAGAGCATCCAGTGGCCGTCAGGGCTCCAGGTGAATCGGTGACTTGGCGTATTAGCGAACAGCGACCGTTCGTCGAGCAGGGTGCGCACCTGCCGCGACGCGAGCGTCAGCACGCGCAGGGTGTTGCGATCCTCGATGAACGCCAGCTCCCGGCCGTTCGGCGAGTAGAGCGGCTGGTAGTTCTGGTGCGTGTTGGCCACGAGCGGGGTCTCGCGCACCACGGTCGCGGCGTAGAAGTACGGTTCGGCCTCGCGCACCCGGCGCGCCTCGTAGATGGCCCAATGGCCGTCGCGCTCCGACGCGTAGACGAGCGCCTTCCCGTCGGGGGAGAACTTGACGCCCGTCTCGACCTCCGGGGTGCTGGTGATGCGCTTGGTGACGCCGCCTTCGACGCTGGCGGTGAAGACGTCGCCTCGGAACACGAACGCAACCTCCTTGCCGCTCGGCGCGACCGCCATCTCGCGCGCGTTGCCGGTGACGGCGAGCACGAGGTCGTCATTGGCCTTGGCGTCGGTGGCGAGCGAGACCGCGATGCGATGCGGGGCGCCGCCGGGCGCGAGCGTGTAGAGCTGGCCGTCGTGCCCGAAGGCCAGGGTGCCGTTGTCGGCCATGCTCAGGAACCGGACCGGAAGTCCCGTGAACGACGTCACCTGCCGCGATGGCCCGCCGGCGAGCGGCATCGTGTGCACGTTGAACGTGCCGCTGGCTTCGCTGAGGTAGTAGATGGACTTGCCGTCCGGTGCGAGCACCGGCTGGCGGTCTTCGCCGGCAAACGTCGTGAGCTGCCGGTGCGCGCCGGACCGCGGGTCGTACATCCAGATGTCGCGTGCCACCGACGACACGTGGTGCTTGCGCCAGATGTTCTCGCGTCCCTTGTTGTCCGTGTAGAGGAGGAATGTCCCGTCGCGGCTGTAGCGCGCGTCGTCGGCCGGCGTGGTGAGGATCTGCACGGGCCGTCCGCCGCCCGCGGGGACGCGCCACAGCTCGGGCATCGACGCCGCCGGATACTGGCGATTGGACGCGGCATCCATGCGCGCGGCGCCGAAGACGACCGACTGGTCGTCGCTCGTGAAGCTGTACGGATACTCCGGCGCCGAGTGGAACGTGAGGCGCTTCGCCTCACCCCCCGCGGCCGGCATGACATAGAGGTCGAAGTTGCCGTGCCGGTCGCTGGCGAACGCGAGGCGCGAGCCGTCACGGCTCCAGACCGGCATGAAGTCCTCCGCTGGATGCTGCGTAAGCTGGATCGCCGCACCACCCGCCGAGCTGACGCGCCACAGGTCGCCGCGGTACGTGAAGACGATGGACCGACCGTCTGGCGAGATGGCCGGATAGCGCATCCAGCTGGCGTCGGTCTGGGCGGACGCCGGCGCCGCGTCACCGGCGGTGACTGAGAACGCGACAAACGCGACGGCGAAGAATCGGGCGAGGGACATGACGGCGTGCGGGCTGGGGTGGAGGTGCGAGGGGCAGGTGGAATTTGCGATGCCGCGCGGGGGCCGCCAGCAACAGTCCGGCGGAAACACGACGGGCCCCCCGTTGCCGGGGAGCCCGTCGTGCTCCGATGTGCGGTCTACTTGTGAAGATTCGCGTTCGACGCGTACTCGTTGTCGCTGACCGGCACGCACTTGTTGCGGCCGGTCAGGAACGCGTTGGTCCCTTCGGCGTTCCAGCGCCGCAGGTCCCACAAGCGCCGTGCCTCGAGCCAGGTGACGGCGCCGCGCTCCGTCTGCAGCATCTGCCATGCGTCGGCAGTCGTCGCCGGGGCGGTCAGCGTGGCCAATCCGGCGTACTGCGCGCGCGCCGTGTTCAGCAGGGCCGTCATGCCGGCGATGTCGCCGCTGCGCAGGGCGGCCTCGGCGCGGAGCACCAGCATCTCGGCGCCCTTCACCAGCGGCACCGGCGAGCCGAGGTCCTTGTACTTCGTCTGGCGGAAGAAGATCGTCTTGCCGTCCTGGCCCTTGGTGAGCGTCGAACCCGTCTTCACCGTGTCCCACGTGAAGCGCGGATCCTTGTTCGTCGAGGCCCAGTACGTTCCCCACACCGT
>JAKAJN010000016.1 GCA_021813725.1 bacterium | reverse complement strand
CCAACTTTTCGTACATGCGGAAGTAGTTCTGGATGGTGATCGTGGCGAGGGTCTGCGTCTCGCCCTTCACCTGCACCCCTTCCTTGGCCTCGACGGCCTGGTGCAGCCCTTCGCTCCAGCGGCGTCCAGGCATCGTACGCCCCGTGAACTCGTCCACGATGAGCACCTGCCCTTCCTGCACGACGTAGTTGACGTCCTTCTCGTACAGGGAGTGCGCGCGCAGCAACTGATGGATGATGTTCAGCTTCTCGCTCTTCAGCGCATACTCGCCCTCGATCTGGCGCCGCGCCTCGAGCTTCTCGGCGCCCGTCATCTCGTGGCTGTGCTCGATGCGGTGAATCTCCGACGAGATGTCGGGAAGCACGAACTGGTCGTGGTCCGACGGGCTCAGGAAATCCACGCCGCGATCGGTGAGGTGCACGGTGTGGCCGCGCTCGTCAAGCACGAATAGCAGGTCGTCCTCGAGGTCACGGAAGACCTGTTTGGCCGACGGCAGCTTGCGATCGGCGATGACTTCGAGCTCCTGCTTCTGCACCAGCGTCTTGACGCCCTGCTCCTGCAGGGCCTTGAGCAGGCGCTTGTTCTTGGGATTGCCGAGTTGCGCCTTGTACAGGGCGAGCGCGGCGCCGCCGAGGTCGCCCGACTCGAGCGCCTTTTCGCCGCGCGCGACCAGGTCGTTGGCCATCTCGGTCTGCCGGCGCACGAGACGCATCACCGCGGCGTTGTACTCGGCATACTGGCCGTCGCTCTCGTTCCCCACCGGCCCCGAGATGATGAGCGGCGTGCGCGCTTCGTCGATGAGCACCGAGTCCACTTCGTCGACGATCGCGTAGATGTGCGGTCGCTGCACGCGCTGGTCGGTCGCGACCACCATGTTGTCGCGCAGGTAGTCGAAGCCGAACTCGTTGTTGGTGCCGTACGTGATGTCGGCGTGATACGCTGCGCGACGCCCCTCCGTGCCGGGCTCCGTGTCGTCCAGGCACGCGACGGTAAGCCCGAGCCACGTGAACAGGTGCCCCATCCACTGCGAGTCGCGGCGGGCGAGGTAGTTGTTCACCGTCACCAGGTGCGCCCCACGTCCGGGGAGGGCATTCAGGTACAGCGGGAGCGTCGCGACCAGCGTCTTGCCTTCGCCGGTGGCCATTTCGGCGATCCGCCCGAGGTGCAGCTGAATGCCGCCGATGAGCTGCACATCGTAATGCACCATGTTCCACTCGAGCTCGCGCCCGGTGACCATGACCTGCGAGCCCACGAGGCGCTTGGCCGCTTCGCGCACCGTCGCGAACGCTTCGGGCAGCAGCTCGTCGAGCGTGTCGCGAATGGCCTTTCGGTACTGTGCCTCGAGGCCGCCGCGGCCGTCGGCGCCGCTCAGTTCGTTGTCGATCGCCTCGCGTTCGCTGGCGTCACCCGCCGAGCGCTTGCGCTCCTTCAACGCCGCGATGTTGGTGGACAGCTCCTGGGTGCGCTCGGCGAGGACGCCGCGGAACTTCGCTGTCTGCGCCTTGAGATCGTCGTCGGGCACCGACGCCAAGCGCTGGCCGTGCTCCTCGATTTCCGCGAGGATCGGCCGAATGCGCTTCAGTTCTCGTTCGTGTCGCGAGCCGAAGACGGCGCCAAGCAACTTGTTGAACATGCAGTATCCTCTATCGGTACAGGCCGTGCGCCGAGATGTACCCGGCGACGGCGTCGTGCACGAACCCGCGAATCGAATGCCCTGCCGCCACGCGGGCGCGGATTTCCGTCGCCGAAATGTCCACGCGTCGGGTCGGAAGGGCGCGCACGCCGATGGGCAGCTCCCCTGCCTCGCCGCTCCGTGTAAGCGCCACGACCTCCGCCAACTCGAGAATCACGGCCGGCTCCCGCCACTTCGGCAGGAGAGCCGCCGCGTCCATCCCTAGAAGCAGGAACAGTGCCGCGCCAGGATGCCGCGCCCGGTATGTCTGGAGCGTGTCGACCATGAACGATGGGCCCCCACGCTCCAACTCCACGGGGTCCACGCTAAAGTGTGGTTCCCCCTGCACCGAGAGCGCCGTCATGGCCAAGCGATGCGTCGACGAGGCCGACGCCGCCGCTGTCTTGAGCGGCTGCTGCGCCGCTGGCACCCAGACCACCTGATCAAGAGCCAGCGCCTCCGCCGCGTCCACCGCCGCGAGCCAGTGCCCCAGATGCGGCGGGTCGAATGTCCCGCCGAAAATGCCGATTCGCACGTTTCAGGGTGCCGGCTTGGCCGGCACCGCCGTCGAATCCTTCGCCGGCATCATCCCGCTGCACGCCTTCAGCACGTCAGCGTCCGTGGGATACAGTTCGGCGAGGGTGGCGCAAACTTCACGCGCGTCTTCGCGATAGTTCATCGCCGGCGACCGGTACGCCTGCACCATGCGTACCATCGCCTGCCGCGCGCGGTCGGTATTGGGGTAATTCTTGACGACGTCGCGGAAGTAGATGATGGCGGAGTCGTAGGCCTTGCGGCGGAAGTAGCCGTCGCCCGTGTCGAAGTCCTTGGTGGCGAACCACTCGTCGAGCCGCTTCAGCTCCGCTTCGGCTTTTGGCTTGAACGGCGAGTCCGGGTAGAGCGTGATGAGCAGCCGGTACTGCACCTGCGCGAGCTGGCCGTACTGTGGGTCGAGCGCCGGACGCCGCCACAACCGCGCGTAGCTGCGTCCCGACTCGTAGAGGGCATCGTCGGCGAGCGAATCGTCGGCGAAACTCTCGGCGAGCTTCGTGTACTCCTGCGCCGCGAGCAGGTGCTCCGCGCGTCCGGTGTGCGCCTTGGCCAAGTACCAGTGCGAGCGTGACAGGAGCGTGTCGCTCGCCGGGAGGTCGAGGGTCAGCTTCTCGAACCCCGTGACGGCGTCGTCCCATTTCTTCTTCTCGAATCGCTCGAGCGACGCCGTGTAGAGCTTCTCGTTCGTGGGAAACTTGCGGACACTGAAGGCCGGCCGGCACGCCGGCAGCGCGACGGCGACGGCGAGCAGCAGGACAGGAATTCGGGAGCGAAAGGTCACGTCGGAAAAGTACCCGGCAAGGGGGCGATGGTTCGTCGGATCAGCGGCCACGCGACGACATGCGCGGCGTGCCCAGAAGAGAGCGGAAGTACTCGATGGTGCGGCTTACCCCCTCGCGCACGTCCACGCGCGGGGACCAGCCGAGCATCGCGCGGGCGCGCGCGATGTCGGGCTTGCGCACCTTGGGGTCGTCCTCGGGGAGCGATTCGTACACGAGCGGGGCCTTCGACCCGGTCAGCTCGACCACCATCTCGGCCAGCTGCCGCACGGTGTACTCGTCGGGGTTGCCGATGTTGCAGGGATTCGCGTCGCCCTTGAGGAAGAGTTGATACAGCCCCTCGACCTCATCATCCACGTAGCAGAACGACCGCGTCTGCGACCCGTCGCCGTAGATGGTGATGGGTTCGTTGTTCAGCGCCTGCACGATGAAGTTGGACACCACGCGCCCGTCGCGCGGACGCATGCGCGGGCCGTACGTGTTGAAGATGCGAACGATGCGTGTGTCGAGGCCGTGCGTCCGGTGATAGGCCATCGTGATCGCCTCGGCGAATCGCTTGGCCTCGTCGTAGACGCCACGCGGACCGATCGGATTGACGTTGCCCCAGTACGATTCGACCTGCGGATGCACGAGCGGATCGCCGTAGACTTCGCTCGTCGAGGCGAGGAAGAAGCGCGCTCCCTTGGCCTTGGCAATGCCGAGCGCGTTGTGCGTGCCGAGCGAGCCAACCTTCAGTGTCTGGATGGGAAGCTCGAGGTAATCGATCGGGCTGGCCGGCGAGGCGAAGTGCAGCACGCCCTCCAGCGGGCCGGCGACGTACGTGAACTCCGAGATGTTGTGGCGCAGGAACGAGAAGCGCGCGTTCCCCGTCAGGTGCGCGATGTTGTCCGGATGGCCGGTGACGAAGTTGTCGAGCCCGACCACTTCGTGACCGTCACGCAGGAAGCGGTCGCAGAGGTGCGAGCCCAGGAAGCCGGCCGCGCCGGTGATGAGCACCCTCACGCGCGCTCCCGCCCGATGGACCGGTACGTGAAGCCCAACTTCGCCATCTTCGCCGGATCGTACAGGTTGCGCCCGTCAATCAGGACGGGCGACTTGAGCGCCGTGCGGATACGCTCGAAATCGGGGAAGCGATACTCGTTCCAGTCGGTGACCACCACGAGCGCGTCGGCCCCGTCGAGCGCGGCATAACTTGACTCGGCGTAGGCGATCGTGTCGCCGAGGCGGCGCTTCGCCTCGTGCATCGCGGCTGGATCATGCACCACCACCGTGCCGCCGGCCTTCCGGATGAAATCCACGAGCACCAGCGCCGGCGACTCACGCATGTCGTCGGTGTTCGCCTTGAAGGCGAGCCCCCAGACAGCGATCCGCTTTCCGTGCAACGAGCCGAGGACGGCGGCCAGCTTCGCGCCGAGTACCGTCTTCTGTCGCGCGTTGGCCTGTTCCACGGCCTCGAGCACCGCGAGCGGCGCGCCAACGCCGTGCGCTGTGCGCAGCAGCGCCTGCACATCCTTCGGGAAGCACGACCCGCCGTAGCCGGGTCCCGGGAAGAGGAACGCCGACCCGATACGCGAGTCGCTGCCAATCCCCTTGCGCACCAGATCCACGTTGGCGCCGACCTGTTCGCACAGCCCGGCGATCTCGTTCATGAAGGAGATGCGCGTGGCCAGCATTGAGTTGGCGGCGTACTTGGTCATCTCCGCCGACGGAATATCCATGAAGATGATCGGCTTGCCGGTGCGTACGAACGGCGCGTACAACTCCGCCATCACCGACCGCGCGAAGTCGCTGTCCACGCCAAGCACGACCCGGTCCGGCTTGAGGAAATCGTCGATGGCCGCGCCTTCCTTGAGGAACTCGGGATTCGAGCAGACGTGGAAGGGAAACTTTGCGTGCGCCGCAACAGCCGCCCGCACCCGGTCAGCCGTCCCGACCGGGACGGTGGACTTGGTCACAACGACGGTCTCGCGCGCCAGGTGCCGCCCGATGGTGTCGGCGACGGCGAGCACGTGCTTGAGGTCGGCGGAGCCGTCCTCGTCCGGCGGCGTGCCGACCGCAATGAAGACGACATCGGCCGATGCCACGCCGGCGGCGATGTCCGTCGTGAAACGCAGGCGCCCTGCGCCCTGATTGCGCTCGACCAGTGTGTCGAGCCCGGGTTCGTAGATCGGGAGCACGTTGCGCGTGAGCCCGTCGATCTTCTCCTGGTCAATATCGGCGCACGTGACGGTCGAACCAGTCTCGGCGAAACAGGCACCGGCGACGAGGCCGACGTAACCGGAGCCGATGACAGTGATGTTCATGGAAGACAGACGGGAGACGGGAGACGGAAGACGGGAGACGGACGACGGAAGACGGAAGACGGACGATCAGACGGTCGCGTGCTGCGCGGGGGCGTCAGGCGTCAGCGACACAATGCGCGCCTTGCCGGGCTTCAGTCCGGCCGTGGCGTGCCGCGTGTCCACCACCAGCGCCGCGAGGTTGACCACGCGCTGGTAGTCGACCGCCTGGTGATTGGTCACGATCACCACGACATCGGCGGCCACCAACACCTCGTCGGTCAACGACACGCCGACCACCTCGTGCCCATCCTCGCGGAAGCGCGCCACGTGCGGATCGTGATACTCCACGTGCGCCCCCTGCGCCTCGAGCAGCCGGATGACGTCGAGCGCCGGGCTCTCGCGCATGTCGTCGATGTCATTCTTGTACGCGACGCCGAGCACGAGCACACGCGAGCCGTTGACGGCCTTCTTCACATCGTTGAGCGCGCGGGCCACCTTCTCCACGACGTACGCGGGCATCGCGCTGTTGATCTCGCTCGCCAGATCGATGAACCGCGTCTTGTAGTTGAGCGTCCGCATCTTCCACGCGAGGTAATGCGGGTCGAGCGGAATGCAGTGCCCGCCAATGCCGGGACCCGGCGTGAACTTCATGAACCCGAACGGCTTGGTCGCGGCGGCGTCGATCACCTCCCACACGTCCACCCCCAGCCGGTCGCAGACGATCGCCATCTCGTTCACCAGGCCGATGTTCACCGACCGGAAGGTGTTCTCGAGCAACTTCACGAGCTCGGCCGCCTCCGGCGAGGACACCGGGACCGTGCGGTCAATGCACGCCGAGTAAAGCCGCGACGCCATCTCGGTGCACGCGGCCGTGATGCCGCCGACCACCTTGGGCGTGTTCTTCGTGTTCCAGTGCGGATTGCCCGGATCCACGCGCTCGGGGGAGAAGGCGAGAAACGCGTCCTCGCCCACCGTCAGACCCCGCGCTTCGAGCGCCGGCAACAGCAGGTCGCGCGTCGTGCCCGGATACGTCGTGCTCTCGAGCACCACCAGCATGCCGGGGTGGGCCTGGCGCGCCACGGTCTCCGTGGCCGAGATCACGTACGACATGTCCGGGTCGCGCGTCTTCGCGAGCGGCGTCGGCACGGCGATGGAGACCGTGTCGGCCTCGGCGAGGCGCGCTTCGTCCGTGGTGGCTTCGAAGCGCCCGCCCTTCACATGCTTGGCCACCTGCGCCGCCGGCACGTCCTGGATGTGCGACTCGCCGCGCATCAGCCGGTCACAGACGCGTTGCTGCACGTCGTACCCGATTACGTGGAACCCGGCCTCGCACAGCTCCATCACCAGCGGGAGGCCCACATAGCCCAGTCCGACCACGGCGCACACCGCCTGGCGGGACTCAATGCGCTGCTGCAACCGGTCGCGAATGCTTGTCATCGTCGGATCCGTAGCTGGCGGAAGGCGTTTACTTGCCGTAGAAGCCGCGCACCGCCGCGACGACTTCGTCGAGCTGCGCCGGCGTGAGTTCGGGGTAGATCGGGAGTGACAGCACTTCCTTCGACGCTCGCTCGGACTCGGGGCACTGCCCTTCCTTGTAGCCGAGGTAGGCGAAGCACGGCTGGAGATGCAGCGGGAGCGGATAGTAGACCGAGTGCCCCACGCCCTTGGCAGCGAGGTGCGCCTTGAGTGCGTCGCGGCGGGGAACGCGCAGGGTGTACTGGTTGAAGATCGACTCGCTCACCGGCTCGGTGTACGGCGTCGTGACCTCGGCGACGTCGGCGAAGGCCTGGTTGTAGAACGCGGCGTTCGCGCGGCGCTTGGCGCTCCAGCTCGCGAGATGCGGCAGCTTGGCCAGCAGCGCCGCAGCCTGCAGCGCGTCGAGGCGCGAGTTGTATCCGACGATCTCGTGGATGTAGGTGGTGACGCTGCCGTGCGTGCGCAGGCGCTTGAGTTCGTTGTACAGCCCTTCGTCCTGCGTGACGATGGCGCCACCGTCGCCGTAGCCGCCGAGGTTCTTCGACGGGAAGAACGAGAAGGTGCCGATCGTCGCCGCCTCGCCCGCCATGCGCCAGGTGCCGTCGATCTTGCGGCGAGCGCCGATGCTCTGCGCCGCGTCCTCGATCACCGGAACGCCCTTGGCGACCTTTGCGACCTCCTCAACCGGCGCCACCTGGCCGAACAGGTCCACCGGGACGATCGCCTTGGTCTTCGAGGTGATCGCCGCGCCGGCGGCAGCCGGGTTGATGTTGAACGTCTTCGGATCAATGTCCACGAAGACCGGCTTGGCGCCGACGTTGTGGATGGCGCCCGCGGTGGCGAAGAATGTGAAGGGCGACGTCACGACCTCGGCGCCGTCCACAGCGCCGACGGCGCGGTAGGCAATGAGCAGTGCGTCGGTGCCGCTGGCGCACCCAACCGCGTACTTCGCGTTGGACAACTTTGCGACTTCGGCCTCGAGATCGGCCACCGGCTTGCCGAGGATGAACGCCTGGTCATCCACGACCTTCATGATGGACGCGACGACCTCGTCGCGAATGGTCGCGTGCTGGGCGCGGAGGTCGAGAAGAGGAACGGGCATGACGGATATGGGAAAGGGGATGAACGGGGGCCCCTATATAGTTGCTATAACCTGAGAAAGTTACGTCGGGTGGGTCCCTAGCGGGAGCCTTGAAGAGGGACGGGAGCGGGGGCCAAGCGGGGACGGAACGAGGAGGGGGTGGAGGCCTGGCGACGAGGGCCGGGAGATGGAACGAGGAGGGCGATCCCGGACGCGCCGGTGACCTCCCTCCTCGTTCCTCCTTTCCTCACGCCCTGCCGAGCCTCTACCCCCCTCCTCGTTCCGCTAGAGTTGCGCTCGCAACGGCAGCGGCACCTCATGCCCCGACTTTGCCGATTCGTAGATCCCGAGGATGAGTTCGACGGACTTGCGCCCGGAGCGCCCGTCGGTGTCAGGCGCCGCCTCGCCGCGCAGGACGGCAAGCACGTTGCGGTAGTAGCCGGCGTGGCCGAAGCCGTAGACGTTCGGCGGATTGGTGGCCGCCGTCTCGATCAGCTTGTCGTCATCGTCATACGACTCGAACTGCCAGTGGTCCACCTTGTTCACGGCAGTGCCGCCGATCTTCACCGTCCCCTTCTCGCCGATGATCGTGATCGACCCCTCGAGGTTGCGCGGAAAGGTGAGCATGGTGACCTCGAGCACGCCGATGGCGCCGTTGCGGAACTTGAGGATCGCCGCCCCGGTGTCCTCGGCCTCGATGCGCCGCGCCATCGTCGCCGTGCGCGCCAGCACGCTCTCCACGGGGCCCACGAGCCACTGCACGAGGTCCACGTAGTGCGAGGCCTGGTTCATGAAGGCGCCGCCGTCGAACTCCCACGTGCCGCGCCACGGCGCCTGGTCGTAGTACTCCTGCGGACGTGCCCAGCGCACGGTGGCATTGGCCATGTAGATGCGCCCGAAGCGGCCGCGGTCCACCGCGCGCCGCAGCAACTGGATGGCCGGGTTCAGGCGGTTCTGCTTGACCACGAAGAGACGCACGCCGGCGTCGTCACAGGCCTGCACCAGTGCGTCGGCCGCCGACAGGGTGATCGCCATCGGCTTTTCGCAGACCACATGCTTGCCCGCCTGCGCCGCCTTGATGCCGTGCGCGGGGTGCAGCCCCGACGGGGTGGCCACGACGACCAGATCACACTCCGCCTGGTGCAGCATCTCGTCGTACGACGTAAACCACGGCACGCCCCATTTTTCGCCCGCGGCGCGGGCACGTTCCTCGACGACGTCGCAGACGGCGCTCAGCGCGATGCCCGGCAGTCCGGCGATGGCGTCGAAGTGATGGCCGGCGATGCGGCCGCAGCCGACCAGCGCCGCCTTGAACTCGCGGGCGCTCATGCCTGGCTCCGCGGCAGCGGGGAGACCTTGTCGCCCTTGTGCGCATACTCGCGCCCGCACGCCGGGCACTCGAACTGCATGATGTCCTCGTGCAGCTTCACGCCGCACTCGCACATCCAACCCGTGCGGCGCGCCGGCACGCCGGTCATCAGGGCGTAGTCGGGCACGTCCCGGGTGACGACCGCGCCCGCGCCGATGAAGCAGTACCGGCCCAGCGTCACGCCGCAGACGACCGTCGCATTGGCGCCAATCGAGGCGCCCTGCTTGACGAGCGTGCGCTGGTACTCGTGCTTGCGCGAGACGGCGCTGCGCGGGTTGACAACGTTCGTGAAGACCATCGACGGGCCGCAGAAGACGTCGTCCTCCAGCTCGACACCCTCGTAGATCGAGACGTTGTTCTGGATCTTGACGTTGTGGCCGATCTTCGTGCCATTCATCACGACGACGTTCTGGCCGAGCGAGCAGCGCTCGCCGATCACGGCGCCCGGCATCACGTGGCAGAAGTGCCAGACCTTCGTGCCGGCGCCGAGCGTGGCGCCGTCGTCGACGAACGAGGAGGGGTGGACCCAAGGTTCAGTCATGGGCGGAAATATCGGGCGCGCGCGGCGCGAACGCCACAAGGCGAAACCGTTCGGCCATCAGCGGCGCTCCCTCGGCGATGGGCACGAACTCGCCCTCTTCGCCGGGTGCAACCAGCCGCTCGTATCCGGCGGGGATGAGTCGGAGCAGGTCGTCCACCGTGCCGAAGCGTTCGAGGCCCGCGCCCACGTGGACCTCGACGAAGAGGTCCGGCGCATGCTCCGCGAGCGTGCGCGCTGCGCCGCGCAGGGCGTGCAGCTCGAACCCTTCGACGTCGAGGAAGAGGACGTCCGGCGGACCATAGCGCTCCGCCAGTGTATCAATCGTCACGGCGTCCGTGCGCACCCCGACGCCGGACGTTCGGCTCACCGCACCGTTCCAGCGATCCTCGAACCAGAGCGTCCCGTCGGTGTCGGCGATGGCGGCATGCACCACGTCCAGCTGCGTGGCGGCGTTCGCGACCGCGTTCTGGCGCGCCTGGCGCACGTTGTGCGCCACCGCCTCCACCGCAATCACGCGCCCGGCCCGGCCGACGATGTCGGAGAGCATCAGCGCAACAACGCCCTGATGCGCGCCGACGTCAAAGACGCGCGCCCCGGCGCGAAGCCGGCCGCCGCGCCGCAGCGCCGCGATCTCGGTGCCGGCCGCCCAGTCGTGGTCGTACCAGCCGCGGGCGAGCGGATCGGCGATGTGGATCACCAGTTCGCGATCGCCGTACCGGTGGCGCGCATCGTACGCCCGAAACCGCAGCACCGAAAGACGGCGCGCCAGACGACGCAGGGGCTCAGCCACCGCGGCCGGCAGCACGGCCGACGCCACGCGGCCGACGAAACTCACGCGATGTCCGCCAGCCACTCCTGGACGCTGCGCACCGTCTTCTGCCGCTCGCGCAGCGACTGAATGGCATCGCTGGCGGCGCTCGCCGCCGACAGCGTGGTCGTGTAGGGCACACGCTGCGTGATGGCCACCTGGCGCAGGGAGTAGTCGTCCTTCTGCGACCGCTTGCCCAGCGGCGTGTTCACGAGCAGCTGCACCTCGGCGTTGACCAGCAGGTCAATGCCGTTGGGCCGGCCTTCGCTGACCTTCTTCACCGCGTCGCAGGGAACGCCGCGCTCCCGAAGGTACCGCGCCGTGCCGGTGGTGGCGACGAGCCTGAATCCCATCGTGTGAAAGCGGTGCGCCAGCTCCACGGCCTTGGGCTTGTCGTGGTCGTTGACGGTCAGCATCACCGTGCCCGACAGCGGGAGGCCGTTTCCGGCCGCCAACTCCGCCTTGGCGAAGGCCGTGCCGAACGAGTCGGCGATGCCCATCACCTCGCCGGTCGAGCGCATCTCCGGCCCGAGGATGGGGTCAAACTCGCGGAACTTGGTGAACGGGAAGACCGCTTCTTTGACCGCGACGTACGGGGGAATGACCTCTGCCGTATACCCGATGTCCGCCAGCTTTTCGCCGAGCATCACGCGCGCGGCCAGCGACGCGAGCGGCACGCCGATGGTCTTGGACACGAACGGAATGGTGCGGCTGGCGCGGGGATTCACCTCGAGCACGTAGACCACGCCGTTCTTCACCGCATACTGCACGTTGATGAGCCCGACCACGCCGAGCGCCTTGGCGAACGCGACCGTGTGGGCGCGCATCTCGTCGGCGGCCTCGTCGGACAGCTGGATCGGCGGCAGGACGCAGGCGGAGTCGCCGGAGTGGATGCCGGCATCCTCGATGTGGTGCATCACGCCGCCGATGACCACCGTCTCGCCGTCGCTCAGCGCGTCCACGTCGGCTTCCCAGGCGTCCTCGAGGAAGCTGTCAATCAGCACCGGCCGGTCCTCGGAGACGCGCACCGCCCGCTGGAAGTAGTCGCGCAGCGCCACCTCGTCGTAGACGATTTCCATTGCGCGGCCGCCGAGGACGTAGCTCGGACGCAGCAGCACGGGGTAGCCGATGCGCGCGGCAATCTGCACGGCCTCATCGACGCTCGTCGCCGTGCCGTTCGGGGGCTGCGCGACGTCGAGCCGGCGCGCCATTTCCTCGAAGCGGCGCCGGTCTTCGGCGGCGTCAATCGCATCGGGCGAAGTGCCGAGGATGGTCACGCCGGCCGCCTCGAGCCCGCGCGTCAGCTTGAGCGGCGTCTGCCCGCCCAGCTGGACGATCACGCCGACCGGCTGTTCGCGGTCCACGATCTCGAGCACGTGCTCCAGCGTCAACGGCTCGAAGTAGAGCTTGTCGCTCGTGTCGTAGTCGGTGGAGACGGTCTCGGGGTTCGAGTTGATCATGATCGTCTCGTACCCCTGCTCGCGCAGCGCCATCACGGCGCGCACGCAGCAGTAGTCGAATTCGACCCCCTGTCCGATGCGGTTGGGCCCCGAACCGAGGATGATCACCGACTTGCGCCCGGTACGCGGCGCCTCGGACTCCTCGTCCCACGTGCTGTACAGGTACGGCGTGCTCGACGGGAATTCGCCGGCGCAGGTGTCCACCATCTTGTAGACCGGACGGACACCCGCCCGCCACCGTTGCTCGCGCACGGTCGCTTCTGTTTCGCCACGTAACGCTGCAAGCTGTGCGTCGGCGAAGCCCATCTGCTTCATCCGCCGCAGGGTGCCCTCGCTGACCGTCGGAAGCGCGGCGTACTCGCGCTCGGCGTCCACCAGCTCCTGCATCTGCGCGAGGAACCACGGGTCGATGGCCGTCAGCTCGTGCAGTTCCTCGTGGCTCATCCCGGCGAGCAGCGCCCGCTTGACCTGGAAGATCCGTTCGGGCGTCGGAAACTGGAGGGCGGCGCGCAGGGTGTCCGGCGCGTCGTCGGCCAGGCGGTCGTCCACCAGGCGCTCGCCGATGTCCCAGCCGCGCCGGCTGTTCTCGAGCGCGCGCAGGCCCTTCTGGAACGCCTCCTTGAAGGTGCGCCCGATCGCCATGGACTCGCCGACGCTTTTCATCTGCGTGGTCAGTCCGGGGTTGGCGCCGGGGAATTTTTCGAAGGCGAAGCGCGGGCATTTCACGACCACGTAGTCGAGCACGGGCTCGAAGCTCGCCGGCGTCGTCTTGGTGATGTCGTTGGGGAGTTCGTCGAGCCGGTAGCCGACGGCGAGCTTGGTGCCGATCTTCGCGATCGCGAAGCCCGTCGCCTTCGACGCGAGCGCGGACGACCGCGACACACGCGGGTTCATCTCGATGACGATGAGTTCGCCATTCGCGGGATTGAGGGCGAACTGGATGTTGCATCCGCCCGCATCCACGCCGATCTCGCGAATCACCTTGATCGCCGCGTCACGCATCTCCTGATACTCGCGGTCCGTCAGCGTCATGGCCGGCGCGACGGTGATCGAGTCGCCGGTGTGCACGCCCATCGGATCGAGGTTCTCGATCGAGCAGATGATCACGACGTTGTCGTCCTTGTCGCGCATCACCTCGAGCTCGAACTCCTTCCAGCCGAGCAGCGACCGCTCGATGAGGACCTGCGAGATGGGCGACTCGTCCAGCCCGCGCCGGCAAATCGCCTTGAACTCGTCGAGATTGTACGCAACGCCGCCCCCCGACCCGCCGAGCGTGAACGCCGGCCGGATGATCGCCGGGTACCCGGTGAACTCGAGGATGTCGTACGCCTGGTCCATCGTCGTGGCGATGCGCCCCTGCGGGCACTTGAGGCCGATCTTCTCCATCGCCTCGCCGAAGAGCTTGCGGTCCTCGGCCACCGCGATGGCGCGGGCGTTGGCGCCGATGAGCTCGACGCCGTACTTGGCGAGGACGCCGTTCTCGTGCAGCGCCATCGCCACATTGAGCGCCGTCTGGCCACCCATCGTCGGCAGGAGCGCGTCCGGGCGCTCGCGGGCGATGATGAGCTCGACGAACTCCGGCGTCACCGGCTCGATGTACGTGCGGTCGGCAACCTCCGGGTCGGTCATGATGGTTGCCGGGTTCGAGTTGACGAGGATGACCTCGTACCCTTCCTCGCGCAGCGCCTTGGCGGCCTGCGTGCCGGAATAGTCGAACTCGGCGGCCTGCCCGATGACGATGGGACCGGAGCCGATGAGCAGGATGCGGTGGATGTCAGTGCGACGCGGCATGCAGCAAGTCGTCAATGATGTCGGAACGCGACCGGCGGGGGGTCCATCCGGTCGTGGAGCGGAGTTTCGTGTTGTCGCCCACCAGCCACGGCACATCGACGGCACGGCGCAGGGCGGGATCGCTGACAAGCTCGGCGTCGACGCCGGCCCGCGCACACACCTCGCGGGCGAGGGCCTCGACCGTCACGCCGTCGCCGGAACAGACGTTGTAGGCCTCGCCGGGGACGCCGCGCGTGGCGAGCGCCACATACGCTTCGGCGGCGTCGGAGACGTGGATGAAGTCGCGGGTGGTGTCCAGATTGCCGAGCTGCAACCTGCGGCCGCCCGGCGCGTCGGCGCGCAGCGCCCGGACTCGCTCGACGAGCGACGGCAGCAGAAAGCGCGGCGATTGACCGGGGCCGGCCTGGTTGAAGCTCCGGGTCGCGATGACGCGCAGCCCTTCGGCCCGGAACGCGCCCAACGCCATCGCCTCCTGGGCCGCCTTGGAGGCCGCGTACCAGGTGGCGGGTCGGCACTCCGACTGCTCGGTCAGCGGGCCCTCCGCTGGCGCGTGCCGGCCGTACTGCTCCGCGCTCCCGACCACGAGGATCACCGGATCGAGCGTCGTGGCGCCGCGCAGCTGCTTCACCGCGGCGAGGATGGAGACCGTGGTCTCGACGTTGGTGCGGAAGCCCGCCAGCGGGTCATCGCCAAACGCGGGGACGAATGAGATGCCCGCCAGGTGAAAGACCGCATCGGGCGTGGACTCGCCGACCACCTGGGCAATGGTTGAGCCGGCCAGCAGGTCGGCGTGGATCCACCGAATGGCGGCACGCTCGTGCGGCGAGAGCACGCTCTCGCTGGGGAGGGTGGTGAGCGAGACGCCCGTGACCTCCCATCCCTCTCTCAACAGGGCACGGCACAGCCACGGGCCGACGAACCCCGACGCTCCCGTGACAAGCGCGCGTTTCACGTCGCCTACGCCCGATGCCGGGTGAGGTCCGCATCCACCATCATCCTCACCAGATGATGGAAATCCACCGACGGCTCCCAGTTCAGCTCACGTTTCGCCTTGGACGGATCCGCCACGAGCAGCTCGACTTCGGCGGGGCGGAGAAACTGCGCGTCGGTCTTGACGTACTCCTTCCAGTCGAGTCCCGCGTGACTGAATGCCACCTCGCACAACTGCTGCACCGTCCAGGTGTGTCCGGTGCCGATCACGAAGTCGCTGGGCTCATCCTGCTGCAGCATGCGCCACATGGCGTCCACATAGTCGCCGGCGTATCCCCAGTCGCGGCGCGCGGCGAGGTTACCGAGCCGCACCTCGTTCGCCCGCCCCAGCTTGATGCGCGCCACGGCGTCGGTCACCTTGCGCGTCACGAACTCCAGGCCGCGCCGCGGGCTCTCGTGATTGAAGAGAATCCCGCTGACCGCGTAGAGGCCGAACGACTCGCGGTAGTTCACCGTGATCCAGTGCCCGTACACCTTGGCCACCCCGTAGGGCGACCGCGGGTAGAGCGGCGTCGTCTCGCGCTGGGGGGTTTCCTGCACCATCCCGAACATCTCGGAGGAACTCGCCTGGTAGAAGCGCGCCTTGGGACAGGCGCGCTTCATGGCCTCGAGCATGCGCGTGACGCCAAGGGCGGTGAACTCGCCGGTGAGCACGGGCTGCGTCCACGATGTGGCGACAAACGACTGGGCGGCGAGATTGTAGATCTCGTCCGGCTTCACGGCGTCCATGACATCCACCAGCGACGTCTGGTCGAGCAAGTCCGCGGAGAAGATCTCGACGCGGTCGATGAGCTGCTCGATCCGTTCGTACGGCGTGGTGGACGAACGGCGCACGATGCCGACCACCCGATAGCCCTTCGCGAGCAGGAACTCGGCGAGGTAGGAGCCGTCTTGGCCGGTGATGCCGGTGATGAGTGCGGTAGACACAGACAGGAGACGGAAGAAGGGAGACGGGAGGGAGAGGACGAGGATCGGTGAACGGCCTGCCGACAGATGGTGCACAGGTGCTGATACAACCGCTAGGGCAACGGTCGAGGCGTCCTTCCATCCTCCGTCACCTGGCTTTCGTCAGCAGAAAGGGGAGCCCCAGGGGCTCCCCTTTCACTACCCCAGCATCGACACGGCGCCGCGCTTACGCAACCGCCGCCTTCCCGCGCGGCGCGCGGCGAATCTTGTTGGCATGCAGGCAGCGCGTGCACACCTTCACCTTGGTGATCTTGCCGTCCACGACGACGCGCGCCACCTGCAGGTTGGGCTTCCAGGTGCGGCGGGTCTTGTTGTTGGCGTGCGAGACGTTGTTGCCGTAGGCAATGCCCTTCTCGCAGACGAAGCACTTGTTTCTGGCGATCATCGTCAGTTCTCCACGATCTCGATGCGCGCCATGTCCGCGCCATCGCCCTTGCGGTGGCGCGTCTTGAGGATGCGCGTGTAGCCGCCCGGGCGCTTGGCCATCTTCGGACCGACTTCCTGGAACAGCTTGTCGGCGGCCTCGCGCTTCTGGACGTGCTTGCCGGCCTCGCGGCGCGCGTGCAGCGTGCCGGTCTTGGCCTTGGTGATCAGCTTCTCGACGAACGGCCGCAGTTCCTTGGCCTTCGCTTCGGTGGTCTCAATGGCGCCCTGCTCGATGAGCGAGGTGGCGAGGTTGCGCAGCAGGGCGAGTTTCTGCTCGCTCGTCCGGCGCAGCTGCCGGCCAGCCTTGCGGTGACGCATGGGTGTTACTCCTCTTCTTCGTCGTCGGGCGCGTTGGCCGCGGCCCGGCTCGGCGGCGTGCCCCAGTCCGTGACTCGGACGCCGTCGCCACTGTCCTCGAACTTCATCCCGAAGTTCAACCCTTCGCGCTCGAGCAGGTCCGCGATCTCCTGGAGCGACTTCTTGCCAAAGTTCTTGACCTGAATGATCTGCCCTTCCGTCTGCCGGACGAGATCGCCGAGCGAGCGGATGTTGGAGTTCTTCAGGGAGTTGACGGAACGCACCGAGAGCTCGAGCGCGTCAATGGACGTTGACAGCAACTGGGCGAGGCGCTGGGCGTCGGACGTGCCGTCACCGGCGAGGGCGGCGCTGTGCGAGCCGAAGCCGGCGAAGTACTGGAAGTGCGTCTGCGCGAGGGCGGCGGCGTAGCTGACCGCCTCCTCGGGCGACACGGTGCCGTTCGTCTCGACGGTGAGGACGAGGCGATCGTAGTCCGTGCGCTGGCCGACGCGGGTCTCGCTGACGTGGAAATTCACGCGGCGGACCGGGGAGTAGATGGAGTCGATGCGCACCAGGTCCACGGGGAGGCTGCGGTCGGCCGGGTGCTGCTCGGCCTCGACGTAGCCGCGTCCCTTGTTCACGTACAGCTCGACCGTGAGATCGCGGTCGTCCTGCATCGTGAAGAGGTGGTGCTTCGGGTTGATGACCCGCACGCCGCCCTGGTCCTCGATGTCGCCCGCCACCACGGCACCGGCCTTGGTGCAGTTGATGCGCAGGACGGTCTCCTCGAGGTCGCTCGCAAGGAGGAGCGTGAGCGTCTTGAGGTTGCCGATGATCTGGTGCACGTCCTCAACGACGCCCTGGATGGTCTGGTGCTCGTGGAGCACGCCGTCGATGCGGAAGCCCCACACCGCCGACCCGCGCAGCGACGAGAGCAGCATGCGCCGCATTGCGTTGCCGAGCGTGTGACCGTAGCCGCGCTCGAGCGGCTGGAGGCGGAACTCCGCGATGTTCGGATTGTCGTCGCGCTTCGTCATCTCGACGAGCTGCGGCCGCACCAACCCGCGCAAATCAATAGTCTGAGCCATACGTCCGTGAGATCCGTGATGTGGTCAGGCGGCGACCGCGTCGCTGCCTACGCCCTGCCTCGCCCCTGACGCGCGGCAGGCCCGTGAACTAGTCAGGGTAAGACCAGACGGGAGACGGGAGACGGGCGACGGGAGCTCTCCCGTCTTCCGGCTTCCGGCTTCCGTCTTACTTCGAGTACAACTCCACGACCAACTGTTCCTGCGCGGCAACCGGGATCGACGCGCGCTGCGGACGCTCCAGCATGCGGCCGCTGAACGTGTCCTTGTCCACGGCCAGCCAGCTGGGGACCTGACCGCGCGCGGCCTGCTCGAGCGCGGCCTGCACGCCGACGTTCTCGCGCGCGTGCTGCCGGACGCGGATCTCCTGGCCCGGCTGCACCTGGAACGACGGGATGTCCACCGTCTTGCCGTTGATTTCGACATGGCGGTGGGCAATGAGCTGGCGCGCGGCCTTGCGGCTCGCGGCGAAGCCCATGCGATAGACCATGTTGTCGAGCCGGCTCTCGAGCGCCGCGAGCAGGTTGTGACCCGTGATGCCCGGCAGCGACGACACCTTCTCGAACGTGTTGCGGAACTGCCGCTCGCTCACGCCGTACATGCGCTTGATCTTCTGCTTCTCGCGCAGCTGCTTGGCGTACTCCGACACCTTGCGGCGCCGCGACGTGTTCTGCCCGTGCTGGCCCGGCGCGTACGGCCGGCGCTCGACGGGGCACTTCTCGGTGAAGCACTTGGTGCCCTTCAGGAACAGCTTGGTGCTCTCGCGCCGGCACTGCCGGCAGCTGGGACCCGTATACCGCATGGGTTAGACCCTCCGGCGCTTCGGCGGACGGCAGCCGTTGTGCGGAATCGGCGTGACGTCCTTGATCGACTTGACGGTGAGTCCGGCGGCAGCGAGCGCCTGGATCGCGGACTCGCGCCCCGACCCCGGCCCCTGCACGCGGACGTGCACCTTGCGCACGCCGGCGGTCAACGCCTCGCGTGCGCACTGCTCGGCGGCGACCGTCGCCGCGAACGGGGTGCTCTTCTTCGAACCCTTGAACCCGGCCTTGCCGGCCGAACCCCAGGAGACCGCATTCCCGTGGGCATCGGTGATCGTGATCAGGGTGTTGTTGAACGTGGCGCTGATGTGGGCGACGCCCTCCGCCTCCACCACGCGCTTGGTCTTCTTGCCCGTAGCCATTACTTGGTCACCTTCTTCTTGCCGGCGATCGCGCGACGCGGACCCTTCTTGGTGCGCGCATTGGTGTGCGTCCGCTGCCCACGGACCGGCAGCCCGCGGCGATGGCGGATGCCGCGATAGGAGCCGATGTCCATCAGGCGCTTGATGTTCATCGCGATCTCGGTGCGCAGCGCGCCCTCGACCCGACAGCTCTTTTCAATCTCCTGACGGAGCTTGTTCACGTCGGCGTCGCTGAGGTCCTTCACCCGGATGTCCGGGGAGACGCCAGCCGCCTCGAGGATGCGGCGCGCCACCGCGCGACCGATGCCATAGATGTACGTCAGGCCGATGTCCACGCGCTTTTCGCGCGGCAGGTCGACGCCAGAAATTCGAGCCATAGTGGGTTAACCCTGCCGCTGCTTGTGCTTGGGATTGCGCTTGCAGATGATGCGAGTCACGCCGTCGCGCTTCACGACCTTGCAGTGCTCACAAATCGGCTTCACGCTGCTACGAACTTTCACGCGAACTCCCGGTGGTGATTTTTGGGACAGACTAGAAGCGTAACCAGTTGGGACGCCGAATACAAGCGCCCCTCTTGACTTTTTTTCCGTGCTGACGTGTACGACCCTGAATCCGCGTGGCTTCGGCGGGTATTCGGGGAGTCGGGAAGGAGACGCAGGATTCCGATTCCGGAGCGTGATTCAGGAATCCGACGAGCGATGGCGCGCGGAGCGCCTCAGCTGTTGAGTTCGCCCAGCACGGCGCGCATCGCCGCAGGCGGATCTTCCGCGGCGGTCACCGTCCTCCCGATCACCACGTACGTCGCGCCCGCGTTGGCCGCCTCGCGCGGGGTCATCACCCTCGCCTGATCATGCATCGGCGATCCGCCCAGCCGGATGCCGGGGACGAGCGTCCGCAGCGCATCACCGTGCGCGACGCGTACCGCAGCCACCTCGGAGCCGGCGCAAACGATGCCGTGCGCGCTCGCTGCCGCCGCCAAACCGGCGAGCCGCTCCACCTCCGCACCAACACTCCCCACCGCATGGCCGCGAGCCGCCTCGAGATCGCCCTGCGTCATCGAGGTCAGCACGGTGACCGCGAGAATACCGGTCGCATCGCCCCCACCGTCCACCGCCGCGCGCAGCATGGCCGAGCCGCCGATGGCGTGCACAGTCAGCAACTGCACGCCGAGTGCCGCCGCGCTCGCCGCCGCCCCGCGAACGGTGTTGGGAATGTCGTGCAACTTGAGATCGAGAAAGACCCGCTTCCCTGCTCCGCGCAGCCACTCGACGACGCGCGGCCCCTCCGCCGTGTAGAGCTGCAGGCCGACCTTGTAGAAGTCCGCGCTGTCGCCAAGGCGCTGGACGAGCGCGCGGGCGGCATCCAGCGACGACACATCGAGAGCAACGATGGGAGCCGGCGGACGGTGCGGGGTGGACGGCAGAGTCATGGCGTGGGCCATTCGAGGGTGCCGCGCAGCGCGTCGAGACGGTCAACGCGGTGTGACGCGCACCAGCGCTCGAGGTCGCGCACGATCCGCTCGGCGGTGCGCGGGTCAGCCATCGAGGCCGTGCCCAGCGCCACCAGCGACGCACCGGCCACGATGAGTTGCAGCACGTGATCAGCCGAGCTCACGCCGCCTGTGCCGATGACCGGCACGCCCGGGAGCGCGCGCGTCACCCGATGCACGGCGAGTGCCGCGATGGGGAGCAACGCGGGTCCGCTCACGCCGCCACTCCCGAATCCGAGCACCGTCCGGCGCGTCTCGACATCCACCACGAGGCCGGGCATCGTGTTGAACAGCGTCACACCAGTGGCGCCACTCTCCACTGCCACCCGCGCCGTCGCCACCACATCGGGGAGCGACGGCGAGAGCTTCACGAAGAGCGGCTTCGTCGTGGCGGCGCGCGCGCGCGTCACCAGTGCGCGTAGGGCATCCACATCCGCGCCGAACTCGAGTCCGCCCTTCTTGGTGTTCGGACAGCTGACGTTGAGCTCGAAGCCGTGGAACCCCGGGGATGCATCCAGCCCCGCGACGACCTCGGCGAAGTCTTCGAGGACGCGCCCGATGACATTCACGAAGACGCGCGGGGCGCGCACGTGCGTCGCGATCCAGGGCATCGCGTCCGCACGCACAGCCGCCAACCCCGGATTGGCGAGGCCAACGGCATTGATCATGCCGCCATCGAAATCCCAGACGCGTGGCGCGGCGTTGCCATGCCGCGGCTCCGGACTCACCGCCTTCGTGACGAACCCGCCGAGGCGCTCGAGATCCACGATGCCCGCGAGTTCACGCCCGTACCCCGCCGTGCCCGAGGCCAACAGCACGGGATTGGAGAACGCGAGCCCGCCGACAGACGTCTGCAGTGCCGTCGTCACGGGATGGATTCCGGCGGGGGTGCCTTGGGAACGGGTCGTTTCACGGGTCGAACGGAACGTTTGGTGGAGGGCGCGGCCGGCGCGGCGCGCAGTTGCGCGAGTGAATCGGCAAAGTGCAGCGCGACGTCCTTCCACGCAACGCGCAGCGTCGTCTCCGACGCCTCCCACGCCGGCAGGTCCGCCGGACTTCCCCCGTCGAGGGTGAGCGCCCACGGCGAGCGCGGATAGCGCTCGCGCAGCCGCGCGCGCAGGACGGCGGCGGAGTCCGGCTCGAGGATGGCCGCGCTGAGCAGTCCGCGTGGCGCCATCAGGGCGCCCTGCACTTGCTGGTCAATTCGCCGGAACAACTGGAAGGCGAGCCGCGGCGCGCGCAGCGAATCACGCGCGATCTCCGCCGCGAGGAAGAGCGACGCACCGGAGGGGTCCTTGCGCGAGGCCAGCATCTCGAGCAGCAGCAGGTTGTCGTCGAGCCGCCGCTGCAGCGGCGAGGGGCGCCCCGCGGCGGCACCGCGCCGCACCGCGGCCGCGACATCCTCGAGGTGCGAGAGCGGTGCGAGCGAGAGCAGCGTGAGCCGCGCCGCCGCCGCCGCGTCGGCCACGCTGTCCACCGCCAGTCGCCGCGCCGCGAGGAGGTGCGCCCGGGCGCGGTCGTCGAACCCGTCGGCCATCTGGAGATCGGCGGCAAACATCAGCAGCGCGAGCCGGTCGGCCGAGGGTGCCCCGGAGGCGCCATAGCGCCCCACGAGCCGTTCGAAGGGCTCGCGTTCGCCGGCCAGCCAGAGGGTCCGCAGCATGGCGACGAGATCCGGCCGAGCATCACCGCGTGCGGCCCGCAGGGTGAGGAGCGATTCGGCCACGGCATACTGTCCGCTGGCCAGCGAGGCCTGCGCCAACTCCCACTGGGCCGCGCCAGCGTCGAGCGGGCCGAGGATGCGACGGGCACGCGTGGCGTCGCCCAGCGCGATGGCCGCGCGCGCCGCCCACAAGGCGGCGACGGGGCGCGTCTCCGCACGGCCGTTTGCGGCGAGCGGCTCGAGCAGGGCCAGCGCGGCAAGGGGGTGCGCATCGCGCACCTGACATACGCCTTGCGCAACGACGAGCGGTTCGCGCACCGCGGCGTCTCGCGGTGCCACTGCCAACGCGGCATCGAGGCGCGGGCGGGCCGCGGCGCAGTCCCCGCCGAGCGCCGCGGCGCGGCCGGCGATGCCCAGTGCCTCTCCCCGCCAGCGGCTGCGCGGAAAGCGCACCAGCACCGATTCCGCCTTTGCCGCCGCCTCGCCGAAGTGCGACCCCGCCTCGCTCGCGCGCCCCTGCCGGGCGAGCCGTTCACCCGCGCGTAGTTCAGCCTTCGCGTTGTAGAGTCCGTTGTAGTACGCACAGCCGCCGACCGTCAGCAACATCCCCGCGGCACCCGCGATTGCGGCCACGCGGCGGCGCGACAACGCGCCAAGCCGGTGCGGCGCGGCTCGCCCCTTTGGCGCAAAGCGGCCGACTCCGATCATCGTCCCCCTCCGACGCCAATCCGCTGCTCGTAGCGGGACAGGTATTCCGACGCCGCGTCGGCAATCGCGGTCGCCAGGGTGCGCTGCCCTCGCTCGGAACTCATGAAGGCCGCGTCGGCCTGGTTGGTGCCGAAGCCGACCTCCACCAGCACCGCGGGCATATAGGCCTTCACCAGCACGACGAACCCCGCCTGCTTCACACCGCGGCTCGGCCCCGGATGGACCCGTCGCAACGCGGCCTGCACGCTCTCCGCCAGGTCGTTCGACTCGCGCAGATGCTCATTCTGCGCCATGTCGTTGATGATGAAGCCGAGTGGATCGTGCTTCGGCGCATCGGCCTCCGTCTCGAAGCGCACCACCTCGTTTTCCATCTGCGCCACGCGACGCTCGTCTTCCGTCTTGGCCTCGGCGAGGAAGTACGTCTCGAATCCCCGCGCCGCCGTGGGCTGTTTCCAGCGCGGATTGGCCGCGTTGACGTGGATGGAGATGAAGAGATCGCCCTTGCTGCGGTTGGCGATGCGGCCGCGGTCGTTGAGGGCGATAAGCGTGTCGGTGCTGCGCGTCATGACGACGGCAAACCCGCGCTGCTCGAGTTCCCGCTCGAGCTGTCGCGCCACGCCGAGGGTGATGTCCTTCTCGCGCACGGGGGTGCGGTTGGTGTCCCAGCCGCGCATGCCGGGATCGCGGCCGCCGTGACCAGCGTCCACGACGATGACCCGGCGGCGCGACGGCGGCGCGACGGAACGCTGCGCTGCCGTCTCCTTGGTCGCGAGCGTTCTCTGCACTGGATCCCAGGCCAGCCGCGCACCAGCGCGCGGCGCAACGTCGGTGAGGAGCTGTACGGGCAACTCGAGGCGGCCGTCACGCTCGCGCGCCGCCGCGACGAGCGGGTAGAGCCGGCCGTCGGACACGGCGAACGGAACGCGATCAGCCAGTTCGAAGGCCACGCCGCCGACGCCGACGAGATAGCGATGATTCGGCAGGCGCTGGATGCTCCCGCCCAGCGCCGCCGCGACGGCGTCGGCAGACACGAAGGCGGTGTGCGATTCGGTGCGCACCGGAATGGCAGATTGCCGCCCCCGCACCGTGATGCGCAGGGAGTCCGCTGAGGGAGAGAGCGTGGCGGCGAGCAGCAGCGCCAGCATCATCGCCCGCTCCGCATCACGCGCTCGAGGTCACGTTTGGCATCGCGCTCCTTCAGGTCGGCGCGCTTGTCGTGCAGCTTCTTGCCGCGCCCCACCGCGATGACCACCTTGGCGCGCCCGCGGCGGAAGTGCAGCTCGAGCGGGATGATGGTGAGCCCTTTGCGTTCGACCGCGCCGATGAGGCGCCGGATCTCGCTGGCATGCAGCAGGAGCTTGCGCGTGCGGGTGGGATCGTGATTCCAGGCGGTCCCCTTCTCGTACGGCGCGATGTGCAGGTTGAGTAGCCAGAGCTCGCCGTCCTTCACGATACCGTAGGCGTCGGCCAGGTTGGCCTTGCCATTGCGCAGCGACTTGACCTCGGTGCCTTGCAGCACGAGGCCGGCCTCGTAGGTCTCGAGGATCTCGTAGTCGTGGCGTGCACGCTTGTTGCGGGCAATCGACTCGGTGTCGGTGGACGGCTTGGCCAAGGGGACGAGCGCAGGAGGAATGGGTAAGGTGGAATTTACTCAGGTGGCGGAGGCGACGGCCGCGCGGTAGCGCGGCTCCCCGGAACAGGACGAGCGACGCGGGAGCAGGGTCTCCAAACCTTGATTCACCCCGCCGCCTCGGATACGTTTCCTGTCCCTGCCGAAGTGGTGGAATTGGTAGACGCGCTGCGTTCAGGGCGCAGTGGGCGTACGCCCGTCCGGGTTCGAGTCCCGGCTTCGGCACTCCAGGGTAGCGCAGGACAGCGTTTCACAGCGAGACACAGAGGGCGGCGCCATGCGGCGCCGCCCTTTGTCGTTGGCCGCAGCGCAGCACTACAAGGCCGCGCGGTCTCCGAGTCGCGCCTCGGACGGCCGCACGTCCGCCGGCAACTGCGGGGCACTGCCGTACACGTCGCGCAGGGCGTCGCCGGCTTCGGCGAGGTAGGCCGACATCAGCTCAATGGCGCGGCTGAGCGGCGACCCGGCGGTGCGCGCGGAATCCGACGCGAAGGCCAGCAGCATGCGGCCCAGCTTGTCCGTCGGACCGATGGTGCCGCCGCGCGACTGAAGCGCCTCGCGATAGGTCGTCACGCGGTCATTGAACTGGCGCTCGGCGAGCGCGCGCCGTTCGGGAGACACATGGGGATCGGTGGCAAACGCACTCGCCAGCGCGGTTGCGACGTCCGACGCGGTGCGGTCGTCCAGCGCGTCGCGCTGGGCGGAGATCAACCCGAGCGCGCGGCGCGCGTAGCGAAGCTCCCACCGGGCATGATCCACATCGCCCTCGGCGGCGGCATCGGCGAGCCAGAGCACGTCGGCCTCGCGCGGTTCCGTGAAGAGGCGCGCCACCACCGCCTCCGCCCGATGGCGACGGCGGCGTCCGGCGAGGAATGCCCCAAAGAAGGGAATGCCAGCCATGCGCTACTGGAGGACGGGGAGACCGACGCGCTGCCGCACGAGGCGCTCCTCCTCGAGCAGATCGGAGAGGTGTACCCCTTCGAGCACTTCGTCGATGCGCTGCTGGAGCATCTGCCAGACCGGGCGGATGGAACAGCCGTGCGCGACCGAACACCGCGCCTCGCTGACCGGGTGCGCCTCGCACCGCAGGCTGAAGGTCGCCAGCTCCGATGCGGCGAGGATCTCCCGCAACGAGATCTCGGACGCGGGACGCGACAACGCGTACCCGCCACGCGAGCCGCGCGTGCTCGTGACGATGCCGGCACGCCGCAGACGCAACAGAATCTGCTCCGCGTAGTCGGGCGGGAGCTGCTCCAACTCGGCGATCTCCCGACCGCTGACGAGGCCCGCGTCGGTGCGCCGCGCCAGATGCAGCGCACAGATGACACCGTACTCGGCCCAAGTGGTGATGCGCATGTGAAGAGAGTACCGATCGGGCAGGCCGTTTGCTAGTCGGGTCGGGTCATCCGGTCGAGGTCGAGCAGTCGCGCCAGCTCGGCGGGTGGCAGCACCTGCTCGCGCGCCGCCAGGTCGCGCACCAATACGCCTTCGACGACCGACCGCTTCGCCAGCGCGGCGGCGCGCTCGTAGCCGATGGCCGGCGCCAGCGCAGTGGCGAGGGCGGCGGACCTCTCAACCCAGTACGCCGCCTGCGCCGCGTTGGCTTCGATGCCCCGCACACAACGCTCGGCGAGCGCCTGCAGCGCGTTGCCGAAGATCTGCAGCGAGAACAACGCATTGTGCGCGATGACAGGCATCATCACGTTCAGCTCGAGCTGTCCGCGCTCGGCGGCCGCCGCAACCGTGGCATCGTTGCCGACGACTTGCAGGCAGACCTGATTCACCATCTCGGCGATGGATGGATTCACCTTGCCGGGCATGATGGAGGAGCCGGGCTGCACCGCGGGCAGGCGGATCTCGTCGAGCCCGGTGCGCGGCCCGCTCGCCATCAGGCGCAGGTCGTCGGCAATCTTGGCGACGTCGCCGGCGAAGGTGCGCAGTGTCGCGTGAAAGGCCGCCACGTCGCCCAGCGATTGCATCAACTGAACGCGGTCCGCGCCCTCGCGCAGGTCGAGCCCCGTGTCGGCGCGAAGCTGGCGCACCATTTCCCGCGCATATCCTGGCTCGGCGTTGACGCCTGTGCCGACGGCGGTGCCGCCGATGCCAAGCTCCCGCAGGTCATCGAGCGCGCGAGCGAGCCGCGCGCGGGAGCGCGCCACGGTGTGGGCATACGCGGCAAACTCCTGGCCGAGCCGGATGGGCATCGCGTCCTGCAGGTGCGTGCGGCCGGCCTTCACGATGTCGTCGAAGGCACGCCCGCGGTCCTCGAGTGCATTCTCGAGCGCCGCCGCCTGCGCGTCGAAACGCGGAAAGGCGGTGAGCAGGGCAAGGCGCATGGCCGTCGGAATGACGTCGTTGGTACTCTGGGCCCGGTTGACGTGGTCGTTGGGATGCACGGGCGCGTACGCCCCGCGCGGCGCGCCCAGCAGCTCATTGGCGCGGTTCGCCAGCACCTCGTTGACGTTCATGTTGTGCGACGTCCCCGCCCCGGCCTGATACGGATCCACGACAAACTGATCGCGATGCGCGCCGCCGAGCACTTCGTCGGCGGCGCGCACGATGGCGCCCCCCCGCTCCGCGTCGAGTTCGCCGAGCGCCTGATGCACGAGCGCCGCCGCGCGCTTGATGCGCACGACGGCGTCCACGAACTCCGGGAGCGGGCGCAGGCCGCTAATGGCGAAGTTGCGTCGAGCGCGTTCGGTCTGGATGCCCCAGAGCGCGTCGGCGGGCACTTCGAGCGTGCCGAGCGAGTCTCGCTCGATGCGCATGGCAGCCATCAATCCATCACGGGGCGGAGGGGGTGGGCACGTCAAACGTGGAGATGAAGTCGAAGTAGCCGCCGCGGGCGACGGGCGCGACATACGTGCGCACGCGCGCCGCGCTCCAACTCTTCGTCTTCGCCGCCGCCCACGAGGCCATGTAACGCGCCGGAATGCTGTCGGCGCCGTCGTCCTTGAACTGACACGAGATCTGCACGTTCAACGTGTCGGCGTTGAGCGCGCCATAGCGAAAGGCGAAGGCGACGGTGCCGTTGAAATCGTGCCCGGCGTTCCACTGCAGGTCGAGGCGTGGTCCGACCGTTGGTGTGCCGAAGTCCGCGATCGTCAGCATCTCCGCCGTCTTGGCGCGGAAGGTCAAGGCGGGATAGCCGCCGTCGCGTCCCGGAACGACGACGCTCACTGAGTCGCCGGGCACGTACGGGACGCCGCCGCCGTGCAGCCGATACTGTACGTCGTTGCCGACGGCCACCGGGAACAGCGAGTCGGTGCGCCCCGGCAGCCGCACTTCGATGGACGGGCCGGCGCCGAGCGATGGGAAGATGTCGCCGAGGCCGACCGACGCCCGCGAGTATGTCTCCTGTCGGCACGAATCCCACGATGCGGTTGCCGTCGGCACGCCGAGTCCGCTGGCATTGTAGAAGGTGCCGACCGGCGAGGTCACGTATCCTGCTCCCGCGCGCTGCGCGGCGAGCGTCACGAACCCAAAGGGGACCGCGGAGACCGACGTGGAGCCTTCGGCGCAAGCGACCGCGATCATGGCGGCGACGCTGAGCGCGAGTGGAATCAGTCGCGGACGGATCATTGGGGATCTCGTGACGAGGAAGCGCGCCGCGCGGCGGAGCGCGCGAGCAGGACAAGCAATACCGTCAGCGCGAGCATGGCAAGACCGAGCAGCGCCACCGACCCCGCGTGCAGCACGCCAAACAGCATGCGGCGCGGATCGGACGGGGCCAGTTGGTCAATCGGCACCACGATGGCGGCGCGCAGCGCCGCGATGCGCGGGTTCACGAGGGCCAGCGCAACGAGCGCGGCGAGGGCCGCCACACTGGCCGTCACCCGCGCAACGCCGGAGCGCCGCACGTCGGGTGCGAGCCAGATCGCCACGATCGGGACAACGACGGCGCCGGCGAAGACGACAGGGAGCACACGGCCGACCATTTCGCCGGCGAGGGCGCGCGTCGGGAGGACGGCAAACGCACCAGGCGCGACCACCGCGACCGTGAGCAGCGCCGCGCCGAGCCAAATCGCGACGACGATGAGTGCAATGTGGGTGCGCATCACCGCGACAGCGGGCGCGCCGCGCCGGTGAGGAACGGATTCGAGCGGTTTTCCTCGCCGATCGTCGTGGCCGGACCATGCCCGGGATACAGAATGGTCGCGGCAGGAAGCGCGGCGAAGCGGGCCAGCGAGCGCACCAGCGCCTCTGGGTCGCTGAGCGGCAGGTCGGTGCGTCCGATGGAGCCGGCAAACAGGCAGTCGCCGCCGAAGACGGCGCCGTCGCCAACAAACGCCACGTGACCGGGCGCGTGGCCCGGCACGTGCATCACCCGGAACGACAGCGCACCGAGGGTCAGCACATCGCCCTCGGCGAAGTCGTGGTCGGGCGGCGGCGGCGGGTCCATCTGGATGCCGTAGCGCAGCCCCTGCGCCACCACGCGGTCGTACAGCGGGCGGTCCGCTGGATGCAGGGAGACGGGCACACCGAAGCGGTCCTTCACCGCCGCCACCGCGCCGACGTGATCGACGTGGGCGTGCGTGATCCAGATCGCGCGCAAGGTGAAACCGCCCTGCTCCACGGCGGCGATCAGCCGCGCGCCCTCATCGCCGGGATCCACCAGCACGGCATCGCGGGACGCGTCGTCCGCGACGAGATAGGTGTTCTCCTGGAACGGACCGACCGTGAGGGCGCGGACGAACATCAGCGGGCCAGCATCGGAATGGGCGCGGGAACGGACTGTCCGGTCTTGCGCGCCGTGAGGTACTTCTCGACGGCAATCGCCGCCGTGGTGGCATCTCCCACCGCCGTCGTTACTTGGCGTGTGAGCTGGACGCGCACGTCGCCCGCGGCAAACAGTCCGTCGATGGACGTCATCATGTTGGCGTCCGTCAGGATGTAGCCGGCGCTGTCGTGCTCGAAGTGGCCGTCGATGACGCCGGTGTTCGGCCGGAAGCCGACGAAGACAAAGCAGCCGGTGGCGACGAGGTCGCGCGCCTCGCCGGTCTTCACGTTGCGAATCTTTGCGTGCGTCATAAGCCCCTGCGCGTCGCCATGTATGGAATCCACCACGGTGTCGAGCACGGGTTCGATCTTCGGGTTCGCCAGCGCGCGCTTCTGCACGATCCGCGACGCCCGGAACTCGTTGCGCCGGTGCACGAGGTACACCTTGCTGGCATAGCGGGTGAGGAAGTCCGCCTCCTCGAGCGCCGCGTCGCCGCCGCCGACAACCATGATCGTGTGTCCCTTGTAGAACGCGCCGTCGCAGATGGCGCAGTAGCTGACACCCTTGCCCGCGTACTCGAGTTCGCCGGGGACGCCGAGCTTCACCGGCGTGCCCCCTGCGGTGACGATGACGGCCGGGGCGCGGTACGTGTCACCGCTCTCAGTGGACACAACAAAGGTGCCGTCGTCCTGTCGCGACACCTTCTCGACGCGCACAAAAGTCTGGAGCTCCATGCCGAATTTCACGGCGTGCGCCTGGAACTTCTCCGCCAGCTCGGAGCCCAGGATGTGCTCGAAGCCAAGGTAGTCTTCGATGACCTCCGTATTCAGCAGCTCGCCGCCGGGAAGTCCCTGTTCGAGCACGGCGGTCTTGAGCATGGACCGACCGGTGTACATGCCCGCGCAGAGTCCGGCGGGCCCGGCGCCAATGATGATCACTTCGTATTCGTGCGTTGCCACGTTGCCTTCCCAGTGAATGAGCGGGGCCGCGGTGCGCCGCCCCGGTGCTCCTTGAAAGATCAACTGGGCCGCAAGGGGGCAGGAAGGGGCCCGACGTCAGCGCAGGTGACGCCCACCATCCACGAAGAGCACGTGTCCGGTCACGTAGGGCGCCGACGCCAGGTAGACCACCGCCTGGGCCACGTCATCGGGCGTGCCCAGCCGCCGCAGGGGCGTCTCATCCTCGAAGCGGCGTCGGGCCGCCGCCGGCCAGTCGGGGGGCGGCAGCACGGCCCCGGGCGCCACGGCGTTCACACGCACGCGAGGCGCCAACTGCACCGCCAACTGGCGCGTGATGGTCTCGAGGGCCCCCTTGCTCGCCGCGTGCGGCACGAGCATGGGCCAGGATTCGTGCGCGAGATGGTCGGCGATGTTCACGATGGCGCCGCCGCGCTCGCCCATCACGCGCGCCGCGGCGAGGGAGAGGAAGAACGGCGCGCGCGTGTTGACGGCAAAGGTCTCGTCCCACTCGGCAGGCGTGACGGAATTCAGGGCGAGTCGGCGCATGATGGCGGCCGAGTTGACGAGGAGATCGAGGGTGCCGAAGTGCGCGACGACTTCATCGGCCAGCCGCGCTGGTGCATCAGTCTGGCCGAAATCGGCCGCGAAGGTGGCCGTTTCCGCCCCGAGACCGCGCAAGGCCGCGGCGGTGCGTCGAGCGCCGTCGGCCGAGGCGTGATGGTGCACCGCGACGCGCATCCCCTCGGCGCCCAACGCCAGCGCGATCGCCTGCCCGACGCGCTGGCCCGCGCCGGTGACGAGTGCGACCTGCCCCCTGAGCGCCGTCATGTCTCGCGCACCGGCACGGCGCGGCGGCGCATGGCCAGCCGTTCCTCGTGACGCTCCAGCCATTCCGACGGCAACTGCACGGCGCCGAGCATCCGCGGCCCCGCCGTCGCGCCGTGCCAGTCGGACCCCCCGCTCGGCACGAGGTGGAAGAACTCGACGAGTGCACCGATCCGCGCCTGGTCGGCCGCATTGTGTCCCGGATGGCGCACCTCGGCGCCATCGATGCCAGCGGCCACCATCCGTTCAAATCGCGCGCGTCGCCCGTCGTCACCCGGGTGCGCCCAGATGGCCAGGCCACCCGCTTGGTGAATCAACGTCACTCCTTCCGCGACCTCGAGCCGCGGCTTTTCGACGAAGGCCGGCTTGCCCGCCCCCAGCCATTTGTCGAACGCCTCGCGAAGGTCGGCGACCCAGCCACCTGCGACCAGCGCGCGCGCCACGTGCGGGCGTCCCAGCGCGCCGCCGCCCGCTTCGGCCAGCACCGCATCGAGCGTGACGGGAATCCCCAGGGCGTTCAGCGTGGCAACCATCGTCTCGGCGCGCGCGGCCCGGCCGGCGCGGAACTGCGCCAATGCCGCGGCGATCGCGTCGGCATTCGAAAGGTGCAGGCCGAGCAGGTGCACCTCCTCCTTGCCGTCCATCACGCTGAGCTCGACGCCCGGCACCACGCGCACTCCGAGCGGGCCGGCGGCGGCCGTCGCCTCGGCGAGGCCATCCACGGTGTCGTGGTCGGTGAGCGCAACGACCGAAAGGCCGGCACGCGCCGCGGTCTCGACGAACAGCGTCGGAGACGCGGTCCCGTCCGACGCCGTGCTGTGCGCATGCAGATCAATGCGCACCGCCCCGCCTTCGGAACTCGGTGTTGGCGCGGTCATCGGCGCGCCCCTCGCGAGCGAGAGCGAACAGCGGGCCTCACGCGGTCGTCTCCACTTGCTGGTAGATGCGGCCCGGATCGAGCATCGGCTCCGGCGCGGAGGCATGCGCCGCCTTGAGCGTCGCCAGGTCGCGCGCCTCGGCAAACTCGACGAAGGCGCCGGGCAGGGCCGCCTCCTCGAACAGCCAGAACTGGCAACCGGCCGCGGTGTAGTGCGCCTCGCGCGAGCGTGCGCGCTCGAAGAACCTCGGCCGGTCACCTGGCGGGACCACGGTGCGTTGCATGCTCAGCGCGCGGGGCATCGACTGGGGGGGGCGGAGAGTGAAACGGCGGGCGCCCATACGTGAGCGGCCGCCGCTGGAAGTGCGGGGCGTCGGCTCGGCCGCCGGCACCCCGCCGAGCTAGAAGCCCTGCTCCGGAATGGCCTCGAGCGTCGTGCGCAGATCGGCCATGAAGCGATCCGCGTCGGCGCCGTCCACCACCTTGTGATCGAACGAGTACGAAAAGTACGCGCACGTGCGAATGGCGATGGTGTCTTCGCCGTCCGGACCGGCGACGACCTTCGGCCGTTTCTCGATGGCACCCAAGCCAAGGATGGCCGTGGTGCCCACCGGGATGATCGGCGTGCCGAAGATGGAGCCGAAGACGCCGTAGTTGCTGATGGTGAAGGTGGCGTCCTGCACCTCGGTCGGGTTGAGCCGCTTCGTGCGGGCGCGGAGCGCCAGGTCGTTGGACGCCTTGGTCAGCCCCGACAGCGACAGATCCTCGGCGTTCTTGATGACCGGCACGATGAGTCCCGTCGGCTCCAACGCCACCGCGATGCCGATGTTGTACCGCTTGCGGTAGATGATGTCGTTGCCGCTGACGACGGCGTTCATAATCGGATGCCGTTTCAGCGTGGCGATGACCGCGTGAATGATGAACGGGAGGAACGTGAGCTTCTGCCCTGTCGTCGCCTCGAACTCGCCCTTCAACTTCGCCCGGATGCGCGAGAGGCGCGTCAGGTCCACCTCGTGCACGGTCGTGACGTGCGTCGCGACGCGGATGGCGAGCGCCATATGCTCCGAGGTGAGCCGCCGGATCTTGCTCATCGGCTCGACGACGTCGCCCGGCCATGGCGTCGCGGTCGGCGCGGCGTGATCGGGCGCGAGCAGCACAGCGGCAAGGGCCGGTGCGACGGCCGGTGCACCGTGCGCCGCGCCGCCATTGTCGAGGAAGGCCTGCAGGTCCCGCTTGGTGACGCGCCCCGCGATGCCCGAGCCGGCGAGCGCAGTCAGCGGCACGCCGTGCTCTGCCGCCATTCGGCGGACGAGCGGCGAGGAACGGGTGCGCACGCGCTCCTCAAATGAGTGCGGAAGCGCCGGCCGCCCCGCGCCGGGTGCGCCAGGCGGTCCCGAGCGAGGCGGTGGCGCGCTGGCCGCCATTGCCGCAGCGGGGGCCGGTGCCGTGGCGACAGGGACCGGGACCGGAGGTGCGGCGGTCGGGGCGGCGATGGAGGCGCCCTTCTCGGTCTCAATGCGCGCCACGACCGTCTGGACGGCAACGGTGGTCCCCTCGCCGACGAGGATCTCGGCAAGCACGCCGCTCGACGGAGACGGAATCTCCGCGTCCACCTTATCGGTGGAGATCTCGAAGATCGGCTCGTCGCGCTTCACCTCGTCGCCGACCTTCTTGAGCCACCGCGACAGCGTGCCCTCGGCGATCGACTCGCCCATCTGGGGCATCACCACATCCATTCGAGCCAAAGGGGGCCTCCTCTACTGTTCCGGACGCTTCGGGGAGCGCAGCGTCCGCACCACGAGGGCCGGGAGCGACAACGCGCCGATCGCCGCGCCCACCAGCATGTATTCAAGCCAATTGCACGTGGGCACACCGTCGCACGACGGCGCCCGCGTGGCGTACGCGATGACCTTCGAGACGAACACCGCAATCATGCCGCCCGAGAAGAACCCGAGCGGCACCATGAAACAGCCGATGGCCAGGGTGCGCGACCATGGGGCGCCCTGCCCCACCGGCGCGTCAGGCGACCCCTGCATTCTAACAGCTCTCCCGGCTCGCCGGCGAACCGCGCCGCATCGGCATCCGCTAGAACGCCGCCGTCATCTCGTGCCGCGCATCGACCCGACGGTGCAGCTGCACGAAGAACTTCTTGACGTTCCGGTCGATGCGGCTCTCGCCCATCTGGTTCGTGGTTCCCTCGACGAACGTGTAATGCCCGCCCTCCATCTTCACGGAGAGGTCGAGCTTCGCCGGCGTATCGGGCGTGCCCACGACGCCCTGATAAGTGCGGGACCGATTGGTCGTGTGGGTGAGCTTCAGGCCGATGGTCGGGAAGAAGGCGTCCGCCTCGGCGAGAACGGTATCGGGATGGACCGTGGTGCGATGAAAGTGCTTCATGGTGGGATCAGGGCTTGACGGGCGGGGCGGGCGTCTTGGTCGGCCCGAATTCCTCGCCCACGTATACGGTTTGCCGCCAGTCTTCGACGGTCTTCTGCAGCAGCTGGGTGGAGTCGCGACGGAACTGCATGCCCATCGCCCATTCCCCCGCCGCGGGGAACATCAGCGTGGCGTGGTACGTCCCCGGCTCGGGGCCGTAGCGGAAACCGTCCCACTTGGTGATGCCGTCGGCATTGGTCGCGTAGATGCGCCCCTGCCCGTCCGCAATGGGCTCCCGCGTCTTCTTGTCGCGGACGACGATGGTGTACTGAATGGGCTCGAGCGAGACCGGCGGCGTGACGTCGCTCCACGCGCGGATCTCAAAATCCTGCGTCCACAGACGAATGTCGGTGTTCGGCCGGTCGGGCGGCGAACAGGCCACCCCAACCGCGCACGCGAGGAGGACCAGGCGCCGCATCGGGATCATGGATAGTACTCCAGCCCCAGGTGAGTGATCTGCTCCTCCCCCATCAGGTGGCGGAGCGTGTTCTTCAGCTTGGTCTGCTGAATGAAAAGATCATGCTCCGGCTGCAGTCCCGCAGCGGCCATCGGCGACTTGTAATAGAAGCTTAACCATTCCTGAATGCCCTTCATTCCGGCGCGGCTGGCGAGGTCGCTGAAGAGGGCGAGGTCCAGCACGATCGGGGCCGCGAGGATCGAGTCGCGGCACAGAAAGTTGACCTTGATCTGCATCGGGTAGCCCATCCACCCGACGATGTCGATGTTGTCCCACCCTTCCTTGTTGTCGCCGCGGGGCGGGTAGTAGTTGATGCGCACCACATGCGAGAAGCCGTCGTAGAGCTCCGGGTAGGTCTCGGGCTGCAGGATGGTGTGCAGCACGGAGAGCTTGGACGCCTCCTTGGTCTTGAACGACGCCGGGTCGTCCAGCACTTCGCCGTCGCGGTTGCCGAGGATGTTGGTCGAGTACCACCCGGCGAGTCCGAGCATGCGCGCCTTCAGCGCCGGGGCGATGACCGTCTTCATCCACGTCTGGCCGGTCTTGAAATCCTTGCCCGAGATCGGCACGCCCTTGCGCTGGGCGAGTTCCTGCAGGGCCGGCGTGTCCACCGCCAGGTTGGGCGCGCCATTGTTGTACGGCACGCCCTCCATGATCGCCGCCCACGCGTAGAGCATCGAGGGCGCGATTTCGGGATGGTTCTCGTCCATCGCCTTCTCGAATGCGGCCAAGGTGGCGTGCACTTCGGACGGGGCGATGAAGATCTCGGTGGAGCCGCACCAGACCACCACGAGCCGGTCGCAGCCGTGCTTCGCCTTGAAGTCGCGGATGTCCTGCCGCAGCTGCTCGGCCAGGTCGCGCTTGGTCTTTCCCTGCTTCACGTTCGTGCCGTGGATGCGCGTCACATAGTGCTGGTCGAACACCGCCGGCATCGGCTTGATCGAGGACAGGAAGTCCTTGAGCGGCTCGACATCGCGCTCCTCGAGCACCCCGGCCTTCTTGGCCGAGGTATACGCGTCGTCGGGAATGGGATCCCACGCGCCGAAGACGATGTCTTCGAGACGCGCGAGGGGCACGAAGTCGCGGATGAGCGGGGCGCGCTTGTCGCTGCGCTTGCCCAACCGGATGGTCGCCATCTGGGTCAGCGAGCCGATCGGCTTGCTGCGGCCGCGGCGAATGCTCTCGACACCGGCGATGAAGGTCGTGGCGACCGCACCGAGACCAGGGGTGAGAATGCCGAGCTTGCCCGCGGCGGGACGGATGGAGGCAGGAGACGTGGTCACGATTGGTCGTGGCTGAAAGTCGAAGTCAGGACGGCGGCGCGTCGGTCGCCGTCGAGGCGGCCGGCATCGGGGGGGCCGGGGGAGCGGAAGCCCGTTCCGTGGGCTGCGTCGCCACGCGAACGTGGGTGATGCGCTGGACGGCCGTCACCAGCGCGCTGGCCGAGAGCAGCGAAAACACGAGGCGGAGCACCGAGCCATCGAGAGCGAGGCCGAACAGGGCCTGCGGCGCCGCCAGGAGCGCGATGCGTTCGCCGCGCTCCATCATGCCGATTCCCTTCATCTCGATGCCGAGCGATTCGGCGCGGGAGCGTGCGTAGGAGACCGTGAAGGTGGAGACCATGCCGATCAGCCCGACGATGACCATCGGCATGGACCGATGCCACGAATCCGATGCGAAGAAATAGATGAGCCCGCCAAAGAGAAAGCCGTCGGCGACGCGGTCGAGCGTGGAATCGTAGAAGGCACCGAAGGTGGTGCTGCGCCCCGTTCGGCGGGCCACGGCACCGTCGGCAAGATCAAAGACCGCGGTCACCGCGAGGATCCACCCGCCCGTGCGGATGTGTCCGGCGGCAAACGCCACCCCCGTCGCACAGGTGCACAGCGTGCCGATGGTCGTGAGCGTGTTGGGACTGACTCGACGGCGCACGAGGAACCCGATGAATGGTTCCACGACACGTAGATAGCCGGCAACGATCAGGTCCCAGAGCGATCGCATCGAAGGTCGGTGGGCGGAACGGCCTGGACGCGCAGCACGCGCCGCATGCGACGATTCGTCGCACGCCAACAGGTGCACTGATTGTAAGCCGCCGTCGCGACGGGATCAACTCATTGCGCGATGCGAAGTTCGCCGATGCGGACGCCGCGCTCAGCGATACATCTGCAGCTTCCGCGCCCGCTTCTGAAAATCGACGAGCGCCGCGAGGCTGGCGTCCACCAGCGAATCGGGGTCCGCGCCCTTCGCCACGAGGGCGAGCGCCGGTCCGAGCCCGGGGGCCCTTTCCGCGTTCGCGAGGCGGAGCGAGTCGCCGTGCACCTTCCAGACCGCCCAGGCGAGGTCGAGCGTCAGGCGACCGGTCTGCACGAGCGCGCGATCCAGCACCTCCATCCTGATCCCCGGCAGGTTCACGCCATCGAATTTTCCGTCGGTTGGCGCGTGGGGGGTGAACCGCTCCTCGAAGAAACGGATCCCCGGGAGCGGACGGTCCGCCAGTTCATCGAGGACGCGCTTCGGGTTGAACCACGGTGCGCCGACCTGCGCGTAGGGATACGACGTGCCGCGCCCGATGGACATCGCGGTGCCTTCGAGCGGCAGCAGCGCGGCAGCGAGCAGGAGGTCATCCGCGGACTTCACCTCCTCGACCGGCGACGACCACGGCAGCTTGCTCGCGTTGGCCCAGAACCGCGCGCGGCGCACGCCGCGCGCCGGCACGACGTGAAGGTCGGCGTCGGCCGGGAGCGTCGGCGCGAGCACGCGCAGCGCCTCGCCGACCGACAGGCCGTACCGCACGGGGATGGCGATGTCGCTCGACGGGACCGGATGCCACATCGGCCCGTCGTTGACGTCACCGCCGAGCGATGGCGGATGGTCGAGAATGACGATGCGCGCCTTGTGCTGGGCGGCGGTGGCGACGATGCGCTGGATGCTGCCCAGCGACGAGCGGGCGGCGAATCCCCCGTCGTTGAGGTCAATCACGGCGCCGTTGACGCCGCGCCAGGCCGCATCGTGCAGGGCGGAGTCCGGGCTGATCACGGCGAGGAGGTGGACATTCATTCGCCGCACACGGGCGTCGTCGCGCAACTCCGCCGGGCTCGGCAGGCCGTCGCGCGCGCCGGGATGCTCGGTGATCCAGAGCACGCCACGCCCGGCCAGCAGTCGCAGGCTGTCCTCGACGAGCACCGTCATGCTCGCCCGGACTTTCTCCGGACGCGCCCGTCCCGCATCTTCCCTTGACGGCCCGGAGGACGCACAGGCCGCCAACGCCACCACTCCGACACTCCACGCCCAGGTCCGATGCACGCTCGTCGTCTCGCCTCGCTAGTGGTCTTGACCGCGTTCGCCGCGGCCTCTTGCGGCCGCCTCCGCTCGTCGGCCCCCGTCGCTCCAGATGTAACCCGCACCGCGGCCCCGAAGTTCACGCCGTCACTGACGGCGCCGCTGAACGATGCCGCGCGGACCTGGATCGAGCAAACCCTGGCCGGACTGACGCTGCGCCAGAAGGTGGGCCAGATGACGTCGGCTTGGGTGCTGGGCGACTACACGAGCACGTCCGACCCGAGCTATGTGGAAGTGCGCCGCTGGGTGGAGGAAGACGGCGTCGGCGGCATCACGATGTCGCTGGGCACGCCGATCGAAGTCGCCGCCAAGCTGAACGACCTGCAGCGGCTGGCCCGCATTCCGATGCTCGTGCACTCGGACCTGGAACCGAACCTGGGGCGCCTCGAAGGCGGCATCTTCGCGCCGTACACCTACGGCGCGGGATCGGCGACGGTTGTGCCCGCCAACATGGCGATTGGCGCAACCGGCGATACCGCGCTCGCTCGCCGGGCCGGCGAGATCATCGGCCGCGAGGCGATGGCCGTGGGCATCAACACGGTCTTCGCGCCGACGGTGGACGTGAACAACAATCCCGCGAACCCGGTCATCAACACGCGTTCCTTCGGCGAGGATCCTCGGCAGGTGGCGGCACTCTCGGCGGCGTTCGTGCGCGGCGTGCAGAGTGCGGGGGCGGCCGCGACGGCGAAGCACTTCCCCGGCCATGGCGACACCGACACCGATTCGCACCTGGCGCTGCCGGTGGTCAAGAGCGACCGGGCGCGCCTCGACCAGGTGGAACTCGTGCCGTTCCGTGCGGCGATTGCGGCCGGCGTCGAGGGGATCATGTCGGCGCACATCGCGCTGCCGGCCATTGGCAAGGACAACGCACCGGCGACGCTGCGCGCCGACGTCATCACCGCCCTGCTGCGCGATACGCTGGGCTTCAAGGGCGTCGCGTACACGGATGCCCTCTCGATGGAGGGGATCGGCGGCGGGTACACGGTGGAGAAGAGCGCGGTGGCCGCCGTGAAGGCCGGCGCCGACGTGCTGCTCAAGCCGACGGACATCCGTCGGGCC
>JAKAJN010000102.1 GCA_021813725.1 bacterium | reverse complement strand
CCGGCCGGGGGTCGGGTGGATACCGAACCGTTACGCCACGTAACTCAAGTTGCGGCGGTGTGGGGGGTGCATCAGGCGGCGCCGGCGACGCCGCGCGCCGCGCTTCCTCCTCCGGCAAGCGCCCGTCCGCATGGCGCGAGGCGGCCGCGACGCGCGCGGCATCGCAGCGCGCGAGCAGGGTGGAGAGGGCCGCAAACGACGCCAAGGCCTGCATCAGCGCGCTCCAGGCGGACTGCAGTTCCGCCAGTCGCGGGACGAGACGCGCGTACAGCAGCAGCAACAGCAGCAGGGTCGCGGGCGCGGCGTGCGACACCGCGACGGCAATCCAGACCAGCACCGCCAGCATCGTCACGCTGAGCACCGTGAGCGCGAAGGCGACGACGGCGCGGCGCCGCGCAAAGCGCTGGGAGAGCCGCAGCCAGGCGCGGGTGTCGTCGGCCACCGCACCCATCGCCCGCGCCTCCGCCCCGTACGCGTGGATCATCTTCATGGCGCCCAGCAACTCGCTTACGCGGGCCGTGGACGCCAAGCTGGCGTCGAGCATCTCGTCGCCCGCCGCTCGACCCGGTGCGCGCAACACATGCGCGAGGGCAAACAGCGCCAGCCCCGCGACGGCGATCACGGCGGTCAACCCGGGCGACACCAGCAGCGCCACCAACGCGGCGGCCGCCACCGCGGCGGCCAGCGACGCCGTCTCGAGCAGCAGCAGCAGTGCGCTGTGCACGTCGTCCACCTGCGGTCCGAGCGCGTGCACCAGCGATGCCGGGCGCTCGCCCGTGAAGCGGGCCCACGGCAGGCGCACGACGGCCTCGAACAGCCGCTCGCGCAATCGCCCCGCGACGTCGGCCTCGAGCCGCGCGTTCCATTCGGCCAGCACCAGTTGGAGCGCCGCGCGCGCCGTCACCACGAGCACCACCGCGGCGAGCACGCCGGTCAGCGTGGGGGCGATCCCAATGTCTCGAAGCCACGCCTCCATCGTCGACGCCCATCGGTCTGATGCCCCCTCGCCCAACGACACGCCCGCCAGCCGAAGCATCGGCAGCAGCAGGAGCAGGCCGGCCCCCTCAGTGAGCGAGAGGGCGAAGGTGGTCGCGGAGACTGCGACCATCGCGCCGCGATGCTCCCCCCACAGCGACCGCACGAACGGGCGCAGCGTCGCCATCATGGGCGATGGTCCGCGGCGCGGCGCAGCAGGCGCCACGCGCGCGCCGGATAGGACAGGGCGAGCCAGCCGTCGGGCAGATGGAACGCGTCGCGATCACGCGGCGTCGGCAGCGCGGCCGCGATGGCCACATAGCGCAGTCGGGCGGCGAAACCGTCCTGCCACAGCAGATCATATCTCGGCTCCGAGTCGCCACCAACGTGAGCGTCGGCACTCACCCCTCGATGCCGCGCCACGATGGCGGCGGCGAGGCGCACCGCCGGGCGATCTCGCTGCGCCACGTCGGCGACTCGACGCGGCAAGCCGACCCCCGCAATCGCCTGCGCCACGAGGGCAGCGTAGAGCGCCGCCCGCCGCACTCCCCATTCGCGTGCGCGCTCGAGGTACGCCTCCCAATCGAAGTCTGCGCGGTCAACGGCGGCGGCAAAGTCGACGACCCACAGCAGCAGACGCCAGGCATGCTTGGTGCCGTGCAGCGCGAGCAGGACCGCAAGGTCGGTCGCGGCCGGCACGGTCACGCGACCGCCTCCCAGTTCGCACGTGCGCGTGCGAGACAGCACTTGGGCGGGGTCGCCTGGTCCGCCGTACCGCGCGGCCTGACAGCGCCAATGCAGCTCGACGGGAAGCGAGTCGATGCGCTCGCGGTGCATCACTCCCTCCCATCGCGAATAGACGCGTTCGGCACGCGACGAGAGACTGGCGGGTCGTGCGTAGCCGGCCTCGCCGATGACGCGGGCCGCACGATCGCGGTCTAACCGCGCCACCAGCACGTCGAGATCGAAGAACCGTCGGGCACCAAGGTCGCCATGCACGTCCACCGCGAGCGCCGGCCCCTTGTACGCCGCGGCCTGGATTCCAGCGTCGCGCAGGACGGACAGCAGTTCGAGCAGTTGTCGGGCGCCGGCAAGTGCGGCAAACGTCTGGGCGCGCAGCGCGTCCGCAACCGAGGCACGCACCTCGCGCGGCACCTCCGCGGGCAGCGCGCGCGCCACCCACCAGAGCACATCCTGCTCATGCGCCAGGCGCACGACGGCCGGCCAGTCCTGCACCTCGCCCGCTTCCCGCATGGCGCCGCCCGCGACGGCATCGCGCCGCAGGGCGGCGTGCACAAACGCGATGGCGGAAGACGGAACCGGAGTCACGCAGGGAAGATGCGACGTCGGCCGGTCGAGGGGAACGCACGACGACTCGTCCATCGGCAGCGCAAGGTCCGACGCGACTCAGGGACGGTCCAACACCGCGGCCCGGATCCGCTGCACCATCGTCGGCAGGCGCGACGGATCGGCATGCGGAACAACCCGTCGCAGCTGTCGGTCGCGCAGCAGCGCACTCAGCAGGTGCATCTCCTCGCCGCGCATGCGATCGTCGAGCAGGTAGTTGGCGTACGTGTTGGCCACCAGTTCCACGAACCCTTCCATCGCCGAGAGCGGCTCGAGGTATGGTGCGCGCGGATCTTCGCCGCGTGCGCCAAGCACAAAGAGCGCGCCGAGCGGTGCGGGACTGTCGTGGAAGGGGAACGCTTCACCGAGCGGCAGGGCGCGCTTCTCCCAGGTCGGCGTCAGCAGCGGCAGTTGCCCCGTGGTGCCAAACAGGATCTGCTCCGAGGCATCCCAGAGCCGCAGCAGGCGATACGCCGGGTACGCGAGCGGGACGCCGCCCGTGAGCCGCAGCGCGACGACATCGTCCGACAGGACCGGTGTGCCTTCCGACGCGAACGCCGCCGCCGTCGTGGACTTTCCCGCGCCGGACGGTCCGATCAGCAGCGTCGCGCATCCGTCCAGCACGACGGCACTGGCATGCAACGCCAGCACGCCGCGGCGCCGCAGGGCAAAACCAAGCACCGGCCCCAGCAGGTACGTGGCGGTGTCTTCGAGCGTCGACGCCTCGGCCCACCAGCACCTGATGGACGAGGCCGTGTCATCGATCACGAACTGCGTGCCGTCCGCATACTCGAAGCGATATCCGCGCGCCGCGTCGTGCCGGACGCGCATCGACGGCAGGCCGTCCGGTTCGACGCCGGCAGTGTAATACGGCGCCGCCGATTGCCAGTCGCCCGACGGCTCCCCGACCCCCTCCAGGGTGATGGCGATGTCCACGCGCGCGCCCGGCGCCGCGGGCTCGAGATCCGCGAGCGGATGGGCGCAGCGCACGACGAGTCCATACAGCGCGTAGTCAGGCACGGCGGGCGTCCTCGCGCGACAACCAGGCATCAACCTGCACGACGCGCCAGGCATCGAGGGCCTCGTAGGCCGAGCCCGTGCGCAGCACCTCGCGCACCGCAGGAATGTTCACCCACGCGGCGACGCGATCCGAGATGACCGTGTCGGCGCCACCAGCCGCGCGCCACTGCGCCACGCGTGCCTCGAGGTAGCCCTCAAGCGGCGTCTTCCGGCGCGCGAGCACCTCGGGCGGCAGCGTGTCGCGCATCGCGCGCCGGAAGAGCTGCTTGTCCTGGCACCACGGAACCGGCGGAATGGAGAACACGAAGGCGAGCAGGCGCGGGTCCGTGAGTGGCAGGGTGAAGAGCACCGACGCGCGCGTGGTGGCCGGTTCGAACGCCTCGTACAAGGCGTCCCACTGCGGCGAGCTGAGCGCACGGGCAGTCAGCGGACGCAACGGATGCTCGGCGCGCGGGCGCGCCGGCGGCCGCGGACGGCGCAGCCACGGCGTCCCCGGGGTCGGCGCGCCGCGCCAGAGGCGCGACAAACGCCGTCGCCACTCGAGCCCGACCCACGGCCACCGCCCGGCCGCCGTCCGAAAGCGAAGCCACGAACCGACGACCTCGTGCAGCGGCTGTGTGCGAAGCTGACGGAAGAGCGAGGGCGGACGGAGCAACATGTCGCCGTCCTCGCCAAAGAGTGCTACCGGCGCCTGTCGCGCCGCGACGGCGGCGCCGACGCGAAGGTCCGCCAGGTCAGGTTCATCGAGCGGCTGCGCCGGCAACGCGCCCGGCGCCTCGAGATATGCGAGCGCCGGCCTCGTGTCTTCATCCAGCACCGTCTGCTCGATCCCGAGCCGGCGGGCGATTGCCGCGGACAGGTGATCGTCGTCACTCGGCGCCAGGGTCGGCTGCACCGAGGTGATGGCGCGCAGGGTCACCGCGGGCACCGACTGTCGGGCCGTGGCCGCCAACGTGGACGAGTCCATACCGCCGCTGAGAAAGATCGTCGCCGAGGAGCTGCGCAGCCGGTCGCCGACCACGTCGCCGAGGACTTCGGCAAACCGACCGAGGTAATCTTCCTCCCGCGCGAAGCGCAACGGCGCCGGCACGGGAAACTCCCAGTGACGCCGCAACCGCGCCGGCGCGTCACGCGCGAGCACCAGGGTGTGCCCGGCCGGCACGCGGTGCACGTCCCGCAACACGGTGGCATCGGCGCGCTCCACCCAGCCGTGGCCCAGCACGCTGGCGATGGCCTCATCGTCGAGTTCGCTCGACAAGCCCGGCAGGGCGCGCACGATGTCCACCGACGAGCCGAGCGCCACGCGTGATCCGACGCGCGCCCAGTAGAGCTGTCGATTGCCGAGCGGATCGCGCGCCGCCATCAGCTGGCCGCGCGCGCGATCCCACACCACGATGGCGTAGTCGCCCAGCAGGTGCTCGGCAAAGCGGTCGGACCATCGACGCGCGGCCAGCGCCACCAGCTCGGCGTCGGATGCACTGGTCTCCGAGCCGGAGCCGCCGGCCGATAGCTTCGTGCGCAAGTCGCGCTGTGCGTCGATGCGCAGCGCGCCGGCAACAACCAGGCCGTCGGCCCGCAGCGGAAGGTCGGCGTCGAACGAGCGCGTCCGTTCATCGGCGACGTGCACCGCCGCAAACTCGCCGGCCACATGTTGACCCAGGCGGCCCGGGAGTGCCGCGACCGGCCGCGTCAGTCGTTCAATGGAGTCAGCGGCGAGCGGATCAAGCGACAGATCAACGACTGCGCCAAACGCGAGCAATCAGATTCCTCAATGGCTGGCGCCGTGCCGTCGCGGCCCGACTCATGTGCGACGTTTGGATCCCTTGCCGCCGTCGTTTCGGCCGCTGTTATCCACGGCAGCCGTCAGCTTGGCGACGGATCCCAGGCGCTCCAGCCGTGGCGCGGTCCACGGGGTGCGTTTCGTCGCGTCCTTTTCGTCGGGAACCGCGGTTGGGGGAGTAATGGTCGGCTTGTCCATACAGGTCCGGCCTCCCGCGGAGCGTGCGTCCGCTCCACTCTGGGGTGATACCACATCGCCGACGCAGCGGCAACGGGACTGTTCGGTGACGACAGGGAGTGCTTCAGCGAAACGGGAACAGCGGCTGCAACCTAGGTGCGGCGCTTCGGCCACCGGCCGCCGTCGTTCTTGCCCTTGTTGTCCACCTTCGCGGTGAGTGCGGCGACCGTTCCGAGTCGCAGGAGGCGCGGCGCCGACCAACCAGCCTGGTTCCGCTCGACGTCAGCGGTCGTACCGGTGTGGATCCGAGTCGGGTGATCCATAAGTCTGTGCCTCCGAAGGGGGGGACGCACTCCACTTTGCAGAAGATACATCCGAGTCGCACCAACTTCTACACCAGCGCTGACTCCCACCGCAGGGAGGCGGCCACTGGCGTTCGATGGGTCAGTGCGACTCGAAGACGGCGAGCGTGCGATAGGACTCGAGGTTGGCGTGCGCGCCGGCCACGACCGTTCCGGCGCTGACCGTCCAGGCGTGCGCGTTGAGCATGGAGGGCCCAGGTCTCTCGCCCGGCGCCACTCCGATGGTCACGCGCGCCGGGAGTCCGTGGCGGCGCAGCAGCACTTCGGCAGACAGGGCCAGCGCCAGGCAGGAGCTCCCCGGGAGCACCCGTGAAGCGCGCGCGACCGCCAGCCGCACCGTGCGGGGCGAGACGCCTTCCGGGGTGCCGGGATCGCGGCGCGAAGCCCAGCGGTCAACCGTCCCGCGAACCCGGGCGAATGTGAGCAGCGCAAGACGCAGGCGGATGCCGGCAAGAAGGGCCAGCGCCGACATCGCGAGCCGCCGCTCCGGCGACGACAGGGAGAAGACCCTAGCCAGCCGGCGCATCGAGACGGTTCACGAGACCGCTGTCGACGAGTTCGCCGGCGAAAGCGAGCAGGTCGGCCGTGCACTGTGCAGGGGCCACGTCATACTCGGCCGTCAGGACCGCCACGACCTCCGAGAGGCGGCGTGGTTGCTGGAGCAACGCCCAGATGCGCGTGCCGACTTCGCGGACGCCGAAATACGCCCCCTCGCGCATCCCAAGAATTACCGTCTCCCCGGAGAGTTCGGCTGAAACTTGGTCAGTGGATACAACCAGAACATCGTCGAGAGTAAGACGTGTGGCCATATATAGTAAGCTAAGCGCATTTCCGCTCCGCTGGCGAGCCTGAGCGCAATGGACTACCCTTGCCGGAGCGCCTGAAATCCTCCGAATTCCGTCCGCCGTTTTCCGTCGGGGTGTGAAATTCACCACCGACCGTGCGGTCTCGACGGCCTGCCGAGCGCCCCATTGACCCCGGCCCAGATCGTAGATATTTTTTCAGGTTCCACATAGCGCGGCACTATCTGCCGCCAACCTCTTCCCGCGTCGGCAACCCGCGGGAAGCGCGAACGACCAAAGGAGGATTGCCTTCCGTGACTCGTGAATACGAGGCGGTGTACGTCTTCGACTCGACGCTCGAAGATGCCGCCATCAACGACAAGATCGCCAAGCACCACGCGCTGCTCAGCGCCGAGGGCGAGATTGCGCTCAACCACTGGGGTCGTCGCCAGCTTGCCTACAAGATCGGCAAGCGCGAGACCGGCTACTACGTTGTCGCCCGCTTCAAGGTGGACGGCAAGGTGCTGCCGGAGTTCGAGCGCTCGCTCAAGCTCGACGACGCGGTGGTCCGCTATCTCATCTCGATCCACGAGCATGAGCTCGGCGCCCCGCCGATGACCGAGGAACAGCTCGCCGCCAAGCGGGCCCGTGACGATGACGACGAGGACGACGAATAATGCGCCGCCAGAGAAAGACGTGCCCCATGGATGAGCTCCGCATCCGCCACGTGGACTACAAGGACGAGCGGTTCCTGTCGCGCTTCGTCACCGACAACGGCAAGATCCTTCCGAGCCGCCTGAGCGGCACGTGCGCGCGTCACCAGCGTCAGCTGGCGAGCGCCATCAAGAAGGCGCGCTACCTGGCGCTGCTGCCATACACGCGCGGGCAGTCGCAGTAAGTGACCACACCCGTCGTCGAACCCACGCCGGCGGTTCCGCGCGAACGCGGCTGGCGCAGCGTCGTCGGCGGGCTGGTACTGTTGCTGCTCCTGCCGGCCATGCCGCCGTTCTCGGTGATCGTGCCGGTGGCGGAGACGGCGCTGGTGCTGGTTCCCGTGCTCGCGGCCTGCGCGCTCGCGGGCTGGAAGGCCGGCGGTCGGCTCTTCCTGGCGGTGCTGTGGGTAGCGTTCGCCGCCTGGATCGTCGCGGCGGGCCCGGTGCGGAGCGAGTACTCCCTGCTCGCGCGCGGCTGGGGGGTGCTTGTGGCGGTCGCGTTCGGCGCTTGGGCGCTCGTCTGGCCCGATCGCCCGTTCCTGCCGCGGGCGCTGGCTACGGTGGGCGTGGCACTGCTGGTAGGCGGCGTCGCAACACTCGCCGTCCCCGGCGGCACCGTGCGGGTGCGGCAGGTCGTGGGCACGGAGCTGTTGCGTCGTGCCGACAGCTTCGAGACCGACTGGAAGGCGCGGTTGGCCACGAAGGACTGGCAGGACTTCCGCGCGTCGAGCGCGGAGTCGGCGGCCTGGTTCGAACGGACGCTCGAGGAGCAGCGCGGAATGGTCCGATCGGCGGCGGAGCGGTCCGCCACGATCTTCCCCGCCCTGTTGGCGCTGGAAACGTTGGCCGCGCTCGGGTTGGCCTGGGCGCTGTACCATCGCGTCGGACGCGCGCGCATCGGTGCGCCGTTGGCGCGGCTGCGGGAGTTCCGGTTCAACGACCAGTTCATTTGGGGCCTGGTCGTCGGACTGCTGCTGGTGGTGGTGCCCGGGCTCGGGTTTGCGCGAGGGGCTGGCGCGAACCTGCTCGTCTTCTTCGGCGCGCTGTATGCGCTCCGCGGAGCGGGCGTGACGCTGTTCATTCTGGCGCCGGGTCGGGTGATGACGGTCGTTCTGGTCGGAGCGTCGGTGCTGTTCGCCGGCGCGGCCGGCGTGATATTCTTGGGGCTCGGCTTGGGCGACACGTGGCTCGATTGGCGTCGCCGGACGCGCCCGTCAACCTGAACGTTGGGGTTTCCGATGGAAGTCATTTTGCGAGAAGCGGTGGAAAAGCTCGGGCATCCGGGCGACATCGTGAAGGTGTCGGCGGGGTACGCCCGCAACTTCCTCCTCCCGCGCGGCATCGCCTATGAGGCGACCCCGGGGAACAAGAAGCGCATCGCCCAGGAGAAGGCGACCCTTGAGGCGGCCGAGAACGCACGTCGCACCGCGGCCGAGGAGTTTGCCGCCAAGATCGAGCCGATCTCCCTCACCTTCGCCGCGCGCGTGGGCGAGGAGGGCAAGCTGTTCGGTTCGGTGACGACGGCCGACATCGCCGCGCAGCTCGAGGCGCAGGGCGTCCACGTCGAGAAGCGGCAGATCGACCTGCACGAGCCGATCAAGGCGCTCGGCGTGTACAAGGTCGGCATTCGGCTGCACGCGGACGTGAAGCCGGAGATCAAGGTGTGGGTGATTAAGGGCTGAGAAACAACAGAGAAACAACAGAGAAAAAACAGAGGGGCCGGGCGAGAGCCCGGCCCCTGTTTGTGCTCCCGGTGGGCGCGCCCGTCACGCGGCGATGGGGGTTCGGGTGGCTGAGGTGTCACCACCGGAGGTCGCGCCGCGCGCGACGTCTGCGTATCCTGCTAGTAGCGCCTCTTCGCCAGCCAGCCCGTGCTTAGCGTTGTCTGTCTGTTGTTTCTCTG
>JAKAJN010000101.1 GCA_021813725.1 bacterium | reverse complement strand
CGCGCGGTGCAGGGCTGGCAGCGCGCGCTCCGACGGTCGCCGCTCGACGCGGAGCTGCGCAGTCGACTGGCGCTGGTGCGTGCCGTGCAGGACCGCGGCGTGGCGCGGCTTCCGGCTCTTCCGACCCAACTACCCGCCGTGCTGCTGCTCACGCTGTGGGGAGCCGGGTGGTGGTTGCTGGCGCGCCGGGCGTGGGCCGGTCGACCGATCGGCCGGCGGGCCGTGTGGCTCATGTGCGCCGCCGCGGTGCTCGGGGCGGGGGCCGTTGCGTTCGACACCCGCCAGCGCGCCGAACACCTCGTCGTCGTGGTGCGTCCGGAGCCGCTGCGAGCGCTCCCGGTGCTGGGTGCAGATCAGGGACCGGCGCCGCTTGCGGGCGAAATTGCCGCCGTGGTCGAACGGCGCGGGGCGTGGACGCACGTGCGCCTCGACGGCCAGCGCGACGGCTGGATCGCCAGCGAGCTGCTGCTCCCCCTTGGCGGCGATTGACCCGCTCGCGGCGCGCCGGGAGATTTCGTCGTGCCCCTAATCGCCATTCTTCCCAGCACTGTCGCCGACCAGATCGCGGCGGGTGAAGTCGTCGAGCGTCCGGCCTCGGTGGTGAAGGAGCTGGTGGAGAACGCCCTCGATGCGGGGGCGGCCAGCATCGACATCGTCGCCCAGGACGGCGGGCGCGCCCTGGTGCGCATTAGCGACGACGGGAGCGGGATGGTGCGCGACGATGCGGTCCTGGCGATCGAGCGTCACGCCACATCGAAGATCCGCACCGCCGCCGACCTCGTCGGCGTCGCCTCCTTCGGGTTTCGCGGTGAGGCGCTCCCGTCCATCGCGTCGGTCTCGCGACTCGAAATCGAGACCGCCACCGAGGACGGGGCCGGCACCCGCGTGCGCGTGGACGGCGGCACGCTCGCCTCCGTCGGCGACGTCGCGCGGCGGCGCGGCACCACGGTGGTCGTCACCGACCTGTTCTTCAATGTGCCGGCGCGCCTCAAGTTCCTCCGCGGGGCGCGCAGCGAGTGGCGCGCCATCATGGACGCACTCACCTCGATGGCGCTCACGCGTCGCGACGTCCGGTTCTCGGTCGCGCACGACGGGAAGGCCCTGCTGACGCTTCCGCCCGCCGCGGGGCTGCGCGACCGCGTGGCGGCGCTGTGGAGCGTCACCCTCGCCGATGCGCTGGTCGGCGTGGATGACGTGAGCGGCCCGATTCGCGTCAGCGGACTCGTGGAGCGGCCAGCCGACGTGGGAACCACGGCCCGGCGGGCGTTCGTGTCCGTCAATGGTCGCGCCGTGCGCGATGCGGGTGTGGTCCGCGCTGCCGAGGCGGCCTACCGATCCACGATCCCGGCCGGCGTGCGTCCCACCGTACTGCTCGAACTCGAATTGCCGGGAGGCGACGTGGACGTGAATGTGCATCCGGCCAAGGCCGAGGTGCGCTTTCGCGATCGGTGGACCGTAGAACGCGCGGTAGAGCGTGCCGTGCGGCGCGCCCTCGGCACCGAAGACGCCGCCGCCTGGTTTGGTGCGGCGCCGGCCGCGGGCGCCGGCGTGGCGTACTTCCCGCGCACCGTGGATGTCGAAGTGCTGCGCGCGCCGACGCACCGCCCACCCGATGCGCCGCTCTTCGACGCGGATGCAGGGCAGGGTACGACTCCGTCGGAGTCACTGCCCTCTGCTCCCCTGCACGACGCCCTCGACTCAGCCCCGGCACCGCAACAGGGGATTCCGCTCCCCCCGCTGTTTCAGTTGCGCCGCACGTTCATTGCCTTCGAGCGCGAGGACGGCCTCGTGCTCATTGACCAGCACTCGGCGCACGAGCGCGTGCTCTACGAGCGGTTCCTCGGCGCGATGGAGCGCGGCGACGCGCCGGCCCAGCGCTTGCTCTTCCCGCTGACGCTGCATCTCACGCCGGCCGAGGCGGACGCCTTCGACGCCAACCGCGCGCTGCTCGGTCGCCTCGGCTTCGAGGCCGAATCGTTCGGCGGCGCGTCGGTGCTCGTGCAGGCGACACCGAACCCGCATCCGCGCTTCGACGCCGAACGGTGCCTGCGCGAGTCGCTGCAGGCGCTGACCGGCGACCGCGAGGCCAGCGCGCACACGCAGCATGAGCGGCTCGCCGCCACCGTGGCCTGCAAGGCCGCCATCAAGGCCGGCGACGCCCTCGCGGCGGGGGAGATGCGCGAACTCTATCTCGCGCTCGCGCGCACGACGCTTCCCGCGCACGACGTGCACGGCCGCGCGACCATCGTGCATCTCTCGTGGGATGAACTCGAGCGGCGTTTTGGACGGCGCTGACCTGCGCATTCTCTGCGGCCCCACCGGCGCGGGCAAGTCGGCGCTGGCGCTCGCGCTGGCCGAGGCGCACGGGCTCACGATCCTGGCGGCCGACTCGCGGCAGGTCTACACGGGCTTCGACATCGGCACCGCCAAACCGACTGCCGCGGAGCAGGCGCGGGTGCCGCACGAGGGGATCGACCTCGTAGACCCGGCGGCGCGCTACAGCGCGGCGGCGTGGGCCAGCCACGCCGACGCGGTGCTGCGGCGGGTTGGCGCCGAGCGGGTGCTCATCGTCGGCGGCACCGGACTGTACCTGCGCGCCCTCGTCGCGCCGCTCTTCGAAGAGCCGGCGATTGATCCCGTCCGCCGTGCCGCGCTCGCCGCCGAGTTGGATGAGCAGGATACCGCGACGCTGCGCCGCTGGGTGCTGCACTGCGATCCGGCGCGCGCGCACCTGGGTCGCACACAACTGCTGCGCGCGCTCGAGGTCGCCCTGCTCGCCGGTCGCCGCATCTCCGACCTCCATCGGGAGGCGGCGCGCGCGTCGCGCTGGCGAGCGCGCTGGCTGGTGGTCGACCCGCGCGAGGCGCTCCACGCGCGCATCGCGCACCGCCTCGACGACATGCTCCACGCAGGGTGGCTGGATGAGGTGCGCGCCCTCGCGGCGCGCGTGCCCTCCGGCGCGCCGGCGTGGAAGGCGTGCGGATACCAAGCATTGCGCGCCGTCGTCGCGGGCGACATCGGCCTCGACAATGCGCGCCACGCTATACTTGTCTCCACGCGGCAGTACGCGAAGAGGCAGCGCACCTGGTTCCGTCACCAGCTGAAGGCGGCGGCTGTGACCCACATTGACCCACGCAGCGCCGGAGCGGCCGAGGCCGCCGCGCGCTGGTGGCGCGAGGACCGCTCGGCGTGAAGATCGGCATCACCTGCTATCCGACATACGGCGGCTCGGGCGCCGTGGCGACGGAACTCGGCATCGCGCTCGCCGCGCGCGGGCACGAGGTGCACTTCATCACGTACGCGCATCCGTTCCGCCTGCCGCTCCTCTCGCCGCGGATCTTCTACCACGAAGTGGCCATCGGATCGTACCCGCTCTTCCAGTATCCGCCGTACGACCTCGCCCTCGCCGTGCGCATGCACGAAGTCGCCTCCCAGCAGCGGCTCGACCTCCTGCACGTGCACTATGCCATTCCGCACGCCACCAGCGCGTGGCTGGCCAAGCAGATGTTGCACGAACGCGGCGTCAACCTCCCGGTGGTCACGACCCTCCACGGCACCGACATCACCATCGTCGGCCAGGACCACTCATACCACGCCATCACGCGCTTCTCCATCGACAAGTCCGACCGCGTCACCGCCGTGTCGCAGCACCTCAAGGAGGAGACGGTGCGCGCCTTCGGGTGCGAGCAGGAGCGGGTGCAGGTCATTCCCAATTTCGTGGATCCGACCGTCTTCGCTCCCACGGCGTCGGACGCCGCGCTGCGCCAACAGTTGGGCGAGGGGCGCAAGGTGCTGATGCACATTTCGAACATGCGCCCGGTGAAGCGCATCACCGACATCGTGCGCATCTTCGCCGCCGTGCGCCGCGAGATCCCTTCGGTGCTGGTGATGATCGGCGACGGCCCGGATCGACCCGCCGCCGAGGAAGAGGCCCGGCGGCTGGACGTCGAGGGTGATGTGCGCTTCCTCGGCAAGATTGACGGCGTGGCGCCGCTCATCGCGAGCGCCGACCTGTACGTACTGACCACCGATCGCGAAAGCTTCGGCCTCTCGGCGCTCGAGGCGCAGGCGTGCGGCGTGCCCGTGCTCGGCTACGACGTCGGCGGCCTGCCCGAAGTGGTCGAGTCTGGCGTCACCGGCCATCTCGGCGCGGTGGGCGACATCGTCGGGATGTCGCGGGCCGCACTCGACCTGCTCGGCAGCGACTCCCGCTGGCGCGCGATGAGCGAGGCCGCCGTGTCGCGCGCCGTCGAGCGTTTCGCTACCGACCGCGTACTTCCGCTGTATGAGGCCCTCTACGCTGACGCCGTCCGCTGACGGCGCCACCCCACCGGAGATCGTGAATGCATGAGCTGACCCTCTGGCAGGCGGCGGTGATGGGCGTGCTGCAAGGCCTCGCCGAATTTCTTCCCATCAGCAGCTCCGCCCACTTGTCGCTCACGCCGTGGGCGTTCGGATGGAACGAACCTGGCCTCGCCTTCGACGTGGCGCTCCACGTCGGGACCCTCGTGGCTCTGCTCGGCTACTTCTGGCAGGAGTGGATCGAGTTGGCGCGTGCCGCGGTGAACGTGGTGACCACGCGGCGCGTGGAGACCATCGCCGAGCAGCGTGTGATCTTCATCGTCATCGCCACCATCCCGGCGGTGATCTTCGGGCTGCTCCTCGAGAGCTACGCCGAGACGGTGTTTCGCGCGCCGGCGCTGACGGCGACAGCGCTCATCATCATGGGCGCCCTGCTCTGGTGGGCGGACCACAGCGCCCCCGCGACACGGTCGCTCGACCAGATGACATGGAAGCAGGCCTTGCTGATCGGCGTCGCGCAGGTCTTCGCGCTCATTCCCGGCGTGTCGCGCTCCGGGTCCACCATCACGGCGGCCCGCGCCCTGAAGTTTGATCGCCAGTCGGCGGCGGTATTCAGTTTCCTGATGTCGATGCCGGTGATCGCCGGTGCCGCAGTGCTCAAGGTGCCCAAGCTCTTCTCGGCCGGTGTGGATATGTCCGTGCTCGTCGGCATCGCCGCGGCGGCCGTCAGCAGTTGGCTGGCCATCGCCCTGCTCCTGCGCTTCATCCAGCGCAACGGGTTCGCCATCTTCGCCATCTACCGCTTCGTGCTCGGCGCTGCCATCTACGCCCTCGTCATCTATCGTGGGTGACCACACGCTCGACGGGTTCGACGGGCCCGCGATCGCCACGCGGCTTGCACTCAGCGCCTGCGAGGTGCACCGGCGCGTGAGCTCCACGATGGATGTGGCACACGCCGCCGCCGCGGCCGGGGCGAGCGCGGGAACGCTGATCATCGCCGACGAACAGGAGGCGGGGCGCGGGCGCGGCGGACGGCGCTGGTTGTCTCCGCCCGGCCACGGGCTCTGGATGACGCTCGTCGAACGCCCGCGGTCCGCGGAGGCGATCGACGTTCTTTCGTTGCGCGCCGGACTCGCGATTGCCGAGGCGCTCGACGCGCTCGCCGGGGAGCGCGTCGCCCTGAAGTGGCCCAACGATCTGCTGGTACGTGCCGGCAAGCTCGCCGGCATCCTTATCGAGGCGCGCTGGCGCGACCAGCGCGTGGAGTGGGTCGCCATCGGTGTCGGCCTCAATGTCGTGGCCGCGGCGGATGTGGCGAACGCGGCGGGACTCGTCCCCGGTGCCACGCGACTGCAGGCGCTCGACGCCGTCGTGCCGGCGCTTCGCGCGGCCGTGGCGTTGCCCGGTGCGCTCCGCGCCGACGAACTCGCACGGTATGCGGCGCGGGACGCCGGGGCCGGGAGGCGGATCGTCGCGCCCGTGGCCGGGGTTGTGGTGGGCGTCGGCACCGCAGGAGATTTGCTGGTGCAGACCGAGGCCGGCGTCGTGTCGTGCCGGGCGGGATCGCTCGTCTTCGCGGAGGATCACTGATGCTGCTCGTCTTCGACGTGGGCAACACCGAGACCACCATTGGCGTCTGCGATGGTGAGGAGGTCGCGTTCCGCTGGCGCGTCACCACTGATGCCAGCCGCACGCCCGACGAGGTCTTTCTCCTCTTGCGCGCATTGCTGCACGCCTCCGAGGTGCGCGAGAGGGCGTTGAAGGGAGCGGCCATCGGATCCGTGGTGCCGGCCGTCACCGGTCCGCTCGCCGAAGCGTGCGAACGCCTGATCGGACAGCCGGCCGTCGTCGTGGACGCGCGCAGCGCGCTGCCGATCACTCTCGACGTCGACGAGCCGCTTACCGTCGGCGCCGATCGCATCATCAACACGCTGGCTGCCAGCCGGCTCCACCGCTGCGACTGCATCGTGGTGGACCTGGGAACCGCCACGACGTACGACTGCATCACGGGCGACGGCCGGTTCATCGGCGGCGTGATCGCGCCCGGTGTCCAGATGTCGGCCGAGTCGCTCTTCCGCAAGACGGCCAAGCTCACGGCGACCGAACTCCTGCCACCGGTGCATGTGATCGGCCGTCGCACGGAGGAGTGCATCAGGTCAGGTGTCGTTCTGGGTGCGGCCGAGTCGATCGATGGCATCGTCCGACGCATCAAGGCCGAGTGGCCCGGCGCCCAGGTGCCGTTGGTCATCGCCACGGGTGGGCTCGCCGGCGCCTTCAAGGCGCTGTGCAAGGAACTGGATCTGCTGGAGCCGGACCTGACGCTGAAGGGCCTTTCGATGGCGCACGAGCTGCTGAGCTAGTTGGGCGGTCGCGGCGGAGGCACGCCGGTCGAATTGACAGCGGGCGAGGGCCGACGTGGCAGTCGGCCCTCTGCAATTATGGCAGATTTAACTTGTTGTGGCAGCTTAGTTTAGCTATTGTCTACCCGTAGCTCCTGCCCTTGCTCTGGCCGTGCTTTTGCATATCTTACGCTCCGTTGTTAGCACTCAGCTACGATGAGTGCCAACGAGTGCGAGATCACAAATTCTACCCCTTTGCAGGAGGAGTTCAGAACATGGCAGCCAAGACCCCTGGGTCGAAGGTCGCGCCGCTCGCTGATCGCGTCGTCGTCAAGGCGATGGAGGAGACGGAGCAGATGCGCGGTGGCCTGTACATCCCGGATACGGCCAAGGAGAAGCCGCAGCAGGGCGAGATCATCGCCATCGGCCCGGGCCGGTACGAGGATGGCAAGCTCATTCCGATGGGCGTGAAGGTCGGCGACAAGGTGCTGTACGGGAAGTACAGCGGCACCGAGGTCACCATCGAGGGCGAGAACTACCTCATCCTGCGCGAGTCGGATGTCCTCGCGGTCATCAACTAAGAACCCAACAGCCCCACGGAGCTGATACCCATGGCAGCGAAGGAACTGCATTTCAACGTTGATGCGCGCGCGGCGCTCAAGCGCGGCGTCGACCAGTTGGCCGAGGCGGTGAAGGTCACGCTCGGCCCCAAGGGCCGGAACGTCGTGATCGAGAAGAAGTTCGGCGCCCCGACCGTCACCAAGGACGGCGTGACGGTGGCCAAGGAAGTCGAACTCACCGATCCGATCGAGAACCTCGGTGCCCAGATGGTGAAGGAAGTCGCCACCAAGACGTCGGACAACGCCGGCGACGGCACGACGACGGCGACGGTGCTTGCGCAGGCGATCTTCCGCGAAGGCCTCAAGAACGTGACGGCCGGCGCGAACCCGATGGCGATCAAGCGCGGCATCGACAAGGCCGTGGGCGCGATCACCGACGAGCTCAAGAAGATTTCCGTGCCGACCGCCGGCAAGAAGGAGATCGCGCAGGTGGGCTCGATCTCGGCCAACAATGACCGGGAAATCGGCGACCTGATCGCCGAGGCGATGGAGAAGGTGGGCAAGGATGGCGTGATCACGGTCGAGGAAGCCAAGGGACTCGAGACCACGCTGGAGACGGTGGACGGCATGCAGTTCGACCGCGGCTACCTCTCGCCCTACTTCATCACCGATCCGGACAAGATGGAAGCGGCCCTCGAGGACGCCTATATCCTGATCCACGACAAGAAGATCTCGTCGATGAAGGACCTGCTCCCGGTGCTCGAGAAGGTCGCGCAGACCGGCAAGCCCCTCCTGATCATCGCCGAGGACATCGAGGGCGAGGCGCTGGCCACGCTCGTCGTGAACAAGCTGCGTGGCACGCTCAAGGTGGCGGCCGTAAAGGCGCCGGGCTTCGGGGACCGCCGCAAGGCGATGCTCGAGGACATCGCCGTCCTCACCAAGGGCAACGTGATCAGCGAGGAAGTCGGCTTCAAGCTCGAGAACGCCGTGCTCGCCGACATGGGGCGCGCCAAGCGCCTCGTGATCGACAAGGACAACACGACGATCATCGACGGCCACGGTGACGAGGACAAGATCAAGGGGCGCATCAAGGAGATCGAGGTCGCCATTGACAAGTCCACGAGCGACTACGACAAGGAGAAGCTCCAGGAGCGCAAGGCGAAGCTCGCCGGCGGCGTGGCGGTCATCAACGTCGGCGCCGCGACCGAGGCCGAGATGAAGGAGAAGAAGGCCCGCGTCGAGGACGCGTTGCACGCCACGCGTGCCGCGGTCGAAGAGGGCATCGTCCCGGGCGGCGGCGTCGCGCTGATCCGCTCGCAGGCGGCGCTGAAGGGCGTCAAGCTTGATGCCGACGAGCAGATCGGCGTCGACATCGTGCGCCGCGCCATCGAGGAGCCGCTCCGCATGATCGTCTACAATGCGGGTGGCGAAGGCTCGATCGTGGTGGAGAAGGTGCGCGCGTCGAAGGACAAGAACTTCGGCTACAACGCGCTGACCGACACGTACGAGGACCTCGTGGTTGCCGGCGTGATCGACCCGACCAAGGTGACGCGCACGGCGCTGCAGAACGCCGCGTCCATCGCCTCGCTCCTGCTCACCACGGAAGCGCTGATCGTGGAGAAGAAGGAAGACAAGCCCGCCATGCCGGCCGCGCCGGGGGGTGGGATGGGCGGGATGTACTAGGATTGGGGACTTGAACCGAGGATTCCGATTCCGGACCTCGATTCAGGATTCCGATCAACGATGGGGCCGGGCATTCGCCCGGCCCCATTCATTTACTCCTGCACCGTGCACCCCACCGTGCACCCCACCGTGCCAGTGCCCCTGCACCCCCGGGTCACAGCGCCAGCATCATCTGCCCCTCTCCTCCCACCGCCGCGTAACTGACGGTCTCCTGCGCCGCGCACGCAAGATCGCCGCGAAAC
>JAKAJN010000100.1 GCA_021813725.1 bacterium | reverse complement strand
GACTCAGCGCGAGGTGCCAGAACCCCGCGTGCACGAACATGTACGTCCCGATCGTCCACCACGCGCGGCTCAACGCGCCGAGGTCGCGCGAGTGGAAGCCCAGCGCGGCAAACATGTCGCTGGGACTCACCACCGTGACCTGCAGGAAATAGACGGCGATGTTGATGCCCAGCAGCCACGTCACCGCGACGCCAATGTGGCGACGGTGCTGGAGATGCACGGTGGCGGGTCGGGTGGGGGACATACCCGTAATATCGTCAGCGCAGGCCGGTTGGTGCAGGGAGTCGGAGCGCCACTCGCGTATCGGCGTGCAACGCCACCGCCTGCTCCAGCAGGGTGGACCAGCGGCGATCCAGTGTCGGCGGATCTCCCGAGAGGAACGGGTGGATCACCACCTGCGTCTCCGCACTCACCGCGTGGGCCTGCTCCACCAGCCGCAGCAACTGCGGGTCGCTGGTGTCGTCGCGCGGGCAGAGGACGAGCGCATGCGCGCACCCTGCCCCCGCCGCCGCGGAAAGCGTCTCGATGGCGCTCGCGCGCCCGGCTTCCGGGCCCACGAACTCCACCGTCACCTGCGTCATCGCCAGGTTGGGGGCCAGCATCGCCAGCGCTTCGGGGCGCTGCCCGTCGCTGTCGAGCATCAGTGGTACCGGTGCCGGCTGCGTGCCGAACGCCGCCAGCAGGAACTCGAGGTTGCCCAGCGGGTCGCGTCCGCCAATCACGATCGAATGGATCTTCGTGCGGCTGACCTGCCGGTCTATCTCCTTCAGCAGTGCCGCCGAGGTGTACATCGTCGCCGTCTCCGCCTCGCCGGCGAAGCGCACGAAGAGCTGCCGCCGCCCCGCCCAGACACCCTGGGCCTGCACTCCTGCGGGCACTCCCGCCAGCGCCGCCGCTGGCAGCCGTGGTGTCGTCATCCGGTCTTTCCTCCCTTGGCGCGCACGGCCAGTTGCACAATGCGCTCGCACAACTCGTCGAAAGCAATTCCCGCCGCCGCTGCCGCCTGCGGAATCAGGCTCAACTCGGTCATTCCCGGAAGCGTGTTCGCCTCCAGGCAGTAGAATGTACCCTCTGCCGTCAGACGAAAGTCAATGCGGGCGTACCCCCCCAGCTTGAGCGCGTGGAAGGCGCGCCGCGCCTGCGCCTGCACTGCCGCCGCCTGCGACTTGGTCAGCTTGGCCGGAAATTCCTCGCGTGCCATCCCCGCCGTGTACTTGCACTCGTAGTCGTACAGCTCGTGCTTGGGGATGATTTCGCCCACCGGCAGGGCCTCGCCGCCCAGAATGCCAACCGTCAGCTCGCGCCCGGGGATGAACCGCTCGATCATCACCTCGTCGTCGTACTGGAACGCCTCGCGCACCGCCAATTCCAGATGCTCGGGCGTGCTCACCTTCGTCAGCCCCACCGTGGAGCCCTGCTTCGACGGCTTCACGATCACCGGCCAGCCGAGCAGATGCTCGACCTGTTCCGTGCTGGCCGGTGCCATCAGCCAGTCGGCCGTTGTCACGCCGGCCGCCCGAAACAGGATCTTCGACAGATCCTTGTCCATGGCGAGCGCGCTCGCGAGGTGCCCGCTCCCGGTGTAGCAGACGTGCGCCGCATCGAGCATCGCCTGTACCGTGCCGTCTTCGCCGTACCCGCCGTGCAACCCGAGAAAGACTACGTCGGCCGCGCGCACCGCCGGCAGCGAACCGAGCACCGGGCTGAGCTCCGCTCCTTCGAAATTCCGCAACTGCTCCAGCGACGGCGGCTCGCGCTTCATCACCCCCTGCGCCAGCTCCGCAAACGCCGGCTCGCTCAGCATGCCGATGGCCGGGTCGAGCGGCGTCACGGTGTGCCCGCGGCGGCGCAGCGCCTCGACAATGCGCACCCCGGAGGCGAGCGAGACGTCGCGCTCCGCCGAAGTGCCGCCCATCATCACCGTGATCTTCATGTCATCCCCGCGCCATAAGGAAATGCAGCAGGTCCGATCGCGTCAGGATCCCCGCCATCGTGCCGTTGTGCCGCACGAGCACGGCGGGGTTGTTCTTCGTCACGAGCTTTACCACCTGGTCCACTGGAATCCCGTCGTCCACCACCGGGAATGGCGCATCCATCACGTCGCCGACGGTGCGGTCGAGCACCTTCGAGTCTTCGAGGCCGCGCGATGCCAGCACGCTCTCGCTCACCGAGCCAATGCAATTCACGCCATCGAGCACCGGCAGCTGCGACACGTCGTGCTGGCTCATCAGCCGCAGCGCCTGCCGAACCGTGGCGCCCGCTGCCACGCTCACCACCGTCGGCGTCCCGCCCGTCTTGGCGCCCAGGAGTTGGCCGAGCGTCGCCTTTTCGCTCTCGAGCAGCTGGTTCTCGCGCATCCACTCGTCGTTGTAGAGCTTCGACAGGTAGCGCTCGCCCGTGTCGCACAGGAAGGTGACCACCAGCGCGTTCGGGTCGTTCACGCGGCGCGCCACGTTCAGCGCCACGTGCGTGATCAGCCCCGACGAACCGCCGACGAACAGCCCTTCCTCACGCGTCAGCCGGCGCGACATCGCAAAGGCGTCGCGGTCGCTCACCGTCTGCCATTCGTCCATCACGCTCATGTCGAGCGTCCCGGGCACCTTGTCCTGCCCGATCCCCTCCACCTTGTACGGCGCACCGTCTCCCGTGCTCGCCCCCTGACTGCGCCAATGCTCGGCGAGGATGGACCCCTGCGGGTCGCCGCCGATGATCTGGATCTTCGGGTTCTTCGATTTCAGGTAGCGCCCCGTTCCCGTGAGCGTGCCTCCCGTGCCCGCCGCGCCCACGAAATGCGTGATGCGGCCGTCCGTCTGCGCCCACAGTTCCGGCCCCGTCGTCGCGAAGTGCGCGTCCGGGTTCGCCTCGTTGTAGAACTGGTTCGCCAGCACCGCGTTCGGCGTTTCCTTGGTGATCCGCTTGGCCATCATCACGTAATTGTCCGGATGGTCGGGCGGCACCGCCGTCGGCGTGATGATCACCTCCGCGCCGAATGCCTTGAGCAGGCGAACCTTTTCCTGCGACATCTTGTCCGGCATCGTGAAGATGCAGTGATAGCCCTTGAGCGCCGCGGCGAGCGCCAGGCCCACGCCTGTGTTGCCGCTCGTCCCCTCGACAATCGTGCCACCCGGCTTGAGCGCGCCCGACTTCTCCGCGGCCTCGATGATCGGCAGGCCGATGCGGTCCTTCACCGAGCCGCCCGGGTTGAAGAACTCCGCCTTCCCGTAGACCGGCGTGACGATCCCCTTGGTGACCCGCGTCAGACGGATCAGTGGCGTCCAGCCGATCGTGTCGAGGACGGTGTCGTATGGCGTGCGATGGCGTACGTGGTCGGTCATTTCGCTTGGCTCAATTTGAGTGGATATCCTGCTCTTACTGCAACTGCACACCACGGAGACACGGAGGACGCGGAGGGATACGGAGAACTACAACTTCTTTGAGGAACAGCGCTCGCCACGCTGAATCCTGCGTAGCGCACTGTCGTTCCATTGAGTATTTGCCGTTGCAGTTCTCCGTGAATCTCTGTGTTTCTCCGTGTCTCCGTGGTGAGCAGTGGTAGTAGCCCGTAATCATGACCCGCTAACCCGCTTGGCCTCTCCCACAAGATCCGCCAGCCGTGTCAACGCGGCCATCGGCGTCATCTCGTTCACATCCATCGCCGCCAGCGCCCGCAGCAACGGATGCGGCTCGGCGGCAAAGAGCCCCAGTTGCCCCGCCGCCTCCGGCTGCCGCGGGTGAACGGCCCCTGACGTCGGGGCCCGCACACTGGAACCCGGGCGCGCCAGCGCCGCCGCCAGATCCTCTCCCTCCAACAGCCGCAGCAGCGCCCGCGCCCGCGCAATCACCGGCGCCGGCAAGCCGGCCAGCCGCCCGACCTCGATGCCGTACGACCGGTCCGCACCGCCCGGCTGCAGCCGGTGCAGGAACAGCACCTCGTCCCCCGCCTCGCGCACGGCGACGTTATAGTTGCGAACTGCTACTAATTCGTCAGCCAGCTGCGTCAGCTCATGATAGTGCGTCGCAAACACCGTCTTGCACCCCACGCGGTCGTGCAGGTGCTCGCTCACCGCCCAGGCGATGCTCACCCCGTCCCACGTGGACGTGCCCCGCCCGATTTCGTCGAGCAGCACCAGGCTCCGGGCGGTTGCCGTGTGGAGGATGGCGCTCGTCTCCGACATCTCCACCATGAACGTGGACTGCCCGCGCACGAGGTTGTCGCTCGCCCCCACGCGCGTGAAGACGCGGTCGGCAATCCCCACCCGCGCCCGCGTCGCCGGTACCCAGCATCCCATCTGCGCCATCAGCGCAATCAGGCCGATCTGCCGCAGGATCGTGCTCTTCCCCGCCATGTTCGGGCCGGTCAGGATGATCATCCGCGCATCGGCCGTGAGCGACACGTCGTTGGGAATGAACCGGTCGCGCGGCATCATCCGCTCCACCACCGGATGCCGGCCCGCCGAAATCTCGAGCGCATAGTCGTCGCCGACCTCGGGGCGCACGTAGCCCTCGCGCGCCGCCACGTCGCCCAATCCGGCAATCACATCCAGCCGCGCCAGCGTCGCCGCGATGCCCTGCAGTCGCGCAATCTCCGACGCCACCTGGGCGCGCAACGCCTCAAACAGCTCCCGCTCCAGCTGCTCGGTGCGTTCCGTGGCGTGCAGCACCTTCTCCTCGAACTCCTTGAGCGCCGGTGTCACATACCGCTCTGCACCCGTCAGCGTCTGTCGGCGCTGATAATCGTCGGGCACGAGGTGCTTGTTGGCGTTGGTGATTTCGATGTAGTACCCGAACACGCGATTGTAACCGACCTTGAGCGAGGCGATCCCCGTGCGCGTGCGTTCCGCCGCCTGCAACTGCGCAATCGCGTCCTTTCCGCCCGACATGATCGCGCGCAGGTCGTCGAGTGCCGAGTTCACGCCCGGTGCGATGGTGTCGCCTTCGCCAATCGCCACCGGGGGACGCGCCACCAGCGTGCGCGCAATCTCCGCCACGATGGCCGCGGCGTCATCCCATCCATCGCGCAGCGCCTGCAACAACCCGGCCGGCGGCACGCGCTGCAGCGCCGCGTGCACGGCCGGCAGCTGCGCCAGCGAATCGCCCAGCGCGCGCACGTCACGCGGCGTCGCCCGGCCGGCTGCGGTCTTTCCCGACAGTCGTTCCACGTCGCGCACGCCGTCGAGCGCCTCGCGCAGTGCGGTGCGCGCCGAACTGTCGTGCACGAACGCGCCGACCGCGTCGAGGCGTGCATCAATCGCCTCGCGCTCTGTGAGCGGCGCCAGGATCCACTGCCGCAGTAGCCGCGCCCCCATCGGTGTTTGCGTCCGGTCGAGGACGCTGAGCAGCGTCCCCTCCGTCTCGCCGCCGCGCAGCGATTCCACCAGCTCGAGGTTGCGGCGCGTCATTTCGTCCAGCGGCATTGTGCCGCCCAGCCGCTCGATCACCGGACGCGCCAGGTGCGGCACCCCACCGGGCTGCAGTTCGCGCAGATAGCGCAGCAGCGCCCCCGCTGCGCCCACCGCCGTGCGATCCTCGGCGCCCACACCGAGCCCCTCGAGCGACGCCACCCGGAACTGCTGCGCCAAGGCGTCGCCGGCCAGCGCCGCGTCGAATTCCCACGCCTCGCGTTCCGTGAGCAGCACGTCGAGCCCGTGCAGGGCATCCTGCGACCCCTGGTCGCCGGCAATCACCAGTACCTCGCGCGGTGATAACCGCCCAAGCATCGCCCCCGCATCGGCGCGCGTGCCGCGCATTAGCGTGAACTCGCCCGTCGAGAGATCCGCCGCCGCCACGCCCAGTTGCGTCCCGTCCAGCCGCACCGCACACAGAAAGTTGTTGCGTGTTACGTCGAGCAGGTCGTCGCTGAACGCCGCGCCGGGGGTGATGGTCTCGATCACTTCGCGCTTGACGATCCCCTTGGCGAGCTTCGGGTCCTCCACCTGCTCGCAGATCGCCACGCGAAACCCCTGCTGCACCAACCGACGCACATACTCATTCACCGCCTTCGCCGGCACGCCTGCCAGCGGCACCTCGGCGGCCGCGCCATTGTTGCGGCTCGTGAGCGTCAGGCCGAGCACGCGTGAGGCCGTTTCCGCGTCCTCGTAGAACGTCTCGAAGAAGTCGCCCATCCGGAAGAACAGGATCGCGTGCTGGTGCCGCGCCTTGATGTCGCGGTACTGCTGCATCAACGGCGTGGCCTGGTCGCGGCTCACCGCCCCTCCGCTTCCACGACCATCGCCTTCGATTTCTTCGTGCTCAATTCCTTGGCCAGCTCGGCGGCCTTGGCGCGCGTGGTGAAGTAGCCCACGCGGACGCGCCACGGCTTGGTCGGTGTCACGCGCGCGTCGTGTCCACGCGCCGTCAGGCGCTTGGCGAGCGCCAGGGCCGCGTTGCGATCGGAGTACGCCGCCACTTGCACCGACCACTTCCCCTTGGCCGAGGCGCGGGTCGTCGGCGACGCGCCGGTTCTCGTCGCCTTCGCCTTCGGTTCATTGGCGCGCGCGGCTGAATCGGCCGCTATCGAATCGGCCCGCGCTTTCGCGTCAGCTTCGAGGGCGTCGCACGGGCGCGCGTAGTAGTCAATCTGGTTCAGCAATTCGATGTTGCTTGGCGCCGCCAGCCGTCGCGCGTCACGCAGCGCGACGCAGGCATCGGCCGGCTTGGCATCTTCGAGGAGAATCCGCCCCGCCCAGTATCGTCCGGCGGCGCGCGCCGGCGAGGCGGGATACTCACGTTCGAGCCGATCTAAATGACGCAGGGCCGTCACGCGATCGCCGCGCGTGAGTTCAAGCTGGGCCAGCCGGAGCAGCGATTCGCTCGCGAATGGCGAGAGCGGAAACTCGATGGCGACGCGCAGCAGGTCCGTGCGCGCCGCATCGCCGCCTTCCGCCAGCACGCCATGCCAGTACAGCGCCGCCGCGTACGCCGGTGTTCCCGGCGCCGCCGCCGCCAGCGCCGAGTCCACCAGCGCCCGTCCCGCCCGTGCGTCGCCGTTGTTAACGAGCGTCCGCGCCCGCGCGAAAACGTCAGGATCCCCCTGCGCCAGCAGAGACCCCGCGCACAAGAAGAAGGGAAGAATCGCTCGAAGAACTCTCATGTGACTGTAGTAACTGTTTTTTCTCTGTTTCTTCTCTGTTTTTTCTCTGTTTCTTCTCTGTTGTCTCTCTGCCTTACACACACATCGCCAACACCAACCCTTCCACGATCTGCTCCTCCGAGCTAGCCCGCGTGTCCTTCAGCGCCAAGTCGGTGGTCAGCAGCAGGTCGAGCGCGCGGTCGCAGCGCGCCGCGTCCCACTGCGGCAGCGCCTTCATCCAGTGCTGGATCGCCTCGCCCCACGGCCGCCCCACGAACGCGCCGCCCTCGCGCAGGACGTCGAAGTAGGTGCGGCTCAGCACCCCCGGGTTCATCCCATTGGCGCGGGCCGCCGCGCCCCACGACAGGGCGAACGTCTGCGCGGTGAGTGCAATCACCACCGACACGCCGGTCGTCTTCGGCTGCGCCATCACGCGCGGCAGCATCGCCAGGGCGCCGCTCGCATTGCGTACCGCCACGCAATCCAGCAAATCGGCGAGTGTCTCGCCGTGCCGGATGCCGACCACCGCGTGCACCGACTCCGCGGTGATCTCTGCGCCGTTGGTGTAGCTCAGCAGCTTGTCCAGTTCGCTGGTGAGCTGGGCGAGATCGTTACCCACGTGGCTTATCAGCAGCGTCGCCGCATCGGGCGTGATGCTCCCGTGCAGCGTGTCGTGCAGGTGGTGGGCGATCCACTTCATCACCGCGTCTTCCGTCAGCGGCTTGCATTCGCACGTCGTGCTGTGCGCCGGCCACGACTTCGGCACCTCGTGCTCGGCCGGGAGCATCAGCACCAGCACCAGGTCGCGCGAGGGCTTGGCCAGGTAGCGGTCGAGCACCGCCAGCGGCGCCTTCTTCAGCGCCTGCGCGTCGCGAATCACCACCACGCGGCGCTCGGCCATCATCGGCAGTTGATCGAGCGTGCTGTTCAGGGCGGCCGCGTCCAGCTCCGGCCCGCGACGCACGTCCACGTTGAAGTCGCGCATCGCGGCATCCACGGCGCGCGCCAGCAGGAGCCGCAGCACTTCTTCCTTGATGTAGTCTTCAGCGCCAAACAGCACGTACACCGGGTCGAATGACCCGGCGTCGAGGGCCGTTCTGAGGGCGCGGGGAGTGACTGCCGGCATCGGGGAGAATTATACCCCCGCGATGCCCCTTCCGCCGACGGAATCAGCCGTGCGACGGGCCGATCTTATTGGCCGATGTACGTGACCGTTTGCAGACGGACCGATTGTGGCCGTGCGAACTGCGGTGCGGTGCGCAGAGGGGCATTTCCCGCCAGGGCCTCGAACCGCGCGGTGCGCTCGCGCGCCGGCGCGCTCGCCCGGCGGTGGCTTGCCTTTTCGGACGATGCCGACGGGGAGTCAATCGGAAGGGCGATGGGCCGGATCAGCGCCACCGTCTGCATCGCGGGGCCCTGCCGCGACCGCGCGCCCATCAGCACCGGGGCCTGCACCATCGCGACCGATGACCTCGTCGTCGCCGTTGGCGACGGCACGGCAACCAGCAGGGCAACGGAGGCCGCCAGGATCACGGCCGCAATCCCCCAGCGCACGCGGTGCGCATTGATGGGCGTGTAGTGCACCGTGTCGTGCGCAATCCGGTCGCACAGGCGGCGGTGGAAGTCGGCCGACGGTTCGATGGTCGGCAGCACCTGCAGGGCCAGCAGGGAGCGTCGAATCTGCACGTCGTGACGCCGACAGGCCGGGCAGTCGTTGCGGTGCGCCTCGCATGCCTGCAGGGCGTCTCCGGTCAGGAGGCCGTCCACGTAGTCAACGTGCTGGCTTCGAAATTGGCGGCAGGAACACGAAGGGCGGCGGGGCATCGACCTTCGATACCCGCCGCCCTCCGGGGGGTTCCATCCTGGTTTCGCGTGAGGGCCTTACTGCTCACCACGGAGACACGGAGGACGCGGAGATTCACGGAGAACTGCAACTTCTTGGGGGGAACTGCGCTCGCCACTCGACGCCGTGCGTGGCGCACTGTCGTTCCAATAGGTCTTGCAGTTGTAGTTCTCCGTTCCTCCGTGGTGAGCTCTTGCAGTTAGAGCACCGGCGCCACGATCTCCGCGAACGCCGCCCGCGCCC
>JAKAJN010000015.1 GCA_021813725.1 bacterium | reverse complement strand
TGGCGTTCGGCCTGCAGGCGGGCTTCGGTCAGGACACCTACGATAACTCGGTGGGGCTCGACGTCACGGTGAACGCCGCGGCGCCAGTCGGCACGCAGCAGGCGCACGCGTCGGCCAGCCATTCGATGAAGCGCTCCAACGTGTATGCCGGCGCCAGCCTCAACTTCATCATCGGCAAGCTTGTCGCCGAGTACGGACAAGTGAGCGGCGGCACGCTGCCGGCGGCGATGAACACGTTCGGGTCGAGCGCGACGGCGAGCCGGAGCTACTTCTCCGTGGGGCTTCGCACGGGCTTCTGATGCACCATCAGCCCGTGTCGTGGGGGACTCGCGAGCGCGCGTGGATGCGGCGGGCGCTCGCGCTCGCCGCGCGCGGCTGGGGACGGACCGCGCCGAATCCGATGGTGGGTGCCGTGGTGGTGCGCGAGGGTCGCGTGGTCGGCGTCGGACATCACGCGCGCTTCGGTGAGCCGCACGCGGAGGCCGTGGCGCTGGCTCAGGCCGGCGACCTGGCCCGCGGCGCGGATGTGTATTGCACGCTCGAACCGTGCAACGCGCACGGCAAGCAGCCGCCGTGCAGTGAGGCGCTCATCCGTGCCGGTGTGCGGCGCGTCGTCGCGGCCATACCTGATCCGAACCCCGCGAAGGCCCACGGTGCGGATGCCCTGCGGGCTGCGGGGGTTGCCGTCGAGTTTGGACTGGAGGCTGAGGCTGCGCGCGAGTTGAATGCGCCGTTCCTGCACTGGGCTTCCGGCGCCACGCGGCCGTGGATCACGCTCAAGCTGGCCGTCTCGCTGGACGGCGCGATCGCGGCGGCCGATCGCCACCGCGGCTGGCTGACGGGCGAGGCGGCGCGAAAGGAAGTGCATCGCCTGCGTGCCAGCGCGGACGCAATAGCGGTAGGCATTGAGACCGCACTCGCCGACGATCCGGCGCTCACGGTGCGCGGCGTGCGAAAGCCCCGCGTGGCGCCCTTGCGCGTCGTCTTCGACCGGGGTGTCCGGTTGCCGCTCCACAGCCAGTTGGTGCGCACCGCGCGGCGGGTCCCGACGGCGATCGTCACGCCGTCCACTGCGGCGGCTGGCGCCGCGGCGCTCGAGCGCAAGGGTGTCGCACTCCTCGCCGCCAGCGACTTGGAGGGCGGGCTGCACGTGCTGCACGAGCGCGGCGTCCACCACCTCGTGGTCGAGGGCGGCGCCACCCTCGCCGGTGCACTGCTGGGAGGCAATCTGGTGGACCGTCTGGTTATCTTTCAGGCACCCGTCGTGCTCGGCGCGGGGGCGCTCGGCGCATTCTCCGCCGCACCCGCCGCCGTGACCAACCACCTGCCGCGTTGGCGCGTCGTCGCACGGCGGGAGTTCGAGGATGACGTGATGACGGTGCTCTCCCCCCCCGGCCGGTAGCCGGCGGATTCTCTCTGCTTTCTTTCTGTTTTCTTTCTGTTTTCTCTCTGCCTCTCGTGTTCACCGGCATCATCTCCGACATCGGCACGATCGTCCGTGCGACGCCCACACCGGCGGGGCGCGAGTTTGTCGTGCGCTCGCAGTATGCAGGCATCGGTGATGGCGAGAGCATCGCCTGCGACGGCGTCTGTCTCACCGTGCGCGAGGCGGGGGCGGGGACCTTCACCGTCGCCGCTGTCGTGACGACGCTCGAACGGACGACGCTTGGCGACTGGACGGAAGGGCGACGCATCAACACCGAGCGTGCGATGGCGCTTGGCGAGCGACTCGGCGGCCACCTCGTGACCGGCCACGTGGACGCTGTCGCCGACGTCGAACGCGTTGAGCGGCGGGGCGACGCCTTGCTCGTGGATCTCGCGATCGCCGCCGAATGGATGCCGCTGATGGTCCCGCACGGATCCATCGCCGTCAACGGAACGAGCCTCACGGTCAACGAGCTTCTCTCCGACGGCGTCCAGATATCCCTTATCGAGTACACCTTGCGGCACACTGTGCTGGGCGAACTCCAGCCAGGCGGCCGCGTCAACGTGGAAGCGGACATGATCGGCAAGTTCGTGCAGCAACTCGCCGCCCCGCATCTACCGTCCACCGTCCACCGTCTGCCGTCTGCCTGATGCCCTTCGCAACGCTAGAGGAAGCCCTCCACGACCTCCGCACCGGCAAGTTCATTGTCGTGGCGGATGACGAGGACCGCGAGAACGAGGGTGACCTCATCCTCGCGGCCGAGTTCGTCACGCCCGAGAAGGTGAACTTCCTGATGCAGGCGAAGGGGATGATCTGCGTGGCGCTCAGCCACGCCCGGGTTGCCCAGCTCAACCTGCCGATGATGGGGCACGAGAACACCGACGCCCTGCGCACTGCCTACACGGTCACCGTGGATGCGGTCCAGCGCTACGGCGTGACCACCGGAATCAGCGCCCGTGACCAGGCCGCCACGATCCGCCGGTGCGCCGATCCGCTGGCCGTGCCGTCCGACTTTCGACGTCCCGGGCACGTGCATCCGCTGCGCGCCCGCGAGGGCGGCGTGTTGCAGCGCGTGGGGCACACGGAAGCGGCGGTGGACCTGATGCGGCTGGCCGGGCTGCAGCCGGCCGGAGTCATCTGCGAGATCCTCAACGAGGATGGCTCCACGGCCAAGCGCCCGCAGCTCGAGGCCTTCTGCGAGCGGCATGAGCTCACCTTCATCACCGTGGCGCAGGTGGTCGCGCACCGCCTGCAGACGGAGCGGCTGGTGCACCGGGTGGCCGAGGCACGACTCCCTACCGAGTTCGGGCAGTTTCGCGTCATCGGGTATCGCAACGACGTGGACGACCGCGAGCACGTGGCACTCCTCATGGGCGAGATCGAGGGGGGCGAGGACGTGCTGGTGCGCATGCACAGCAAGTGCCTCACGGGCGACACGTTCCATTCGCTGCGCTGCGACTGCCGTTGGCAGCTCCACGAAGCGATGCGGATGATCGCCGAGGCCGGCCGCGGCGTCATCGTCTATCTCGACCAGGAGGGGCGCGGCATCGGCCTGCTCAACAAGCTGAAGGCGTACGAGCTGCAGGATCTGGGCGCCGACACGGTCGAAGCCAACGAGAAGCTGGGCTTCGCGCCCGATCTGCGGAACTACGGCATTGGCGCGCAGATTCTGCTGGACCTCGGCCTCAAGTCCATCCGTCCGATGACCAACAATCCGAAGAAGCTCGTCGGCCTCGAAGGGTACGGGCTCAGCCTCGGGGAGCGCGTGCCAATCATTTCGCCCACGACGAGCGAGAATGCGGCCTACCTCGAGACCAAGGTGCGCAAGCTCGGGCACCTGCGGGCGCTCTGATGGCCGAGTTTGAAGGAACCCCTCGCGGCACCGGTCGGCGCTTCGCGGTCGTCGGCAGCCGATTCAATGGTACGATCACCCAGCCGCTCGTGGACGGGGCGCTCGACTGCCTCGTGCGTCACGGCGCACGCGCGGACGACGTGGACGTCGTCTGGGTGCCGGGCGCGTGGGAACTTCCCGCCGCGACGGCTCGCCTCCTGATGACCGAACGCTACGACGCCGTGGTCGTCTGCGGTGCGGTCATTCGTGGCGAGACGCCGCACTTCGACTTCGTCGCCGGCGAGGCCTCGCGCGGACTTTCCCTGCTGCAGGGCGAGTACGGCGTGCCGATCGGCTTTGCGCTGCTGACGACCGATACGCTCGAGCAGGCGCAGGCACGTGCCGGCGGCGATCACGGCAACAAGGGATGGGATGCGGCATTGGCCGCCCTCGAGATGGCCGACTTGTTCGGCTTGCTCGACGCCGGCGCGACGGACGAGGACGACGCCTGATGGCTCGCCTCGAGACGCGCGGGCGCGCGCGCGCCCTGCAGGCGCTCTACGCGTGGGACCTGCGTGAGGCGATGCCGTTGGATCGCGTGGCCGCGCTGGTCTGGGACGACTTGATGGTCGCCCCCGAGGAGCGCGCCTTCGCCGATGCGCTGCTGCGGATCATCCAGAGTCAGGGCGGCGATCTCGATCGCGACCTCGGCGACGTGACCACGAACTGGCGGCTCGATCGCCTCGGTGCCATCGAACGCTGCGTCCTGCGGCTCGCCGCCGCCGAGTTGACGCAGGGCGCCACGCCCTCGCGCGTGGTGCTCCAGGAAGCGGTGCGCCTGGCCGAGCGGTTTGGCAGCGCGCAGAGCGCGCGCTTCGTCAATGGCGTGCTCGACGCGCTGGCGCGGCGCATGGGGCGTCTCTAGTGCGGCTCCTGGTGGTCAACTGGCAGGACCGCGAGAATCCGCTGGCCGGTGGCGCCGAGATCCACCTGCACGAGATTTTCGAGCGGCTGGCCGCGCGCGGCCACGAGGTCACGATGCTCTGCGGTGGCTGGCCCGGTGCCGCGCCACGGGCGACGCTTGGCGGCATCGACGTCCACCGCACCGGCATCCGTCAGACGTTTGCGCTTCGGGCGTGGGCGTACTACCGCCGGCAGCTCACTCGTCAGCCGTTCGACGTCGTGGTCGAGGACATCAACAAGATGCCCTTGTACACGCCGCTGTGGGGGGCGCGTCGTACCGTGGCGTGCGTGCCGCACCTCTTCGGCGGCACCGCCTTTCAGGAACTGCCGGCGCCCCTTGCCGCGGCGGTCTGGTTGTCGGAGCGTCCCATTCCTTCGGTGTATCGCGCGACCCCCTTCGAGGCGATCAGCGAGAGTACCGCCGACGATCTCGTGGCGCGGGGCATCGCGCGCGCGGCCGTGCGGGTGATCTATCCCGGTGCATCGTGCGGGTATTACACGCCCGACGAGGCGCAGCGGGCGCCGACCCCCGTCTTTGCGTACCTTGGTCGGCTCAAGAAGTACAAGGGCGTCGACCTGGTGATCCGCGCCTTTGCCCAGGTCGCCGATTCGCGCGCGATCCTCGAAATTGCCGGCGAGGGCGACTATCGGCCAGCCCTCGAGCACCTCGTCGCGTCGCTTGACCTCGGGGCTCGCGTGCGGTTTCTTGGCTTTGTGAGCGAAGCCGAGAAGCTGGCGCTGCTGCGCCGCTCGTGGGCCACGGCCTTTGCGTCGCCCAAGGAAGGGTGGGGACTCACCAATATCGAGGCCTCGGCGTGCGGCACGCCCGTGGTTGCCTCCAACTCGCCGGGCATTCGCGAGTCGGTGCGGGATGGCGAGACGGGATTTCTCGTGCCGCACGGGGACGTCGCGGCGATGGCGGCGGCGCTCCAGCGCCTCTGCGCGTCGCCCGAGCTGGTCCGGCGTCTGGGGGCGAGCGGTCGCCAGTTTGCGGAATCGTTCACGTGGGAACGCGCTGCCGATGAGACGGCCACGCACCTTCAACAGGTGATTCAGACCGGAGGATAACATCGTGCAGTTGGTCTTCAAGCACAGCGGTGTCAGTCTGACGCAGTCCATGCTCAAGAAGGCGGAGCGTGCCGTCCTGAAGTCGGCGGTGCGGATTCCGCGTGCCACCGGCGCCACCGTCCGCTTCGACGAGGACGGACCGGAGCGCCGCGTCGAGATTGTCTTCACCGCGCCGCGTGGCACGCGCCTCGTGGCGACGGCCGCCGGGCGCTACTGGGGGCCGGCGCTCAACGCGGCGTTGCTCAAGCTGGTGCGCCAGGCGTCGAAGGAACGTCATACGCCGGGGCGGCGCCCGGCGGCGCACGGGTGAGCCGCGCATGGCGCTGACCGTTCGCGGACTGGTGGAGCGCATGGGCGAGGCGCTCGCGCTCACCGTGCTCGGCAGTCCGGAGGGACTGTCGCGGGAGATCCCCACCTCCGATGCCTCGGGTCCGGGACTCGTACTCGCCGGATACACCGGACGGTTCGTGCACCAGCGCGTGCAGGTGCTTGGCGAGACGGAGATCACCTACCTGGCCGCGCTCGACGAGGAGACGCGGCGCCGCAACTTGCGCACGTACTTCGGCTATCCGCTTCCGTGCGTGATGGTCACGAAGGGGCAATCGCTGCCCGAGGGCATGGACGACGAAGCGCGCCGCGCCGGCGTTTCGCTGCTGATCTCCGGGCTGAACACGCGCGAGTTCTACCGCATCATCACGCCGTTCCTGGAGAACGAGTTTTCGCCCTCCATCTCCCTGCACGGCTCGCTCGCCGACGTCTTCGGCGTCGGCCTGCTCTTCACCGGCGAAAGCGGCATCGGCAAGTCGGAGTGCGTGCTCGACCTCGTGGAGCGGGGCCACCGGCTCGTCGCCGACGACCTGGTGCTCGCCCGCCGCAAGGGGGCCGACATCGTGATCGGGCGGGGGCACGAACTGCAGCGGCATTTCATGGAAATCCGCGGTGTCGGCCTCATTGACGTGAGTGCGATCTTCGGCATTCACTCCGTGCGCCAGCAGAAGCGCATCGAGGTGGTGGTGGACCTCGTGGTCTGGGACAAGAACCTGCAGGTGGACCGCACCGGCCTCGACGGCCAGACCGTCAACATCCTCGGCGTGGATCTTCCCAAGATCACGGTACCATTGAACCCCGGGAAGAACATCACGGTCATCTCGGAAGTGATCGCGATGAACCACCTCCTGCGCTACACCGGCGTGGATGCCGCCCACTCGTTCAACGAGCGGCTCAAGGCCAAGATGGTCCAGCGCGCCGGCGACGTGCGCAAGTACCTGCTCGACGACGATGAGTGAGGGCCCGCGCGCGATCGTCGCTGCGCATGGCGACCTGGCCGAGGGGCTCGTGAGCGCGGTTGCGCGCGTCGCGGGAGCGGCCGCGGCGGCGCGCCTGCTCCCGTTCAGCAACGCAAACCTTGGCGGCGTGGAGCTGGTGGACGCCTTGCGGTGCGAACTCGTCGCCTCGGGTGCCATCGTGGTGTTCACCGACTTGCCGGCCGGGAGCTGCACCATCGCGGCGCGGCGCATTGCCCGTGAATCGCCGGGGCTCGCCGTCGTCTGCGGCGCCAACCTGCCGATGCTGCTGGCCTTCGTGATGGCGTCGAGCATCGCGCCCGACACCTGGCGGCAGGCCGTCGCCAAGGGTCAAGCCGCGATGTGCGTCGCCGAGGAGGGCGCGGGTGGCGATTGAAGTCTACCGCATTGACGACCGGCTTGTGCATGGCCAGGTCGTCGTGGGGTGGGGACAGCCGCTCGCCCTCGGCTTCCTCGTCCTCGTGGACGATCAGGTGGCGGCGAGCGACTGGGAGCGGGATCTCTACCGCATGGGCGTGCCGCCGGAGATGGCCGTCTACTTCGAGTCCGTGGAGAGCGCGCTCTCGCACCTTGCCGAATATCGACAGCTCCCCGACCCGGGACTGCTGCTCACCGGCGGCACGGCGACCATGCGCTCCCTGGTCGAGCGTGACCCGGCGATCACCCGCGTGAACGTCGGTGGCCTGCACCATCGCGCGGGACGCTCGCCGCGATTGCGGTATGTCTTTCTCGATGCCGGCGAAGAGTCCGACCTGCGGGCCATCGGAGCGCGGGGCGTGGATGTCACGGCGCAGGATGTCCCCGGCGCGGATCCCGTGCCGCTCGACGAGCTGCTCGCGCGGAGCGGTGGATGATCGATCCGGTGACTCTCATCCACCTGACGATCGTCGGCGCCATCGTCGGCCTCGATTTCGTGTCATTTCCGCAGGCGATGCTCTCGCGGCCGCTCGTTTCCGCCACGCTGGGCGGGTGGCTGTGCGGCGACACCGCCAGCGGCTTGCTGGTGGGCGTCTTGCTCGAGTGCTTCGCGCTGGAGACGATGCCGTTCGGCGCATCGCGGTATCCCGAGTGGGGGCCGGCCGCAGTAGCGGCCGGCGCCATGGCGGCGGTGCCGGGGAACGCCGAACTCGTCGCGCGCACGCTCCCGATGGCCGTGCTGTGCGGCCTCTGCGCGGCGATGGTCGGTGGGCAGACGCTGGTCTGGCTGCGCCGCTTCAACCTCTCCGTGGCGGAGCGCTATCGCGATGCGCTCGCCGCGGGTGACGCCACCGCGCTCGTATCGGTGCACTGGACCGGGATGATTCTTGATTTCGGGCGCGCCGGCGCGGTGACGGCGCTGTTCGTGATGGTCATGCTCCCGCTTCGTGCGGCGCTGGTGGATGCTCTGCACACGGTGAGTGGCGAGACGTCGCTCGCCGTCGTCGCCGTGCTCGCCACCGGCGTGGCGGGCGGCGCCGTCTGGAAGGTCGTGCACACCGCTCGTGACTACGTCCGCTATCTACTGGTTGGCCTGCTCGCCGGCGCCGCCGTCGTGGTGCTGCGATGACGCCGCCGCGCTCGCTGCCGCCGGGCACCTGGCTGCACGTCTTCGCGCGGCTCTTCGCCGTGCAGGGGAGCTACAACTACGAGGCGATGATCGGCAACGGCATCGCCTACGCGGCGGAACCGGCGTTCCGGCTCCTGCCGGGCGGACGCGACGGCGAGGCGTATCGCGCGGCGATGGCGCGGCACAGCCGCTACTTCAACGCGCATCCGTATCTGGCGGCGCTCGCCGTCGGCGCGCTGGTGCGCGCGGAACTCGAGGGAGAGCAGCCCGACCGCGTGGAGCGCTTCCGCACCGCGTGCTGTGGCCCGCTCGGGGCGGCCGGCGACCGGCTGGTATGGGCCGGCTGGCTGCCGTTCTGTTCCGCGCTCGCACTCCTGGCGTACGGGCTCGGCGCCTCCGCCGCTGGCGTGCTCTTCGTCTTTGTGGGAACTTACAACGTCGGACATGTGGCCCTCCGTGCGTGGGGGCTGCGCGCGGGGTATCGCGAGGGGCTCAAGGTGGCGTCAGCGCTTGCGAGCCCCGTGTTGCGCACGGGCCCCCTGCACGTGGCGCGGGCGCTTGCGGCGGTCGCCGGTGCGGCACTGCCGCTTGTGCTCTTGCGGTTGTCGGGTGCGCCGCTGCGCCCGTTTGGCCTCGCGCTCGGCGCGGCCGCGTTGCTTGCGGTCGCACTCACCCGGTGGCAGGCCCGCGTGGACGGCTGGCGGGTCGGCGTCGCGCTCCTGCTGCTCTTCTTCCTCTATTCGGTGGTCCGCTGATGGTCGAACGCTCGGTCGAAGTGCAGAACAGTCACGGCATCCACGCGCGTCCCGCGGCGGAGATCGTGAAGGTCGCCGCACGGTTCCGTTCGGCCATCACCATCGTGCGCGATGATCTCGAGGTGAACGGCAAGAGCATCATGGGCGTGATGATGCTGGCCGCCGAGTGTGGCGCGACGATCCTCATTCGCGCCATCGGCGACGACGAGACGGCCGCGGTGGACGCGCTCGTGGCGCTCGTGCACACGCGGTTCGGCGAGGGCTGAGTGACGATCGCGGTCTCCGGAGTTCCCGCCTCGCCCGGCATCGTCATCGGGCCCGTGCATCTCCTGCGTTGGGAAGTGCCCGAGGTCCCGGCGCGCACCGTGGAACCCGAGTACGCGCCGCGCGAGATCGAGCGCCTCCACGCCGCGTGCGACCAGGCGATCGTTCGTCTGCGCAAGGTGCGCGACCGCGTCGAGCAGCACGCCGGCCCCGAGGAGGCCGCCATTTTCGACGTCCAGATCTCCATCTGCGACGATGCCGACCTGCGGACGAGTGCCGAGACGCTCATCCGCCAGGGCTTTGTGGCGGAGAAGGCCTTCGACCTGGTGCTCCTCGAGTGGCGCGAGCACTTCGCCCGCTCCACCAACGCGCTGATGCGCGAACGCGTCAGCGACCTGCTCGACGTCCAGATCCGCGTCCTGTCGCTCCTGCTCGACCTCCCCGATCGCGATCCGGTGGACCTGCCGAAGGGGAGCAACGCGATTCTGGTCACGCACGACCTCACCCCCTCGCTGACGGTGCAGTTCGACCGCGAGGCGATCAGCGCCATTGCCACCGACGCGGGCACGGGCACCTCGCATGTCGCCATCCTCGCGCGCTCGCTCGGCTTGCCCGCGGTCGTCGGCCTGCGCGACGCGACCGCCAAGATTGCCTCGGGGATGACGGCCATCCTCGACGGCACGCACGGCCTGCTCGTGCTCGACCCGACGGCGGAGCGCGTCGCGGAGTATCGCGAGCGCGCCCGCGTCGAACTCGAGGAGGCGCGTGAACTCGAGCAATACGCGCGGGCCGATTCGGTGAGCGTGGACGGCGTGCGGATCACGTTGCGCGCCAACGTGGACATGCCCGACGAGGCGGCAGCGGGGGCGACGAGCGGCGCCGAGGGCGTCGGGCTCATGCGCACCGAGTTTCTGGTGGTGGGGCGCGCCGCGATGCCCGACGAGGACGAGCAGTACGAGGCGTACAGCAAAGTGCTGCGCGCGTTTTCGCCGCATCCGGTCGTCATCCGCACCTACGACATCGGCGGCGACAAGCTTCCGGTCGGCGGCTTCCCGCACGAGGCGAATCCGTTCCTTGGATGGCGCGCCATCCGCATGTGCCTCGATGAGCCGGAGTTGTTCAAGGTCCAGCTGCGAGCACTGTTGCGCGCGGCGATGAACGGCGATCTGCGCATCATGCTCCCGCTCGTCGTCTCGGTGGACGAAGTGCGGCAGTCGCGTGTCCTCCTCGCCGAGGCGGCCGCGGAACTCGCCGCGCGCGGCGTCCCGCATCGCACCGATGTCCCCCTCGGCGTGATGGTCGAAACACCCGCCGCGGTCATCACCGCCGATGCCCTGGCCCGCGAGACGGCCTTTTTCTCGATCGGCACCAATGACCTGGTCCAGTACACGCTCGCCGTGGATCGCGGCAACGTGTCGCTGGTGAAGCGGTTCCAGGCGCTGCATCCCGCGGTGCTGCGGCTCATTGCCCGCACCCAGCAGGAAGGGACGGCCGCCGGCATCGAGGTGTCTGTCTGCGGCGAGATGGCATCGCAGCCCCTGATGGCCTTCGCGCTCGTGGGCCTTGGCATTCGCCAGCTCAGCGTCGCGCCTCGTTCGGTGCCGGCGGTGAAGCACCTGATTCGCAGCATCCGGGTTTCGGCGGCGACGGAGGCAGCTGCGGCCGCCCTCGAGACCGGGGCGGCGGGTGCGGCGGAGGCCGTGCTGCGTGAGCGCCTGATGGTCGAACTGCGACAACGCGGCGATGCCGCCGATGGGTTGCTCGCCCTCGTGGACGGGCATATTCTTCCAGACAACGCTGACATTCACTAGAGCGGCCGGCTGTGCGCCGGCCGTTCGTGCCTCAACCCGAGCGAGTCCCGTGTTGCATCGTCATCTCTTTACGTCCGAGTCCGTCACCGAAGGGCACCCCGACAAGGTCGCCGACCAGATCTCCGATGCCGTGCTCGACACCCTGTTGGCGCAGGATCCGCATTCGCGCGTGGCGTGCGAGACGATGGTCACCACCGGCTTGGCCACGATCTTCGGTGAAGTGACGACGGCCGCCTGGGCCGACCTGCGCGGACTCGTGCGCGAGACCATCAAGGCCATCGGCTACACCGAGGCGGGGATCGGCTTCGACGCCGACTCCTGCGCCGTGCTGAATGCGCTCGGCCAGCAGTCGCGCGACATCGGGCAGGGAGTGGACACCGGCGGCGCGGGCGATCAGGGGATGATGTTCGGGTACGCCTGCGACGAGACGGAGGAGCTGATGCCGCTCCCGATCCTGCTCGCGCACAAGCTGACGCATGCGCTGGCGGACCGGCGCAAGGACGGCACGCTGCCGTGGCTGCGCCCCGACGGCAAGTCGCAGGTGTCGGTGGTCTATGAGGACGGTCGCCCCGTCGAGGTCGAGACCGTCGTGATCTCGACGCAGCACGCCGACTCCGTGAAGAACAAGGTCATTCACGAGGCGGTGACGCACGACATCATCGAGGCGGTGATTCCGTCGGAGCTGCGTGCGCGCCGCATGAAGGTGCACATCAACCCGACGGGACGCTTTGTGATTGGCGGCCCGCACGGCGATGCGGGCCTCACCGGGCGCAAGATCATCGTCGACACGTACGGCGGCATGGGGCGCCACGGCGGTGGGGCCTTCTCCGGCAAGGACCCGTCCAAGGTGGACCGCTCCGCGGCGTACGCCGCGCGCTGGGTGGCCAAGAATATCGTCGCGGCCAGGCTGGCGACGAAGTGCGAAGTGCAGCTGGCGTACGCCATCGGCGTTGCCAAACCGGTGTCGGTGATGGTGGACACCTTCGGGACGGCCACCGTCCCCGAGACGGCCATCATGAAGGGCGTGGAACAGGTGTTCGACCTCACGCCGCGTGGCATCATTCAGGCGCTCGACCTCCGCAAGCCCATCTACGGTCCGACCGCCGCGTACGGCCACTTTGGCCGCACGCCGGTGAAGATGGAGCGCTATGGCCGGAAAGTCGCGCTCTTCAATTGGGAGCGCACCGACAAGGTGGCGGAGCTCAGGCGCGCGGTGCGCGCGCGCTGAGCGCGCCGGGCAGGGAGGAGTGGTGATTCCGGTCAAGGTCGCCAAGCTCGGGCTCGACAGCGTGTCCAACACCTACGTCGTCGTGCTGCAGGAAGAGGGCGGCGAGCGCGTCCTCCCCATCTGGATCGGTCGGCCGGAAGCCGAGTCCATCGCCATGCAGATCAACGGCATCAAGCGCGAGCGTCCGCTCACGCACGATCTGTGTCACGCGCTCATCAACGGCCTCGGCGCGACGTTGCGGCGGGTTCAGGTGACGCGGTTGCAGGACTCCACGTTCTACGCCGAGCTGCACCTGGTACGCGTGGGGTCGCCGGTCATCGTGGATGCACGTCCGAGTGATGCCATCGCCATCGCGCTGCGGCTCGATGCGCCCATCTTCGTGCAGGAGGCGCTGCTGGCCGGCGAAGGGGAGGAGGGCGAGTCTGCGCCCGCCGGTCGCGACGACGAATCAATGTCGGCGGAGCAGTTGCAGCGGCACCTCGAACAGATGCGGCCGGAGGATTTCGGCCGATTCTCGCTCTAGCATGCGTTGGGCGCTCCTTGCTGCCGTGATCGCCCCGTCGCTGGCGGCGCAGGGGGTGACGCCGCCGCCCGTGATTGGCAGCCCGCACGGCGCTGCGCCAAGTGAAGCGCGGAGCGTGCAGGGACGCGTCGTACGCGGGTCGCGCACCGTGCTGCAGCCAGTGGTTGGCGCCTGGGTCGTCCTGCACCGCGTGGGCACCGACCGTGCAGCGCCGCTCGATTCCGTGCGCAGCGGCGGCGCCGGCCAGTACGCCTTCCGCTACCGCACGTCGGGCGATCCGAACGCCGTGTACTTCGTCTCGAGCGTACACGACGGCATCGCCTACTTCACCGCGCCGTTCACCACGCGCGCCGTCAGCGGCGACGACGCGGAGTTGGTGGTGCACGACACCACCAGCGCGCCGATCCCCATTCGCGTGCGCGGTCGCCACGTCGTCTTCGCCGCTCCCGGCGAGAACGAGCGGCGCACGGTGCTCGAGGTGTACGAGCTCTCCAACGACTCCACCCTGACGCGCGTCGCTGGCGGCGCCAACGGCGTCGTCTTTCAAGCACCGCTGCCGCGCGACGCCCGCAACGCCCGCCTGGCGCAATCCGACTTCTCGGCAGGCGCGGTGCGCTTCGAAGGCGGGGCACTGCGGCTCACGGCGCCGTTCGCGCCCGGGCTCAAGCAGTTGTCGTTCTCGTACGACCTCGCGACCTCCACCGAGTACTCGATGACGCTGACGGCGTCGGCGGATGTGTTCGAAGTGCTCATCGAGGATGCCCTGGGTCGTGTCGAAGGCGGCTCGCTGGCGTCGCGCGGACCCACCGTCACGGACGGTCGCACGTTCGCGCGCTTTGTCGGGCAGGATGTCGCCGCCGGCACCGTGATTCGCGTCAGCGCTCCGGGCAGCAGCGCCACCTCGGGCAGCGAGCTGCGGGTGCTCGCGCTGATGACGGCGCTGGGCGCCGTACTCCTCGTCGGACTGGCCCGGGCGATGTTCCGGCGGCGGGGTGGCGCACGGCGGCGACACCCCGCGTCGAGCGCGGCGGCGGTGCGCGCACAGCTCGCGGCACTCGATGCGGACTTCGCGAAGATCGAACAGCCGACCGACGCACAGCGGGCCGATCATTGGCAGGCCCGCGCGCATCTCGACGCGCAATTGCGCGACGCGGTTGCGCGCGAGCAGGGGCTCGCATAGGTTCAGCCGCACAAGCGATTCGACAACGGATGCGGGTTCCGGAAGCCGGTGAGAGTCCGGCGCGGCCCCGCCACTGTAACGGGTGATGTTTACCTCGCTCGACGACCCACTGGCTGATCGGCCGGGAAGGGGAGCGGGGGACCCGAAGCCAGGAGACGCCCCGCGTCCGTGCCACATCAGATGCCTCGGGGGAGGCCGCGTGGCGACGGATGCGATCGGTGCATCCGGCGTTTATGGGCTTTCTCCCCGTGGCGGAGAAGGCCCTTCGTGTTTCAATGCAACCGGTCGTTGCCTCGACGGTGCGCCGTGCTGGCGGTGTTGCTCGTTGCCGTTTCGGCGTCCTGCGCCAAGGCGCCGGCGGATCGCGCGTCATCCACGACGACGGCGTCGCCGCTCGTGGACGACTTTGGCGACACGCTTCGCCTCGCCGCGCCCGCGGGCCGCATTGTCTCGCTGAATCCGGTGATGTCCGAAGCGGTCTTCGCCGTCGGCGCCGGGGCGCGGATGGTCGGCCGCACGCGGTGGGATGACGCACCGCCGGCGGTGCGTAGGGTGCCTGACGTCGGTGACGGCCTGCAGCCCAATGTCGAGGCGGTGCTGGCCACGCACCCCGACTTGGTGGTGTTGTATGCGACTGCGGCGAATCGCGCGGCGGCGTCGGCGTTCCGACGGGCCGGTGTGCAGACGCTGACGTTGCGTACCGATCGCATGGCCGATTTCGCACGCGCGATGCGCGCGCTCGGCGTGGCACTGGGCGACTCCCTCACGGCCGCTGCCGTCGGCGATTCCGTTTTTCAGTCGCTCGCCGCCGTTGCTCCGCTGCCCCAGTTCGATCCACCGGTGACCGTCTTCTGGCACGCATGGGACGAGCCGCTCATCACCATCGGTGCCGGCAGCTACCTCGACGAACTCGTCACCAAGGCGGGTGCACGCAATGTCTTCGGTGACCTGCCGCAGCCGTCGCCTCAGGTGTCGCTCGAACGCGTCGTGGCGCGCCACCCCGATTACATCCTCGCCGGTCCGCGCGCCGCGGCGCACGTCCTCTCCGATCCACGCTGGCGCGCCGTCGCCGCCGTCCGTGAGGGGCGCGTGCTCGTCGTGGATACCGCGCTGGTTGGGCGACCCGGTGTGCGCATGGGCGAGGCCGCCCATGCGTTGCGCGCACTGCTCGACTCGGCGCGCCGGGGACGTCCGTGATGCGCCCGCGGTGGGTGGTGCTGCTCGTCCTGTTCAGCGCCGCGGCCGCCGCCGCGCTCGCCGTCGGGCCCGTGCGCCTGAGTCTCGTCGAAGTGGCGCAGGCGCTGGTGGGTCGCGGCGATGCGCAGGTGGTGGCGATTGTGCGCGACCTTCGCCTGTCACGATTCTGTCTCGCCGCCATCGTCGGCGCCGGACTGGGCATGAGCGGTGCCGCGCTGCAAGGAACGCTGCGCAATCCGCTGGCCGAGCCGTACCTGCTTGGCGTTTCGGGTGGTGCGGCGGTGGGGGCCGTGCTCGCCGTAGTCGCCGGCCTGACCGCGGCGGTGACACTTCCCGTGGCCGCCTTCGGCGGCGCTGCCGTGGCGGTGGCGCTCGTGCTGCTCGTCGCGCGGGCCGCGAGCGGTCGCCCCGACCCGCGCATTCTGCTGATGGCCGGCGTCGTCGTCGGCGCCTTCGCCAATGCTGCCATCATGGTGCTCCTCGCCGGCGCGGGCGAAGGGGCAGTGCGCAGCGCGCTCTGGTGGATGATGGGCTCGGTGGCTGGCGCCGAGTGGCCGGCGGTTCGCTGGCTCGCGCTGTACGCGGTGCTCGCCGGTGCCGCCCTCATCGCCGTCGCCCGCGACATTGACCTGTTGGCGCTCGGCGAGGATGCCGCAGCCGCGCTCGGCGTGCGCGTGGCGCGCGCCACGCGCCGCATCTTCCTGCTGGCGGCGCTCCTTGCTGCCATCACGGTCGCTGGCGCCGGGCTCATCGGATTCGTCGGTCTCGTCGTGCCAGCCCTTGCCCGAGCGCTCGGCTGGCGGCGCGCGCGCGCCGTGCTCGGTGCGTCGGCACTGCTCGGCGCCACGTTGCTCGTCGGCGCCGACGTCCTCGCGCGCACCGTGCGGGCGCCGGCAGAACTGCCCCTTGGCGCCGTGACCGCGCTCCTCGGCGTGCCGTTCTTCCTCGTGCGGTTGCGGAAGGTCGCATGATCCGCGCGCGCCAGGTGGTGGTTCGGTATGCAGGCGCCTCGGGCAATGCGCTCGACGGTGCGACGTTCGACGCGATGCCGGGACAGGTGACGGCGCTCGTCGGACCGAACGGGAGCGGCAAAAGCACGGTGGTGCGTGCGCTCATCGGACAGGTGCCACTGGGGTCGGGGAGTCTCCACGTCGGTGCGCTCGACGCCAGCACGGGTGACCGGCGCGCACTCGCGCGCGCCATGGCGGTCGTGACGCAGCGCGAGGAACCGGCCTTTCCGCTCGTCGTGCGCGATTATGTGCTGCTCGGCCGCTACCCGCATCACGGCGCGTGGACCGCCTTCGGATCCGCAGATGTCGCGGTGGCGGACGCGGCTGCCGCTCGCACCGGGGCGAGCGAACTCCTGTCGCGACGCACCGATGAACTGTCGGGTGGCGAATGGCAGCGCGTGCGCCTCGCGCGCGCTCTCGCGCAGGGGGGCGAGACGCTGGTGCTCGACGAACCGGGCACGTTCCTGGATATCGCGCATGAGATGGCCGCCTACGAGCTGCTCGACGCGCTCGCCCGTGAGGGGCGCACCGTGTTGCTCGTGAGCCATCAGTTGAACCTCGTGGCACGCTTCGCCGCGCAGATCGTGCTGCTGCATCACGGACGCGTCGTCGCCGCCGGTCCTCCCGTCGATGTGATGCGTGGCGACGTGCTCGAACCCGTGTACGAATGGCCGCTCGTCGTCGCCCGCGACCCGGCGGTCGGCGCGCCGGTGCTGATTCCGCTGCGTCGCCGCTAGAAACTGAATCCACTGTCCACCGTCCACCGTCCACCCTCCACCGTCCACCGTCACTATCGTGCGCTACCTCTTCGCCGCCTCCCTGCTTCCTCTTGCGCTCTCGGCGCAGTCCAACACCGCGCCGCTCGCTCCCGTCGTCGTGACCGCCACACGGGTGGAGTCGCCCGTGCATCCCCCCGCCACGCTGGCCGTCCTGTCCGGCGATTCGCTGCGCGCACGCGGCATCGTCCGGCTCAGCGAGGCCCTGCGACTTGTCCCCGGCCTCAGCGTCGTCACCAGCTCGTCGCTGGGTTCGCAGTCGTCGCTGTTCCTGCGTGGCGGGCAGAGCAACTATGTCCGCGTTCTGCTCGACGGCGTGCCCCTCAATGAGCCGGGGGGCGCCCTCGATCTCTCGTCGCTGACGCTCGACAACATCGAACGCGTCGAGATCGTCCGCGGCCCGGCGAGCGTGCTGTACGGTGCCGATGCGGTCACGGGTGTCATTCAACTGGTGTCGCGCACGGGATCCGCCGCGCCGCGCGCCGCGCTCTCGCTCGATGGCGGATCGTTCGGCCAGCGCGACGCGGCCGCGTCTGCCGCGGTCGGCAGCGACCGTCTGGGTCTGGGCGTCGCAGCGGCCGATCGCGCTGCGGAAGGGATCTTGCCGTTCAACAACTCCTACCGGAACCAGTCGGCCTCGGCGTCGGTTCGCATGGCGCCCGGCGCTCGTACCACGGCGACGCTCTCGGCGCGCTGGCTGTCCGCCACCTATCACTATCCGACAGCGTCCGATGGCTCCATCGTCGATCACAATGCCGAGAATGCCACCCGCCGGCTGACGCTGGCCTTCTCCGGTCGACACGACTTTGGGGCGCACGTCACGTCGGCTTGGACGCTCGCGTCGAGCGAGCACACGCCGCGCAGCAACGACGGGCCGGATACGCCGGCCGACACCACGGGCTTCTACGGGTTCTACTCGCGCGGCGCCGTCACTCGGCGGTCGGCGGATTTGCGCACAACCGTTCGCGCGGGCGCCACGCAGGCGTTTACGCTGGGCGCGGAGGCGTCGCGCGATCACGAACGGTCGTCCTCGCTCTCCCTCAGCCAATACGGGCGATCGGCGGGCAGCTTTGTTGCGGCGCGCAACGACCGCGCGCTGTACGTGCAGGCGCTTGGCGGGGTCTTCGGGCGCGGCAGCTACCAGGCGGGCGCGCGGCTCGACGACAATAGTGCGTTCGGCGTCTTCCGTACCGCCCGCGTTGGGCTCGCTTGGCCTGTTGCGCCGGCCTGGTTGGTCCGCGCCGCCGCCGGCTCGGCGTTCCGCGCGCCGAGCTTCTTCGAGAACTTCGCGACCGGCTACGTGCGCGGAAATCCCGCGCTCGCTCCCGAGCGTACGCACAGCCGCGAAGTCGCGCTCGAGGGCCGCCTCGGTGCGGCGACGCTGCGCGTGACCGGGTATCAGCAGCGGTTCCGTGACATGATCCAGTACACCGCGCGCACGGTGAGTCCGCTCGCCCCCAATTACGTGAATGTCGCGGGGGCCAATGCCGACGGCGTGGAGGGAGAAGTGGATCTCCCCCTCGGTGTCGCGTCGCGCGCGCGCCTGACGTATGCGTACTCGCGTACGCGTGTCACCGATGCCGGCTTTGACGAGGGCGCCGGGGCGACGTTCGTGCTTGGCGAACCGCTGATGCGTCGCCCGGCGCAGTCGGCGCGCGCGGAATGGTCGCGCGCATTCGGGGACCGTTCCAGCGTCATCGTGGGCGCATCGTACACCGGCTCGACGCACGATCGCGACTATTCACAGTGGCCGGCCTCGCCCGTGCTCCTGCCGGCGCGCACGCTCGTGGACCTTGCGGCGAACCTCCGTCTCACCCCCACGTCCGCCCGCGTGCCGGTGCAGGCGCGCCTGCGCGGCGACAATCTCACCAATGTGGCGTACGAGGGGATCTTCGGATTCCGCGCTCCCGGCCGCTCCGTGCGGGTTGGTGTGACCATCGGTCGCCCGTAACAGCGGGTATCTTGGAGGAAAGGCGCGGGCAGGGCGTCGGCCCTGCCCGCGTCCCACTGTGAATTGGAACGCGCCACGGCGATCTTCGATCGCCGTCCGAGTTCCATTTCCCACCTCGTCCGCGATGCCGCTCATCACGACCGAAGCCATTGTCCTGCACGCGTTCGACTACCGCGAGACGTCGCGCATCGTGCGGCTGATCACGCGGGAGATGGGAATCGTGTCGGCGATCGCGCGGGGGGCGCGTCGTCCACGCAGCAAGTTCGGGGCGGCACTCGACCTGTTCGCCGGCGGCGAGGCGCAGGTGACCACGACGATGGGTCGAGACCTCCATACGCTCACGGCGTTCGACGCGACGCATGCCCGCCCAGCGCTGGCCGCCGCACTTGATCGCTTCGCGGCCGCCAGCGCCATCGCCGAACTGCTGCTGCGCTTTGCCCCGGAGCAGGAAGACGCCCCGCTGCTGGCGGCGGCCACCGACGCGCTCGACGCACTGGCCGACGCGCCGGCGGGTGGCGCAGCGGCCGTGGCGCTCGCCGGCGCGTGGTGCCTCGTCGCCGAACTTGGCTTTGCCCCGTCGCTGGATGAGTGTGTCGCCTGCCATCGCGCCATCGAGGCCGATGCGATGGTTGGCTTTCACCATCGCGCCGGCGGAGCGCTCTGCTCGGCGTGCGCGGGCGAGGCGCCGCTCGCGCGCAAGGTGCCGCCGGACGCGCGCGCGATGATCCGCGCTTGGCTCGGCCGCCTGCCGACGTCGCCACTCGACGAGCCGAGCGTGCGCGCGCATCAGCGCCTGCTGCGCGAGTTTCTCGAGGAGCATCTCACGGATGGCGGACGCCCCCTGCGCGCCCTCGCGGCCTGGGAGCGGCACGAGGTGGATGCATGATTCTCGGCACCGCGGGGCATATCGACCACGGCAAGACGGCGCTCGTGCGCGCGCTCACCGGCGTGGATACCGATCGCCTGCCGGAGGAGAAGCGCCGCGGTATCACCATTGAGCTGGGCTTCGCGCCGCTCGTGCTCGACGGCGTCGGAACGGTCGGCGTAGTGGATGTCCCCGGCCACGAAGCGTTCGTCCGCACGATGCTGGCCGGCGCGGCCGGCATCGATCTGGCACTGCTGGTCGTGGCGGCGGACGAGGGCGTGATGCCGCAGACGCGCGAGCATCTCGCCATCCTCGGCGCGCTCGGCATCCGCGCGGGGGTCGTGGCGCTTACCAAGTCCGACGTGGTGGATGCCGACCTGCTCGCCCTCGCTACGGCGGATGTGGCGGATATTCTGACGGGCTCCGCGCTCGAGGGCGCGCCCGTCATCCCCGTCTCGGCGCGCACCGGCGAGGGGCTCGACGCACTGCGCGCGGCGTTGACTCGCGCCGCGGCGACGGTGCCGGCGCGCGATGCCGACGATGGCTTCCGCATGCCGGTGGATCGCATCTTCACCGTGAAGGGAACCGGGACGGTGGTCACGGGCACCGTCTGGGGAGGGCGGGTCCAACGCGACGACCTCCTGCGCGTCTTTCCTGGCGCCGCGCCAGTGCGCGTGCGCGGCGTCGAGACGCACGGGCACGCGGCGGCCACGGGCGTGGCGGGGCAACGTGTGGCGATCGCACTCGCCGGCGTCGAGCGCGACGCGCTCGGCCGCGGTGCCGTCCTCGTGGGCGCGGGAGACCGATGGGAAGCGCACGACCGAATGCGCGCGGATGTGGCGTTGTTCGACGACGCCGGCGTCTCCCTGACGGCGCGCACGCGCGTGCGCCTGCATCTGGGCACGGTCGAGGTGGGTGCGCGTGTGGTGGCTCGCGGCGGGCCCGTGCCACCCGGTCGCACAACACCCGTGCGGCTCGTGCTCGACCAGCCGATCGTCGCGCGCGGCGGCGATCGCTTCGTCCTGCGATCGGCCGCGCCGGTGGCCACGATCGGCGGCGGAATCCTCACCGATCCCGCGCCGCCCTGGCGACGCGTGCACCCGTTCGCGTCGGCGCAGGCCAGTGCGCTGGAGCGACTGAGATGGATGGTGCAGGAGGTGCAGCAGCGCGGGCTCGAAGTCGCCGCGCTCCCGCTGCGGCTGGGGCTGCGTCGTGCGGATTGCGACGCGCTGATCGCCGAGGGCGGAGACGAGTTCGTCACCGTCGCCGGGCGACTCACGCTGCGGGCGCGCCTCGCCGGCGCACGCGAGACGCTGTTGAAGGCGGTGGATGCGAGCCACGCCGCGAGGCCGCTCGACCGCGGCGCACCCCTGCAGCTGTTGCGCTCCCAACTCGGCGTGGACGCCGAACTCGCCGACGCAGTGGTGCACGCCGCCATCGACGCCGGCGACATCACCCTTGCCGACGCCGTCGTGGCGCGCGCCGGGTGGCAACCGAAGCTCACGACCGCTGATCGCGCCGCGCTCGACGCTATCATGACGATGCTCGCGGGCCGGGGCCGCGAAGCACCGACGCTCGGCGAGATTGTCGAGCATGTTGGCGCACGCGCCCCGGCGCTGGTTCGCCTGCTCGAACGCGAGGGGCGCGTCGTCCAGGTGGGGGAGGAACGCTACCTCACCCCAGGGGTGTGGCGCGACGCGCTGCTGGTCCTGCGCGCGGGGACGCGCGAGCAGCGCTCGTACACGGCAGGGGAGATTCGGGAAATCTTCGGTATCAGCCGGAAGTTTTCCATTCCACTCATCGAGGGCTGCGACCGCCTAGGCATCTCGTCGCGCCTCGGGGATGGTCGGCATTTTCATTGGGACCGCCTTCCCGCCGCGGTTGCCTCGTTCCTTGACAGTGTCAGGAACGAACCCTAGGTTGATTATTGGCCAATCACATCCACACCCAATCCTAGAGGAGACACATCAACCGAACCTGACTTGTCAGAAAAGGAGTTACGATGAGGTTTCGTTGGGCAGCACTCCTAGCGGTGCTGACCCTCGCCCTCACGCCACAGCTTGGGACGGCTCAGGGCTCCAGTTCGGGCCAGGCCAAGCGACCAGTTGTAACGCTGAAGCAGAACTATCCCAATCCGTTCAATCCGGAAACCTGGATTCCGTTCGGCATTGAATGCACGAACGATCCCTCTCAGCAGTTCAAGGTTTCCGTCCGCGTCTACAACCTGCTCGCGCAGTTTGTCGCGGTGCCGGTGCTGCAGGGCGGGGCGGGAAATGTGGCAGGGGGTCAACCGCTGGAGAACGTATTGCTGACGTGCGGCCAGTACACGGCGTACTGGAATGGCAACTACCGCAATACCAGCAACGAAGTGGCCTCGGGCATCTACATGTATGTCATTGAGGTCGACGGTCAACGGATCGTCAAGAAGATGCTGATCACGAAGTAGCCGACTTGGACCGCCCGGGAGACCATCCACCTCCCGGGCGGTTCGTTTTTTCGGCACCTTCTCCGCGACTTCTCCGCGTGGATCGAATGTTCAACGACTCGCTGGTCTTCATCACGGGTGGTGGCTCGGGAATCGGCCGGGCCCTGGCACACGAGGCGGCGTTGCGCGGCGCGCACGTGTGGGTCACCGACGTGGACGGCGTCGCGGCGGAGCGCGTGGCGGCGGAATGCGTGGCGGCGGGCGGGCGAGCCGATGCGCGCCGACTCGACGTGACAGATGCTGCGGCGGTCGCTCGCACGATTGCCGAAGCGTCGGCGGCTCGCGGCCGGCTGGACTACTGCTTCAACAACGCCGGCATCGGTTTCGCGGGCGAGTTTCGCGACTCCACGCTCGAACAGTGGCAGCACGTGCTGCAGGTGAATCTCGTCGGGGTCGTCAACGTGGCGCACGCGGCCTATCGGCAGATGGTCGCGCAGGGCGGGGGACACCTCGTCAACACGGCGTCGCTCGCAGGGCTCATTCCCACGCCGGGGTTGAGCGCCTACGGCACCTCCAAGTGGGCGGTGGTCGGCCTCTCGCACGCATTGCGTCTCGAAGGGGAGGCCCTGGGAGTGCGAGTGACCGCCGTCTGCCCGGGCTTCATCGAGAGCAACATCTACGCACGGACGATCGTCGCTGGCCTCAAGGCCGATGCGATGCGCACGATGGCGCCGTTCCCGATCATGCCGGTGGAGGGGCTGATCCCTCGCGTCTTCGATGGCATCGAGCGCAACCGGGCGCTGATCGTGTATCCGTTCTATGCCCGGGCGCTCTGGTGGGTCTGGCGCCTCGTGCCGTGGGCCACTCGGTGGAAGGGACTCGCGCAGGTCGACAAGATCCGGCGGGAGTATCGCACTGTAGCGTAGAACCTGCCGAGGAGGCGCACGGCACGCGGGGGCGGGCGCACTCCAATGCCTTAACGGCGGACGAAGCACGGCACCACTGTTGCACGTACGTCGCACCGTGATTCTCACCCCGCGTTCCACTCCTCGCCCCCCGTTCCCGCGCCTCTCCCTCCTCCCCGTTCCGTAGCCGTATGCTCAGCCCCGATCGCCTCACCCTGAAATCTGCCGACGCCCTCAACGACGCGCTCGCGCTGGCGCGTCGCAACGGCAATCCGCTTGTGTACGACGCCCACCTGCTCGCCGCCCTGCTCGCGCAGGACGAGAGCATCGTCGTACCGGTGTTGCAGAAGCTGGGCGTGAACGTGCCGGCGCTCACCGAGGCGGTCGAGCGGGAGATCGGACGTTACCCGAAGCAGAGCGGCGCCAGCCCGTCGCTGGCGCGCGAGCTCTCGGCGGTGCTCGACCGCGCCGAACAGGAGGCGCAGGCGCTGGGCGACGAGTACGTGTCCACCGAGCATCTCCTGCTGGCGCTCGGCGATGTGAAGGGGACGGAGACCAAGGCGGCGCTCGCCGCCGTCGGCGCGTCACGCGCCGCGATTCTTGAAGCGATCGAGGCGGTGCGCGGGGCGCACCGCGTCACCGACCAGAATCCGGAGAACCAGTACCAGGCGTTGGAGAAGTTCACGCGCGACCTCACCGAGGCGGCGCGCAAGGGGAAGCTCGACCCGGTGATCGGGCGCGACGAGGAAATCCGCCGCGTCATGCAGGTGCTTTCGCGTCGCACCAAGAACAACCCGGTGCTCATCGGCGAGCCCGGCGTCGGCAAGACCGCCATCGCCGAGGGGCTCGCCCAGCGCATCGTGAATGGCGACGTCCCCGAGTCGCTCAAGAACAAGCGGCTCGTCGCGCTCGACATGGGGGCGCTGATCGCCGGTGCGAAGTTCCGCGGCGAGTTCGAGGAGCGCCTCAAGGCGGTGCTCAAGGAAATCACGGCCAGCGAGGGGCAGTTCGTCGTCTTCATCGACGAGATGCACACCATCGTCGGCGCGGGCAAGGCCGAAGGGGCGATGGACGCCGGCAACATGCTCAAGCCGATGCTGGCGCGCGGCGAGCTGCGTGTGGTCGGCGCGACGACACTCGACGAGTACCGCAAGCACGTGGAGAAGGACCCGGCGCTCGAGCGCCGCTTTCAGCCCGTCTTCGTCGGCGAGCCGTCGGTGGAGAGCACCATTGCCATCCTGCGCGGATTGAAGGAGCGCTACGAGAGCCACCACGGCGTGCGCATCACCGACGGCGCCATCGTGGCGGCGGCGACGCTGAGTCATCGGTACATCGGCGACCGGTTCCTCCCCGACAAGGCCATCGACCTCGTGGACGAGGCGGCGTCGCGCCTGCGCATCGAGATTGACTCGCTGCCGCAGGAGATTGACGAGGTGGAGCGCCGCATCGTCCAGCTCGAGATCGAGCGTCAGGCGCTGGCGAAGGAGAAGGACAAGGCGTCCGTCGAGCGGCGCGCTGCGCTCGAGAAGGAGCTGGCGAATCAGCGCGAGCAGAGCGCCTCGATGAAGGCGCAGTGGCAGCTCGAGAAGGACGCGCTCGGCGGCGTCGGCAAGCTGAAGCAGCAGATCGAGGAGGCGCGCGGCGACGCCGAACGCGCCACGCGTGCCGGCGAGCTGGGCAAGGCCGCCGAGATCACCTATGGGCGCATCCCGCAGCTCGAGAAGCAGCTCAAGGACATCGACGCCCGGATGGCGGACCAGCGCCAGGGGGGGACGCGGTTCCTCAAGGAGGAGGTCGGCGCCGACGACATCGCCGAGATCGTCGCGAAGTGGACGGGCATTCCCGTCACCCGGATGATGGAGAGCGAAAAGGAACGGCTTGCCAAGCTGGACCAGGAGCTGGCACGTCGCGTCATCGGCCAGTCCGAGGCCGTGCGCGCCGTCGCCGATGCCGTGCGGCGCTCGCGCGCCGGCTTGCAGGATCCCAATCGCCCGATCGGCTCGTTCATTTTCCTCGGCCCCACGGGCGTGGGCAAGACAGAAACGGCGCGGGCGCTGGCCGAGTTCCTGTTCGACGACGAAACGGCGATGGTGCGCATCGACATGTCCGAGTACATGGAGAAGCACGCCGTGGCTCGCCTGATTGGCGCGCCGCCGGGGTACGTCGGCTACGAGGAGGGCGGACAGCTCACCGAGGCGGTGCGCCGCCGTCCCTACGCCGTGATACTGTTCGACGAGATCGAGAAGGCGCACGCTGACGTCTTCAACATTCTTCTGCAGATCCTCGACGATGGCCGGCTCACCGATTCGCAGGGGCGCACGGTCGACTTCCGCAACACCGTCGTCATCATGACGTCGAACGTCGGTTCGTCGTGGATCCTGGAGCAGGGCACCGACAACTGGGCGCTGGTGGAGGCGCAGGTCACGCAGGCGCTCCGGTCGCAGTTCAAACCGGAGTTCCTGAACCGCGTGGATGACATCATCATCTTTCGCCCGCTGGGCCGAGACGAGATCGCCCGCATCGTGGACCTGCAGCTCCGGCGCCTGGACCGTCTGCTGGCCGACAAGAAGCTGACGCTCGACGTGACGCCCGCCGCGCGCGCGCTGCTGGCACAGGAGGGCTACGACCCCGCGTTCGGCGCGCGGCCGCTCAAGCGCGCCATTCAGCGGCTCCTGCAGAACCCGCTCGCGCTCGCGCTGCTGCAAGGCGAGTATTCAGAGGGCGACACGGTGCGCGCCGACGCCCAGGGCGAGGGGCTGGTGTTCGCGCGGGCGTAGACGTCGCGCATGCAGGGCGGAGGCGGCCTGTTCCGTGCGTTCCGAATGATGAGGGCCATACGGCGTTCGATACACGGCGCGTCGCCGACGGTTTGTGGTGCGTTGTGTGGGACGCTGGTCAGCGCGCTGCTCGCGTGCGGTGGGACGGGACCTGCGGCGCCAACTCCGGCGCCACGAGCCGGCGAGGTGACCACCGACCCCGGTGGCTGGGTGGAGTACACCGTCGGCGACGCGCCACTCGTCATCTCGGCTCCGCACGGCGGATCGCTTGCGCCGGCGTTCCTGCCGACGCGGAACTGCGCCGGCTGCATCACGGGCGGCGACGACGCCATCGAGGAGCTGGCGCGCCGCGTCGCGACCGAGTTCCGGACCCGGACGGGTCGGCACGCGCACGTCGTCATCAACAAGCTGGCCCGGTCCAAGCTCGATCCAAATCGCGAGGTACTCGAGGGCACCGGCGGCAACAGCGTCACGGTGCCCATATGGGAAGCGTATCACGCGTTTCTCGACACGGCGCGGTCGCGTGTGGTCCGCACACATCGCCGCGGTCTCCTGCTGGACCTGCACGGGACGGTGCACCCGTGGCCCAGGCTGGAACTCGGCTACGTGATTTCTGCCGCGAGCCTGCGGCAGTCGGACGCCGCGCTCGAAGCGTCCGGCGCCATTGGTCGATCCGGGATCGCGCGCCTGGCCGCTGACAATGAAGGTCACCTCTCGCCCGCCACGCTGCTTCGCGGTCCGACGAGTCTCGGCGCGATCCTGGCGCGCAACGGCTACGCGGCGGTGCCGTCGCCCGACCTGCCGGCGCCGCCGGAAGACGAGTTGTACTACGACGGCGGTTACATCACCGACCGACACGGCTCCGGACGCGGCGGAGCAGTGGATGCCATCCAGACCGAAGCCTGGAAGACGGGCGTGCGCGATTCGCCGGCAAACCTCGACCGGTACGCCGCCGCACTCGTGTCCACGGCGATCGAGTATCTGCGTGTGCATTACGGCTGGACGCCATAGATTGCCGGGATGATGGCGACACCCGGCCCGGTGACCTTCGCGTCGCGCGACGCGGAAGACGAGTATTGGATGGGCCTCGCCGTGGACGAAGCGCGACGCGCTGCCGCGGACGGAGAGGTGCCGGTGGGTGCCATCCTGCTGGTGGCCGGCGCGCCGGTGGCGAAGGCACGCAACGCGATGGTGGCGACGAAGGACGCCACGCAGCACGCCGAGTTGCGGGCGCTCAAGGCGGGCGTGTATGCGGCGGGCGAGTCGCGGATGGCGCAGGCGACGCTTTACGTGACGCTCGAGCCGTGCGCCATGTGTGCCGGCGCCATTGTGCTGTCTCGGGTTGGTCGCGTGGTCTTCGGGGCGTGGGACGACAAGGCAGGGATGGCCGGATCGGTGCACGACCTCCTGCGCCATCCCAGGCTGAATCACCGCCCCGAGGTGCGGGGCGGCGTGCGCGCCGCAGAGTGCGGCGCGCTGCTCAGCGCATTCTTTGCGTCGAAGCGATAGAACGCGCGGCTACTTGTAGATCCAGTACTTCTTCGACGCGGCGAGAAACTGCTGCGACTCCGCCCGATATACCGGGAGGAGCGCCTCGATGCCGCCATCCTTCTCCACCGCCTCGCGCAGGCGGGCACTGCCGGAGAGGCGGTCGATCGAACGCGGGCGCCACTGCCAGGCATCCTTGTGCCGTTCGTAGATGGCCCGCAGCATATGGGCGCCCACATCCACCGGGACCACCGCGTCGCGGTTGGTGACGGTGACCCGGATCATCGGAATGGTCTGCCCGCCGAACTCGTACCCCGCCTCGACCGGGCGTGACACCGAGTCGAACCAGACGCCGGGGAGCTTCTTGGCGTTCAGCGTCTTCACGATCGTTCCCGCATCGGTGAGCCAACTCGCGCCGACCTGCGCAAACGGGTTGTCGGTGCCGCGCCCCTCGCTGACGTTGACGCCCTCGAAGAACACGGTCCCCGTGTAGAGGAGGCAGGCGTCGGTGTTGCGCAGGTTCGGCGACGGATTCTCCCAGGGGAGCCCAGTGGCCTCGTAGTACATCGCGCGCCGATACCCCTGCATCGGCACGACCGTGACGTTGGCCTTGAGCTGGCCCGTCCCCACCAGGTAGCGCGCCAACTCGCCGGGCGTGAGGCCGTAGCGCAGGGCCACGGGGAAAAGGCCGACGCCCGACTTGAACGCGGTGTCGAGCATCCCGCCGTCCACGCGGTCGGCGCGGATCGGGTTGGGACGATCGAGAATGATCACGGGCACGCCGGCCTTGCCCGCCGCCTCCGCGCTCGACGCCATCGTCCACTCGTAGGTGTAGACGCGCGCGCCGACGTCCTGGATGTCGTAGAGCAGGACGTCGATGGTCTTGAGCTGCTCCGCCGACGGCACGTGCTGGTCGCCGTAGAGGGAGTAGATGGGGACGCCCGTCGCGGAGTCCACGGACGAACTGATCCTCTCGCCGGCCTTCGCAGCGCCGCGGATGCCGTGCTCGGGGCCGAAGAGCGCGGCGAGCGTGACGCCCGGCGCCCGGAAGAGCGCGTCGATGGTGCTGGTCCCGTCGGACAGGCGACCACTGTGGTTGGTGAGCAGGCCGACGCGCTTGCCGCGAATCAGATGCAGCGAATCGGAGAGGAGCACTTCGATGCCGGGCTTGACGGTCGGCTGAGCGGCGACGGGGAGCGTCGCCGGCAGGAAGGCCGCGGCGACGGCGATTTGGCGGAGGAGTGTACGCATGGCGATGAAGTTGCCACGCCTGCGTGGGTGTGGCAACGGCGGCCGCGGCGGCGTTGCGCGCGGCGGCGTTGCGCCCGGTTCGGCGCGCGAGATATCGGGCGAATCTCGCCTCAAACCCGTTGACCCACCCTCATGCGTCGGATAATTTTCAAGACTCGTTTGGACAGGTGGCCGAGTGGCTGAAGGCACCGGTCTCGAAAACCGGCATACCGGCAACGGTATCGTGAGTTCGAATCTCACCCTGTCCGCTCTTGCGTGACGCGACGCGTCGGTGCCCCCACCGGCGCGTCGTCGTTCTCCCGCCCCCGTTGTCTGTTGTCTTTCTGTTGTTTCTCTGTTTTTTCTCTGTAGTTTCTCTGTCTCATGGACAGGTGGCCGAGTGGCTTAAGGCGCACGCCTGGAAAGCGTGTGGTGGGGCAACTCACTCGCGGGTTCGAATCCCGCCCTGTCCGTCCATTTGCCCCGGGAGCAGCATGACGCACACCCTTCGGAGTTGCGTCGGCCTCGCCGGCGCCGTCGTCGCCCTGCTGGTCAGCCCCGTTCCTGGCGCGGCGCAGCCGCGCCCGGTGCCGACCCCCGAGTCGGTCTTCGGCCACGCGGTCGGCGCCGACTTCAAGCTCATCGGATACGACGAGAGCGTCCGATACTTCCGCCAGCTCGCCGCGGCCAGCGATCGCATCAAGTTGCTGACCGTCGGCAAGACGTCGGAAGGGCGTGACTGGACGCTGGCGCTCATCTCGTCGCCGGCCAATCTCGCGAACCTCGAGGCGCTGCGCGGCATCGCCCAGCGCCTGGCGCACCCCGCCGACCTCAGCGTCGCCGAGGCACGCCAGTTGGCGCACGATGGCCGCGCGTTCGTGGACATCAGCGGCGGACTGCACGCCTCCGAGATTGCCGGGTCACAACACACCATCCAGCTCGCCTACGACCTGCTGTCGCGCAACGACGATCGCACGCGTGCCATCCTCGACCAGACGGTCCTCCTGCTCTGGCCATCGCTCAACCCCGACGGGCAGGACATCGTCGTCAACTGGTACCGCCAGAACGTCGGCACGCCCTACGAGGTGGCACCGCTCGACCGGCTGTACCAGAAGTACATCGGGCACGACAACAACCGCGACGCGTACATGCTGAACGTCGTCGAGTCGCGCGTCATCGCCCGCACGTGGCGCCACTGGGAGCCACAGGTCATCTACGTCCAGCACCAGACGGCGCCGTTCCCCACGCGCATCTGGCTGCCGCCGTTCGCCGAACCCATCGCCCCGCGGGTGCCGGGGCTGATGTCGCGCGAAGTGAACACCATCGGCATGACCATCGCGCAGGCGCTCGAGACGGAGGGGAAGGTTGGCGCCACGCACATGGGGAAGGGGTTCGACGCGTGGTATCCCGGCTACATCGACTACATGCCGATGCTGCAGAACATCGTCGCGTTCTGGACCGAGACGGCGCTCTACAGCTACGCCACTCCGAAGTTCTACACGGTGGACGATTTCCCCGCGGAGTACCGCGACCTGCGCCCCCAATCGCTCTATGCGAGCCCGTGGCCCGGCGGGTGGTGGCGCCTGCGGGATGCGGTGGACTACATGGAGACGGCGTCGCTCGCGACGCTCGACTACGCCGCCAAGTACCGCGAGGATCTGCTCTGGAACCGCTACCAGGCGGGCCGCCGCGCGATCGCGCGCTATGCGACGGAACCGCCATTCGCCTACCTGGTGCCGCAGGCGCAGCGCGACCCGGCGGCGGCCGTCGCGCTGCTGCAGCGCCTCGCCTTCCTCGGCGTGCGCGTCAGTGAACTATCACGCGAAGTAACGTATAGCGGTGTCCGGTACCCGTCCGGCACGTGGGTGATCGCGATGGATCAGGAGTATGCCGAGCTGGTGCGTCAGCTCTTCGACGTGCAGGACTACCCGGATCTGCGCGAGGGCGGCGCGCCCGAACCGCCGTACGATGCGGCCGGCTGGACGCTGCCCTATCTCGCGGACGTGCGCGTCGTCGAGGCGCGCGAACCGCTGTCGGCCGAGTTCCGCGCGGCGCTCAAGACGGTGCTGGGGCGCGCCACCGACGCGCTGCGGGCCGACGCGCCGCTCACCACCAGCGCGATGGCCGCCGGCATCATGCCGCCGCCGGCGCGCATCACGGGAAGCGGCTCGGCATTGGCGGTGGATCCGGCGCAGAACGCGGCGTTCACGCTCATCAATCGCGCGCTCGCCGCCGGTGGCACGGTGCATCGCGCGGCCGGCCGCTACGTCGTGTCTGGCGTCGCGTCGGCGCGTCTCGAGGCGTGGGCGGGCGAGCTTGCCCTGCGGGCCGAGCGCCGCGACGCGCCAGCGGCCGGCACCGAGCCCGTGCATGCGCGCATCGCGCTCTTCCGATCGAATGTGCCGAGCATGGACGAGGGATGGACGGAGTGGCTGCTCGACCAGTACGAGTTCAACTACCGCATTATCTCCAACGCCGACGTCCGGGCCGGCAACCTCGGCGATCGCTTCGACGCCATCGTGTTTGCGTCGGATCGCGCGCGCACGCTGCGCGACGGATTCGGCAGCGGGCGCGTGCCGCCGGCCCTGGAGGGCGGGTTGGGCGACGCGGGCATCCGCGCGCTCGACGCCTTCGTGCGCGACGGCGGCACCCTGCTGGCGCTCAACCAGAGCGCCCTCTTTGCCATCGAGCAGCTGCAGCTGCCCGTGAGGAACCTGCTCCAGGGCGTGGCCGCCAAGGACTTCTTCGCCAGCGGATCCATCCTGGAGGTCGTCACCGAGCCATCGCATCCGGTGATGGCCGGCATGCCGGAGCGCGCGAAGGTCTTCTTCGACCAGAGTCCGGTCTTCGCCACGTCCGAGGGATTCGACGGAGCCGTGCTGGCGCGTTACGACAAGGGCGCCTCGCCACTGCGCTCCGGCTACCTGCTGGGTTCGCAGTTCCTGCCGCGCAACGCCGCCGCGCTGGACGTGAAGCACGGACGCGGTCACGTGGTGTTGATCGGCTTCCGACCGCAGTGGCGCGGGCAGACGATTGGAACGTTCCGGGTCGTGCTCAACGCCGCACTGTACGGGCGCGTGCCCGCGAGTGCGCCCGCGGCACCGCGCTGACCTGCCGGACTCGCAGCGCATCTCCGTCGCGGGCCCACCGTGGCGGCCACACGGCACGCGCCACGGACTCGGCGTGGTGTGCTACTCGATCGGCATCACGCACGCCTCATCGTCGTGCGCGATGGCGTTGACGCGCGTGCCGACGCGATGGGCCGCCCACGCGTCGGGATCCCACGGCGCCATGAGCGTGCCAACGCGCGCCGCTGGTGTCGTCGGCGACAGCCACTCGTTGTAACGCTCCGGGGCGACGATCACTGGCATTCGCGAGTGGATTGGCGCCATCAGGGCGTTGGGGGCCGTGGTGAGAATCGTGCAGGTCTCGAGCGCGTTGGCCGGCGCGTCACCGTCGGTGGAGGGCACGCGTGGCTCCCAGCGCTCCCACAGACCGGCGAGCGCAAAGACCGACTGGTCAATGCGGCGCACGAACCACGGCTGTTTCCGCGCGCTGCCGGTGACGACCTGCCATTCGTAGAACCCGTCAGCGGGAATCAGACACCGCCGCTGACGGAATGCGGCGCGAAACGCCGGCTTCTCGGCCACTGATTCGGCACGCGCATTCGCCAGCCGACTGCCAATGGACGGATCCGCGGCCCAGAACGGGACCAGCCCCCATCGCAGCGACGCGACCTCAGCATCGTCCCCGACGCGACGCACCGCGTCCACCGGGCGGCCTGGCCCCAGATTCCAGTGCGGCGGCAGAACCGGGCCACGGCGCACGCCGAACTGCGCCCAGTCGATGCGATCGCTCTTGGAGAGCGCGAACCGTCCGCACATCGCTTAGCTCTCCGCCACTGTCGCGCTGTCCGTCAGTTCATCCAGGCGCTCGATCAGTGCGTGGAGGTCGAGCGGCTTGAGCAGCACGCGATCCACCGAGAGCATCCGCAACCGCGCCATCTCATCCTCGCGCACGAAGCCGGTGCAGAGCAGGACGGGGATGCCGGCGTCGAGGGCGCGCAGCTTGGCGAGCGCCTCAACGCCGCTCACCGGACCGGGCATTTGCACGTCGAGCAGCACGACCCGTACCCGATTGCGCTGTGCCTCGAACTCGGCCACCGCCTGCGCGCCATCGCTCGCCTCGACGACGTCGTATCCGGAAAGATCGAGCACCAGGCGCAGCATCTCGCGCAGGGTCGGTTCGTCATCCACGAGCAGGACGAGAGGGCGCTCGGCGTCGAGTGAGCGTCGGCGCGACGGTCGCAGCGGCAGGTCGGCCGCGCTCACGATGCTGGGTGTGGCGGGGGTCGAGCCGGCATCGCGGTCCGAGAGGGCGGGGAGGAGCAGGGTCACGCGCGCGCCGTCGCCGGGGGCGCTCTGCAGCGAGATGGCGCCGCCGAGTTGGCGCACGAGTCCGTACACGATCGGCAGTCCCAGGCCCGTTCCCTTGCCCGGTTCCTTCGTCGTGAAGAACGGTTCGAAGACGCGGGCCTTCACCTCATCGGTCATCCCCGTCCCGGTGTCCGACACGGAGAGCTCGACGTAGGTCCCGGCCGTCTGGACGCCGGCTTCGGTGACCTGCGCGTCGGTCACGACGCGCCGTCCGACGGCGAGGCGCAGCGTGCCGCCGTTGGGCATGGCGTCGCGTGCGTTGATGCACAGGTTCAGGAGGGCCTGTTCGATCTCGCCGGCGTCGCCCAGGATGAGTGGCGTGTGCGACTCGGTGGCCGTGACGATCGTGATGCGCCGGTCGAAGGTGCGCTCGCAGATGGCGCGCACCGCCTCGGCCGCGCGCCCGACATCCACGGGGGCCAGCCGCATGGGGTCGTGCCGGCTGAAGCGCAGCAACTGGCGCGTGAGTTCCGCCGCCCGGGTGCCGGCGTGCTGGATGCCGTCGAGCGCGGCGGTCGCGGGATGCCCGGGGCCGGTGAGCGCGCGCGCCGCGGACGTGCCGGTGAGCACGGCACCGAGGAGATTGTTGAAGTCGTGGGCGATGCCGCCGGCGAGCAGGTCCACCGCCTCCATCTTCTGCGCCTGCGCGAGCGCTTCACGCCCCGTGAGGTCGCGGAATGACACCAGCGTCCACGCGCCGCCCTGGAACTCCATTTCCCGCTGCGAGACGCTCCAGGTGAGCGTGGCGCCATCCGGTCGGCGCCAGCGGACCACCTGCTGGCGGGCACCCGGCGGCAGCAGGCCCGGCGGAAACGGCCGGCCGAGCATTTCGGCAGCCGAGACGCCGGTCAGTAGCACCGTCGCCGGATTGGCATCGATCACCAGCATCGTTGCTGGCTCGAGGAGGAAGAGCGGGTCCGGGGTCTGGTCGAACACGTCGCGGTACCGGCGCTGGAATTCCTCGAGCGACCGCACCGTCTCATTGAAGGCGGCGCGCAGGATTTCCCACTCCTGCACATTGAGGTCGAGCGACAGCTCGCGAATGCGGTGCATCCCGCGCATCGCCTCCACGTCGCGCACGGTCTGTTCGAGCGGCTCGAGCAGGAGGCGTTTGCCATAGAACCAGGCGGCCCACGCCGTGAGCGCACCGCCGACCAGCACCAGGCCGAGCACCACCAGGCCCAGGGCGAAGCGATGCTGCTCCTGATGCCGGTCCACCGGAGCGCGCAGCGTGCCGAGCGGAGCGCCGAGCACATCGCGCAGCGGCTCGAAGACGATGATTGAATCGCCCGCCGGGTGACGCGCCGGCGCGTCCGCGCGCACGGAGTCGAGCGTGAGCCGCATGGGCAGGGCGATGGGGCGGTGCAGGTCGGCCAGATACGCGTCATTGACCGGCGCGCCGATGACGGCGTACCCGCCGGCGGCGATGCCATCGTCGCCGCGGAGCTGCGCTCCGCCGACGCGGTAGATCTCATGACCCCACCGCAGGAAGCCGCCGAACGTCGTGGCGGTGTCGAGCAGCGTGAAGATCGCGCGCGGCAGCGTGGTTGGCGGCGGCACTACGCCGATGCGCGTCCAGGCATACACGGCGCGGCCGTCGCGGTCGAAGAGCACGAGCGCCGCATAGTTGCGGCGATCGAGCACCGCGATGTGTTCCGTCGTGAACCGACGCTGGAGATCCGCGTTCTTCGGGGTGCGGGCGAGGGCAATGGCGGCCTCGCTGTAGGCGCGCCCCTCGGCCGTGGACAGCGCCGCGTGCCCCTGTTCCTGCAGCGTGCCGCGCACCCACAGCCCCACCCGGTCGGCGAGGCTCGTCTCGAGCGTGAGGTAGGTGTAGCGCACCACCAGCGTCCCGACCGCCACGCTCAGCGCCAGCAGCGCGAACGCAAAGAGGGAGACGCGCGCGACCAGCGTTTTGAGCGAGCGTGGACGGATGGTGAGCACGGGGTGAGGCCGGTGAGTGCGGGGTTCGGCTGCCCGCACGTTATCGCCGCGCCGACGCATCGGCAAACCTTTTCCCGTGCGTGGGTGTCATAGAGAGTGAACCCCCGCAGGCGAGCCCGAGGCCGGGGTGACGCAATGGAGGACCCCCCAGTGGAAGCGAGAGTGTTGATGACAACCGGCGGATCCCTGCTGTGCCTGTGCGATGATCGGGGCACGATCATTGGGTGGATTCCGTACCCGCTGCGCCGTGACGCCGTGGGCCCGGGCCGCGAGAAGGTGTACCTCGCCCGTCCCCAGGCCACGCTCGTCCCGGCCACGCCGCGCCGGGCGGCCTGAGCGGGGGACGTGCCGCGCGTACGAACGGCCGCGCGTCCGCTGCGCGTCGCAAGCCTCCGGCCTTCGCCGGGGGCTTTTTCGCATCCGCCCGTTGTCCAACTGGCAGTCTCGGGCGCATATTCCTTCTCGCATGGCCAACGCCCCGACCGTCGTCCTCAACGCGCGTGCGCTCGAACGCACCGTGGCGCGCATGGCGGACGAAATTGTGGAGCGGGCGGACGGCGCTGAGTCGCTCGCGCTCGTCGGCATCCAGCGACGCGGCGTGCAACTCGCGGATCGGCTGGCGCGGCTGATTGCCGAGCGAGAAGGCGCGGCGGTACCGCGCGGGGCCCTCGACATCACGCTGTATCGCGACGACCTGCAGACCGTCGGCCCGCGCCCCATCGTGGGCAAGACCGTGATTCCGTGGGAGATCGACGGCAAGACGGTCTGCATCGTGGATGACGTGCTCTATACCGGGCGCACCATTCGCGCGGCGCTCGATGAGCTCGCCGATTTTGGCCGCCCGGCCCGCATCATGCTGGCCGTGCTCGTGGACCGCGGCGGGCGCGAGCTGCCGATCCACGCCGATGTCGTGGGGCGCACCATCGATGTCCCGAAGGGCGGTCGCGTGGACGTGCTGGTCAGCGAACTCGACGGCCGCGACGAAGTCACCATGGTCATCGCCGGGGAGGAAACGTGAGCGCTCCGCTCGGCAAGGACCTGCTCGGGCTCGAGCATTTGTCCGCCGAGCAGATCACGCTCATTCTCGACACCGCGGAACCGCTGCGCGAAATCAGCGAACGCGCCATCAAAAAGGTGCCCACGCTGCGTGGCGCCACGGTCGTCAATCTGTTCTTCGAAGCGTCCACGCGCACGCGCATCTCGTTTGAGTTCGCCGAGAAGCGCCTGTCGGCCGACACCGTCAACGTGGCCACCGCCGCCAGTTCGGTGACGAAGGGCGAGACGCTCGTCGACACCGCCAAGAATCTCGAGGCGATGCGGATTGACATGGTCGTCATCCGTCATGCGTCGTCCGGCGCCGCGCAGTTCCTCGCCGAACGCATCGAAAGCAACGTCATCAATGCGGGCGACGGTACGCACGAGCACCCCACGCAGGGACTGCTCGACCTCCTGACGCTGCGACAGCGCTTCGGGTCGCTCGCCGGCCGGCGCGTCTGCATCGTCGGCGACGTGCTCCATTCGCGGGTGGCGCGCTCCAATATCTGGGGACTCACCAAGTTGGGCGCCGAGGTTGCGGTGTGCGGGCCGCGCTCGCTGCTGCCGACGGCCATCGGAGACTTCGGCGTCACGATCTTCGACCGCGTCGAGCAGGCCATCGAGTGGGCCGACGCGCTCAACGTGCTGCGCCTCCAGCTTGAGCGCATGACCGCCGGCTACATCCCGTCGTTGCGCGAGTACAACCGCGTGTTCGGCATCTCGCGCGAACGGCTGGAGCGCGCGCCGCGCGACATTGTGATCATGCACCCGGGTCCGATCAACCGCGGCGTCGAACTCGACTCCGAGGTGGCCGACGGCCCGCACTCCGTGATCCTGGACCAGGTGACCAACGGCGTGGCGGTGCGCATGGCCGTGCTCTATCTCCTTGCCGGCCACGCGCCGGCGCTTGCCGAGGCCGCCAAGGGCGGCGAACGCTGATGACTGAACATCGTGACGTGCTGCTGAAGGGTGGGCGCCTCCTCGACCCGTCGTCCCAACTCGATGGTGTGGGCGACTTGCTCGTGCGGGACGGCAAGGTCGAGGCGTTCGGCGGGAACATCGCCCAGCCGGACGGCGCCGAGGTCGTTGACTGTGCGGGGCAGGTGGTCGCGCCCGGATTCATTGACGTCCATTGCCACCTGCGCGAGCCGGGGCGGGAGGACGTGGAGACCATTCTCACCGGTGCGCGCGCCGCGGCCGCCGGCGGCTTCACGGCTGTCTGCGCCATGCCCAACACCGACCCGGTCACCGACAACCAGGCGGCCATCGGCTTCGTTCTCAAGCAGGGCCGCGCGGCCGGCGCCGCCCGCGTCTATCCGATCGGCGCCATCTCCATTGGCCAGCAGGGCGAGCGCCTCGCCGAATTTGGCGAGATGGTGCACGCCGGCGCCGTCGCGGTCAGCGACGACGGCAAGCCGGTGGTGAGCGCGCAGTTGATGCGCACCGCGCTCGAATACGCGCGCACCTTCGGCATTCCGGTCGCGGACCACTGCGAGGAGCCGACGCTCGCCGCCGGCGGCGCGATGCACGAGGGCTTCGTCTCCGCGCGCCTCGGACTCAAGGGCATTCCCGCGGAGGCCGAGGAGATCATGGCCATTCGCGACATCCTCCTCGCGCGGCTCACGGGCGGCCACGTCCACCTCTGCCATATGAGCACCAAGGGTTCGGTCGAGCTCATCCGATGGGGGAAGGAGCGGGGCATTCCCGTGACGGCCGAAGCCTGCCCGCATCACCTCTCGCTCACGCACGAGATGGTGGAGGGGTACAACACGAACGCCAAGATGAACCCGCCGCTGCGCACCGCCGCCGACGTCGAGGCCGTGCAGCAGGCGGTGAAGGACGGGACCATTGATGTCATCGCCACCGACCACGCGCCGCATCACAATGACGAGAAACAGCGCGAGTTCAGCGATGCCCCAAACGGGATCATCGGTTTGGAGACCGCGCTCGCCGTCAACGTGACCTGGCTGGTGAAGTCGGGTATCATCTCGCTGCCGACGCTGGTGGAGCGAATGTCCTGCGCGCCGGCCCGGCTGTTCAACCTCCCGGGTGGGACGCTGCGCCGCGGGTCGGCCGCCGACATCACCGTCTTCAATCCGGATCAGGCATGGACCGTGGATCCGGCCGGCTTCCTGACCAAGGGGCGCAACACACCCTACGCCGGCCGCATCCTCCACGGTCGCGTGGGATGTACCCTCGTGGACGGTCGGATCGTCTATAAGAAGATGGGGTAGCCGACACGCACCGGACCGACGATCTCCGGCAGATGGTATGCACCATCTGCCGGCGCCTTTACGAACGCGGACTGATCGCAGGCCAGGACGGGAATGTCTCCGTCCGGGTCGGCGTGGACGCGTTGCTCGTCACGCCGGCCGGTCTCTCCAAGGTGGACCTTCGTCCGGAGGATCTCGTGGAACTCGGTCTCGACGGCGCCGTGCGCAACGGCACACGGCGCCCGACCTCCGAGCTGGCCGTGCACCTGCGCGCCTACGCGCGGCGCAGTGATGCACGTGCGGTGGTCCACGCCCATCCTCCCGTGGCCACGGCCTTTTCGATCACCGGCGAGACGATCGCCACCACGGCACTGGCCGAACTGCGCTATGGCGTCGGTCCGGTGGCGCTGGTCCCGTACGGAACGCCGGGTACCGAGGCCGCCGCCGATGCGTTTGACCCGTACTGGGCGTCGCACGACGCCTTCCTGATGGCGCACCACGGCGCGCTGACGCTCGGCGCGACGCTGACTCAGGCGCACCAGCGCATGGAGAGTCTCGAGAACGGCGCCCGCACTCTGTGGACGGCGCGCGCGCTTGGCGCCGTACGCTCCCTTCCGGACGCCGCACTCGCCGAGCTCGATGCGCTGCGGCAGGCGTCCCGACCCGCTGAGAGGTAACCCCGCAGATGAGCACCCCGGATCGCGACGCGGTGGAGACGGTGACGAAGTTGCTGGCCGAGCGGCGCAAGGTTGGCGATTGGCTCGTGGCGCTGGAGGGCAGGCGCGACAGCACGCCGCCCGCCGTCTTCCAGAAGGTCCACGACGATTACGCTGCGAAGCTCGACAAGGTGCAGGCCAAGCTGGTCGCGGCATCGGATTCCGTGCACACCGCGGCGGCGGACGTCGCCACCCGATTGACCGACAAGGAAGAGGCGGTCGCGCGCAAACGTGAGGAGCGTGCCGAGGCCGAGCTGCGGTTTGCCGTTGGTGAGTACAGCGAAAAGGAGTGGGAACGCCGGCGCGCGAAGCACGACGACGAACTGGGGCTCGCCACGGGCGAGCGCGATACGCTGCGGGACGAGCTGCATCGCCTGCGCGAAGTGCTGGCAGAGGTTGCCGGTCGCGAGGGGCCCGCCGGCTCGTGGGAGGAGCCGGCGAGCGCTGACGCGCCGGCGATGGCGTCGGGCGAAGGCGAAGCCGTCATGACGGTTGACGCGGCGCTGTCGGATGCCGCGTCCGGGGAATCACTGCCGACGGTGTCACCGTCGACCTTCGGCGAGACGACAGCTCCGGAGCGGACCGACGCATCGGAAGTGGCTGCCGAGGCGATTGCACCGCTCCAACCGACGGCGCCGACGATTCCGATTCACGAGCAGTCGATCATCGCGCCCGTTGAGCCGGCCCAGCCGCTCGCGCCGAGCTTCGACGAGCTGGCGTTTCTGAAGTCGGTGGTTGGCCGTCCGACGCCGGTGGAGGTGCGCCATCCGGCGGAACCGGCGTTGGTTCCCAAGCGGGCGACTCCGGAGCCGCGTCGGGCCACGCCGACGCCCCGGCGAGGCGTGGCACAGCCGCCGCCGCCGACCGTCGCGCAGGAGCCGGAGCCGACGCCCGTTCCTGAGGAGCCAAACCCCTACGCCTTGCCCGAGCCTCCGACTCCCTTCCCGGACCCCGTGCCCGAGCCGCGGGTGAGTCAGGAGATGACGCCGCCGAGGGAGAGTTTCTTCGGGCGACCGACGCCCCGCACGAGCGAGGCGATCAAGTCGCTGCGGTGCCAGGAGTGCGGCACGCTCAACTTCCCGACGGAGTGGTACTGCGAACGGTGCGGGGGAGAGCTGGCGGCGCTTTGAGGGGCAGAGAGAAAGCAGACAGAAAGCAGAGAAGAAGCAGAGAAGAAGCAGAGAAGAAGCAGAGAGAAAGCAG